>CAZGUW010000006.1:0-47859 GCA_964528705.1 uncultured Geminicoccaceae bacterium
GAGCCAGTGGCGGCGCAACCGACACCTGTGCCGGCGCCGGTCGAGGAGCCGGCATCGCCAGCGACGCCGACGGCTCCGCCAGAGCCAAGTGCACCGGCGCTGCCGCGGCGCCGGAACGACCCGCGCCAGAAGCGGCTCCCGCCCCGGCCACGGCGACCAACCAGCCGGCAGCGCCCGCGCCGCCCGCGGCCGCGGCGCCGGCCCGAACCACGAACGCGGCACCGGCCACGCCGGCTGCCTCGCCGACACCCCGCACGCAGGTGGCTGCGGCGCCGCCCCCATCGGGCGAGCTGACCTCGAGCTTCCGCCTGCAGTTGCTGGCGGTGCGCGATCGGGCAGCCGCCGCGGCGGCTTGGTCGGACCTGCAGCGGCAGCATCCGGCGGTGCTCGGCGGCATGCGGAGCCGGGGCGAGCAGGCCGATGTCGGCGGCAACACCTTCTTTCGCCTGCAGGCGGGCCCGTTCGATAGCCGCGAGGCAGCGGATCGGGCCTGCCGGTCGCTGCAGCAGGGCGGCAGCGACTGCTTCATCGTCGGGCCGACTTCTTGAGGGCGTCGGCGGGGACGCACGAGGTCAAGGCCGCCGTCGTCGGGATTGCCGGAACCGCCCTCGAGCCGCATGAGCGGCAGCTGATTGTCGCAAATCCTCCCGCCGGCTTCATCCTCTTCAAGCGCAACTGCGAGAGCCGGGCGCAGCTGCTGGCATTGACCAACGAACTGCGCGCGCTGTTCCCCGACCGCTGGGTGCCGATCCTGGTCGACCAGGAAGGTGGCCGGGTGCAGCGTCTTGGCCCCCCGCATTGGCCGCAGCTCTGGCCGGCGCGCACGTTTGGCCGGCTGGCGGAGTGCGACCGGCCGGCCGGCGAGGCGGCCACGGCCCTGCAGGCCAAAACCATGGCGACGATCCTGCGCGAGGTCGGCATCGACGTCGTCTGCGCGCCGTGCCTCGATCTCCTGATGCCGGAGACGACCAGGGCGATCGGCGATCGGGCGTTCGCTGCCGACCCGGCGCTGGTTGCGGCGCTCGGGCGCATCACCGCCGACACGCTGCTGGCGGCCGGCGTCCTGCCGGTCATCAAGCACCTGCCCGGCCATGGCAGGGCGACTTGTGACAGCCATCTCGAGCTGCCGCGGGTCGAGGCGGACAGGGCGGTCCTCGACGCCACCGACTGGCAGGCTTTCCGGCCGCTGGCCGACCTGCCGCTCGGCATGACCGCGCACATCGTCTTTGCGGCGATCGACCCCGATCGCCCCGCGACCCAGTCGCCCCGGGTGATCGCCGAGGTGATCCGGGGTGCCATCGGCTTCAAGGGGCTGCTGCTGAGCGACGATCTCAGCATGCAGGCGCTTTCCGGGCGGATCGAGGATCGCGCCAGCGTCGCCTTGGCGGCCGGCTGCGATCTGGCGCTGCATTGCAATGGCGATGCGGCCGAGGTCGAAGCCGTGCTGCAGGTGGCACCGGACCTGGCGCCTGACACGATGGCGCGCCTGCAGGCCTTGCGGCCGGGACCTGCCGCGGGAGAGCCGCTCGACGAACTCGTGACGGCGCTCGCCGGGTTGCTCGACGCCGAGGTCGGCCGTGCCTGATCTCGTCGCGCTCGGCCATACGCTCTCGGTCTGGTTCCTGCCCGTGGTGATCGCGATCACCATGCACGAGGCGGCGCACGCCTGGGCTGCCGACAAGCTCGGCGATAACACGGCGAAGTCGCTGGGTCGGCTGAGCTTCAACCCGGTCCGGCATGTCGATCCCTTCGGCACGCTGATCCTGCCGGGCCTGCTGCTGCTTGTCGGTGCCCCCTTCCTCTTCGGCTGGGCCAAGCCCGTGCCGGTCGCCTTCCACCGGCTGCACAATCCCAAGCGGGACATGATCTGGGTGGCGCTGGCCGGACCCGGAATCAACATCGCGATGGCTCTGGCGGTGGCGGTTGTGATGCACGCCTTCGTCGGGTCAGAGAGCGAGATCGGCCAGTGGATCTGGCAGAATCTCGATAACGCGCTCCTCATCAATGTCGTGCTGGCATGCTTCAACATGCTGCCGCTGCTGCCGCTCGACGGCGGCCGGGTGCTGACCGGGCTCCTGCCGGTTCCGCTGGCCATCAAGTTCGCCCGGACCGAGCGCTACGGGCTCTTCATCCTGCTCGGCGTCATCTTCGTCCTGCCGCTCCTGGCCCGAGAGCTGGGCTTCGCCATCAACCCGCTGGCGGCGATCCTCTTCCCCATCGTGCAGGGCGTTCACTCGCTGGTCCTGCTGCTCACCGGATGGGGCTGATGAGCGATCTCTCGACTGATCGTTTCGTCGTCGACCTCGACGGTTTCGAGGGGCCGCTGGATCTCCTTCTCGAGCTCGCCCGCGCGCAGAAGGTCGATCTCTCGCGGATCTCGATCCTGGCGCTGGCCGACCAGTTCCTCGCCTATCTCGAGGAGGCGCGGGCGCGCGAGCTCTCGCTGGCGGCAGAGTACCTGGTGATGGCGGCCTGGCTCGCCTTCATGAAGTCGCAGCTGCTCCTGCCGAAGGAGGCGCGCGAGGACGAGGACGTCGACGCGATGGCCGAGGCGCTGGCTGCAAGGCTGCGCAAGCTCGATGCCATCCGCCGGGCCGTCGCCTGGCTCGAGCTTCGCCCCGAGCTCGACGTGGCGCGCTTTGCGCGTGGCGCGCCCGAAGCAGCCCCGGTCCGCCACGAGGATCACTGGCGCGCCGATCTGGCCGGGCTGATGGAGTCCTATGCCCGGGTGATGGCGCGGCGGCGCCAGCAGACCATCCGGCTGGTGCCGCGCAAGGCGATGAGCGTCGAGGCGGCGCTCGAGCGACTGTCGCGGCTCCTTACCGGCCGCGACTGGCAGGATCTCGCCGGCTTCCTGCCGCCCGGCCTCGCCGATGTCTTTCTCGGGCGCTCGGCCCTGGCGGCGTCGCTGGTCGCGAGCCTGGAGCTGGCCAAGCGCGGCACCATCGAGATCGACCAGCCCGCACCCTTCGGTCCCATCCGGATCCGGCGCAGATGAGCGACGAAGGCGAGGGTATCGACGCGAAGCTGGTCGTCGAGGCGCTGCTCTTCCAGAGCCGAGAGCCGCTCGACGAGGCGCTGCTGCAGGCGCATGTCAGGGACGGCCGGCATGTGCTGGCCATTCTCGAGGAGCTCGCCGGTGACTATGCGGCGCGCGGCATCCGGCTCGAGCGCCATGGCCGGCAGTGGGCGTTCCGCACGGCCGCGAGCGTGGCACCGCATCTGGAGCGCGTCGAGGCGCGCCGCCGTCGGCTGTCCAAGGCGGCGATGGAGACCCTTGCGATCATCGCCTACCAGCAGCCCGTCACCCGTGCCGAGATCGAGGCGGTGCGTGGCGTGCCGGTGGCACGCGGCACGCTCGACCAGCTCGTCGAGGCCGGCTGGGTCAGGCCCAAGGGGCGGCGCGAGGTGCCGGGCCGGCCGGTCACCTGGGTGACCACGCCGGGCTTCCTCGACCAGTTCCAGCTCGGCTCGCTCGACGACCTGCCGCGGCTGGACGAGCTGGAGGCCGCAGGCCTCTTCCGGGTAGCCGGAAGTGATGGCGCGACAGCGGATGATGCGCCCGCGGAGTCGGGTGTCGGGACCGATGGCGAGGCACCCCCCGGGGGTGCTGGGACCTGATTGCGCCGCCCCGGTTTTTTTGCCAGACTGCGGCAACATCCGCAGAACGTGCCAGTCCGGTTCCGGGAGTTGGGCTGCGGCATCAAGAGGGTTCCCCATGAGTATCGGTATTTGGCAGGTTGTCCTGATCCTTGTGATCGTCCTCATCCTGTTCGGCGCGGGCAAGCTGCCGAAGGTGATGGGCGACGTCGCATCGGGCGTGAAGAACTTCAAGAAGGGCATGAAGGACGACGACGAAGAGCAGACGCCGCGCGCGCTCAGCGAGGAGGCGACCAGCCCCGACATCAAGATGGACCGGGCGAAGGACGAGGCAGCCAAGAGCTAGGGTGCGGCTCCGAGCGGCACGATAGCGGCTGAAGGGCGCGCATGTTCGATCTCGGCTGGTCGGAAATGGCCGTCATCATGCTGGTGGCGCTTATCGTCATCGGCCCGAAGGACCTGCCCAAGGTGGCCCGCACGATCGGCCGCTGGACGGGGCGGGCGCGGGCGCTGGCGCGTGATTTCCAGCGCTCGATCGACGACATGGCGCGCGAGGCCGAACTCGACGAGATCAAGAAGAGCATCGACCGGACCGGCAAGATGGATCTCCGCAAGACCATCAGCGATGCCGTCGACCCGAAGGGCGAGCTCGAGGGCGCGTTCGACGTCGAGGGCAAGGCGAAGCGCAGCACAGCCGGCAAGGCGGCACCCGCCAAGCCGAAGATCGAGGCTCCGGCGGCGCCTGCCGCGGTCGCGGCCGGTGACACCGCGACGTCCGAGCCGGACAAGGATGCGGCAACCCTCTCGGACGGGGCGACCACGCCCCGCTCCTAGTGCCACGAACGGACCAACCCTGCCGTGATCAAGGACATCGACGACCGCGAAATGCCGCTGCTCGACCATTTGCTCGAGCTGCGCAACCGCCTCATGTACAGCGCCGCAGCGATCCTGCTCGGCTTCGTCGTCTGCTACTTCTTCTCCGAGCAGATCTACGCCTTTCTCGTCCGCCCGCTCGCCGCCGTCTACGAGGGCCAGACCGGCCGGCGGATGATCTACACGAGCCTGACCGAGGCGTTCTTCACCTACCTCAAGGTCGCCTTCTTCGCCGGCGCCTTCATCACCTTCCCGTTCGTCGCCACCCAGCTCTATCTCTTCATCGCTCCCGGCCTGTACCGGAACGAGAAGCAGGCCTTCCTGCCGTTCCTCGTGGCCACCCCCGTCCTCTTCTTCCTCGGCGGGGCGATGGTCTACTACGTGATCTTCCCGCTGGCCTGGCGGTTCTTCGTCAGCTTCGAGACGGCCGGCGGGCCGGAATCGCTGCCGATCGAGCTCGAGGCGCGGGTCGGCGAGTACCTCGACCTCGTGATGAAGCTGATCTTCGCCTTCGGCCTCTGCTTCCAGCTGCCGGTGGCGCTGACGCTCATGGGGCGGGTCGGGCTCGTCACGTCCGATGGCCTCGCCCGCAACCGCAAATATGCCGTGGTCGGCGTCTTCGTCGTCGCCGCCCTGCTCACGCCGCCGGACATCATCAGCCAGATCGGGCTGGGGCTGCCGATCCTGGCGCTCTACGAGATCTCGATCCACCTCGTGCGCCTGGCTGAGAAGAAGCGGGACGAGGCCGAGGAAGCGGCCGACGACGAGGACTGAGGTAGGGGCGGAAGGTAGCGGAAGTCCGCTCTAAAATTTCACCCGGGGAGGGTGATGGCGACCCCT
The DNA here is from genome assembly GCA_964528705.1 of uncultured Geminicoccaceae bacterium. GTDB lineage: Bacteria > Pseudomonadota > Alphaproteobacteria > Geminicoccales > Geminicoccaceae > SLRI01. The sequence continues at coordinate 5,314 of CAZGUW010000006.1, forward strand.
ACGGGAATCGAACCCGTGTTTTCAGCGTGAGAGGCTGACGTCCTGACCGCTAGACGAAGGGGTCGCGAGCGATGGCTGCTAGGTAGAAGCTCACGCGGTGCGGATCAAGCCCCTTTCGGATGCCGCGTGAAGAACGCGGCGAGCTCGACCTCGGCCGTGTAGACGAACTGGTCCACGATCTCGAGCGCCGCGAGCCGATAACCGCCGGCCACGAGGGCGGCGGCATCGCGGGCGAAGCTTGCCGGCGCGCAGGAGACATAGACGATCCGGTCGACGCCCGACGTGGCCAGCTCGGGCATCTGCGCCTCGGCACCGGCGCGCGGCGGATCGAGGATGACGGCGTCGGAGCCCTCGAGCTCGCTCGCGGCGAGCGGTGCCTGGAAGAGGTTGCGACAGTTTGCCGTTATGCGTGGATGGCGGCAGGCGGCGACGAGCTCGGGCGCGGCGTCGAAGGCCCGGATGCCGACACCCCGCTCGGCCAGCGGCAGGCCGAGCGTGCCCACCCCGGCAAAGAGGTCGACGACGCGACGGGCATCTTCCAGATGGTGCACGACGAAGGCCTGCAGGCACGCCTCGCCTTCCGCCGTGGCCTGCAGGAAGGCCGCCGGCGGCAGGGAAACCGGCAGGCCGCCTATGGTGAGGAGGGTGGCCATGCGGGTGGCAACGGGCTCCGGCTCGGCGCCCTCGACGGCAATCGCCAGGCGGACGAGGTTCTCGTTCTCGGCGAAAGCCGCCAGCGCCTCGCGATCGGCCAGGCCCGGCTCTGCCGCCAGATGCAGCAGGATCTCTGGTCCGGCATCGAGTGCGGTCAGCGTCGCCTCGCCGCCCTGCCGGGCACAGCCGAGGCGGCGCAGGAGTTGGCGGATAGGCGCGAAGAGTGCCACGAGGCCGGGCAGGGCGATCGGACAGGTCTCGATCGGCACGATGGTGCTGCCGTGACGCCGGCGAAAGCCGAGTCTTCCGCCCTTGTCGAAGCCGAGCCGAAGCCGGCGGCGGCTGCCGAGGGGGCTCCGGTGCACGGCGATCGGCGCCGGTGCCTCGATGTGCCGGGCGCGTAGCGCGCCCTCGACGTGTCGCCGCTTCAGTGCGGCATAGGCGTCGGGCGGGAGGTGCTGCAGCGTGCAGCCGCCGCAGCTCCCGAAGTGCTGGCACACGGGCGGTTCCCGCCCGGTGCTGGCGGTGAGGCAGGCCACAGGCTCGAGCCAGCCGCGGCGTGCGCTGCGGCGCACCTGCCAGCGTTCGCCCGGCAGCGCCCCCGGCACCAGCAGCCGTTCACCGTCGAGCACCACCGTGCCATCGCCCTTGAATCCGAGCTCCTGAATGGCGATTTCAAAGGCGCGGGCGGATCGTTGCTGGCGTCGGCTCAAGGACGTGCGGTCTCGACGACGAAGCTGGCGCTCGACGCCGGGTCCTTTGGATCGAGACGCAGCAGCAGCAGGGCGTCCGCGTCGTCGCCGAGTAGCAGGAAGACGAAGTCGGCGGTGGCGCTCATCTCGATCACGCGAAATCCGGCAGGCAGGACGATGCTGCCGCTGTCGACCACCGACCGGTCGCTGCTGCCGCGCTGGACCATGAGCCAGACCAGGGCCACGACGCCGAGCACGATGATCACGCCCGCCACGATGTTGAAGAGCTTGATGATGCCGAGATACCGTTCCATCACCTGTCCGCCGCTGGCTGCGGTCCGCTTGTCGCATGGCTGAGCCGGCGCTGGTCGAGATCACCGATGGCGAGGCCGGCCGCCGTGTCGACGCGGTGCTGGCCGAGCGGCTGGAGGATCTGTCGCGTTCCCGGTTGCAGGCACTGCTGCGGGATGGGCACCTGACCGTCGGCGACGCGGTGGTAACCGAGGGCAAGCGGCGGGTCAAACAGGGCGAGTGCTACCGGCTGGTGGTGCCGCCACCGGCGCCGTCGGATCTCGTCGCCGAGGATCGGCCGCTCGACGTGGTCTATGAGGACGACGATCTGCTCGTCGTCGACAAGCCGGCCGGGCTCGTCGTCCATCCCTCCGCCGGGCACGACCGCGGCACCCTGGTCCACGCACTGCTCGGGCACTGCGGCACGAGCCTATCGGGAATCGGCGGGGTCGAGCGGCCGGGGATCGTCCATCGGATCGACAAGGACGTGAGCGGCCTGCTCGTCGTCGCCAAGCACGACCGGGTGCACCAGGGCCTCGCCGGCCAGTTCACGGTGCACAGCGTCGACCGGTTCTACGAGGCCGTGGTTCACGGTCTGCCGAGCCCGGCTACCGGCACGATCGACCAGCCGATCGGCCGCCATCCGGTCGATCGCAAGCGCATGGCGATCGTGCGTGGCGGCAAGCGGGCGGTGACCCGTTTCCGGGTGCTGGAGGCGGGCGGGACGCTGGCTGCACGGCTGGAGCTGGCGCTCGAGACGGGCCGGACGCACCAGATCAGGGTTCATATCTCGAGCCTCGGTCATCCGCTGCTCGGCGACCGGCTCTACCGGTCGCGCCGCCGCCGGGAGCTGCCGGCACCCTTGCGCGAGGAGATCGAAGTCCTGGATCGCGTGGCGCTGCATGCCCGGGTGCTCGGATTCACGCATCCCCGGACGGGCGAGCGGATGCGCTTCGAATCGCCGCCGCCGGCCATATTTGATCGACTTCTTGCCCTCGCTCGGGCATAGTTTTAGTGGTTGTGGCATTCGTACCGAGCTCACCGAATTTTCATGCAACGAATCAGTCGTGTCGATGTTAAGGGTTCGGATGATCGCGTGGCAGCCGGGAACCGATAGCCGGAACGTGATCCGGTGAGCTTGAACTAACGGAACGTCATCCATGGCCAGTCTTCCCACAGTTCCCCTCGAGGGCAGCGGACTCTCGCGTTATCTCGAGGAGATCCGCCGGTTTCCGATGCTGGAGCCGGAGCAGGAATACATGCTCGCCAAGCGGTGGCGCGAGAACGACGACGTGGCCGCGGCGCACACGCTGGTGACGAGCCATCTGCGCCTCGTCGCCAAGATCGCCATGGGCTATCGCGGCTACGGCCTGCCGATGAACGAGATCATCTCGGAAGGCAATGTCGGCCTCATGCAGGCGGTCAAGCGCTTCGAGCCGGAGCGCGGGTTCCGCCTTGCGACCTATGCCATGTGGTGGATCCGCGCGGCCATCCAGGAGTATATCCTGCACTCCTGGTCACTCGTGAAGCTTGGCACCACGGCGGCGCAGAAGAAGCTCTTCTTCAACCTGCGGCGGCTGAAGAGCCAGATGCAGGCGATCGAGGAGGGTGACCTGAGCCCCGAGGCGGTGAAGAAGATCGCCGACACGCTGGCGGTCACCGAGCAGGACGTCATCGACATGAACCGGCGCCTCGAGGGGCCGGATCATTCGCTCAACGCCACCCTGCGCGCCGAGAGCGACATGGAGTGGCAGGACTGGCTCGTCGACGACCGGGCGACCCAGGATGCGATGCTGGCGGAGGACGACGAGCTCGATCACCGACGCGAGATGCTGACGAGCGCCATGCATGTGCTGAACGACCGCGAGAAGCACATCCTGACCGAACGGCGGCTGAAGGAAAATCCGACCACGCTCGAGGATCTGAGCGGTCAGTACGGCATCAGCCGCGAGCGGGTGCGGCAGATCGAGGTGCGTGCCTTCGAGAAGCTGCAGAAGGCCATTCGCGGCATGGAGGCGACGCGCACGGCCGAGGCCGCCGCAGCGACCATCCCGTCAGCCTGAGGAGCGCGCCCCGCGGGCTTCAGGCGTGGCCGGCCGTGGAGGAAAGCAGTGACGGGTCGACGCCGATCTTGGCGAGGGCGCCCGTCCATTTCTCCGTGTCGTCGAGCTCGAAGACGATGCGCTCGTCGGGCGGGGCAATGAGCCAGCCGTTCTTCTGGATCTCGGCGTCGAGCTGGCCCGCCGCCCAGCCGGCATAGCCGAGCGCGAACACCCGCTGCCGGGGGCCGGTGCCGCCGGCGATCGCCTTGAGCACGTCCACTGTCGCGGTCAGGGCGAACTCGGCGTCGATCAGAAGGGTGTTCTCGTGCACGTAGTCCTGGGTATGCAGGACGAATCCGCGGCTGCTCTCGACCGGCCCGCCCACATGCACCTTGAGGCTCGCCGCGTCGGGTGTGGGCTCGATGCCGAGCTGCTCGACGATCGCGCTGAACTCGACGTTCTCGGCGATCTGGTTGACCACGATGCCCATCGCACCCTCGCTCGAGTGGGCGCAGAGATAGATCACCGAGCGGTCGAAGCGCGGATCCGGCATGCCGGGCATGGCGACGAGCAGCATGCCGGCGAGATGGTTGTCGTTGGCGTCGTCGGTTTGCATCACTAAGAGATAACGGGTCGCTGCCGGCGCAACAAGAGAGCCGGAGCCGGCAATCCTACTCTTTGAAGCATAGCAATGAACGAGAGAGGCCTCATGACGATCAAGACCGGTGACCGGTTGCCCGACGCGACCTTCAAGCGCAATAACGCCGGTGACATCACGGACGTGACGACGAGCGAGCTCTGTGCGGGCAAGAAGGTCGTGCTGTTCGCCGTGCCGGGTGCCTTCACGCCGACCTGCCACGCCAAGCACGTGCCGAGCTACCTGCAGCACCACGATGCGCTGAAGGCGAAGGGTGTCGACACCATCGCCTGCATCGCGGTCAACGATCCCTTCGTGATGGGCGAGTGGGCGAAGGCCACGGGCGTGGCCGACAAGATCGTCATGCTGTCCGACGGCAACGCGGAGTTCACCAAGGCTATCGGCCTCGATTTCGATGGCAGCGGATTCAAGCTCGGAACACGCTCCAAGCGCTATGCCATGGTGGTCGATGACGGCGTGGTCACGACCCTCGCGGTCGAGGAAGCGCCGCCGATGATGGAGGTCTCCGGCGCCGACCACATCCTGGCGAAGCTCTGAGCGGCTTCAGCGGTCGGCTTTCGCCGCCCTGATGGCCGCCGTGGCCAGGCCGTCGGCCCGCTCGTTGAGCGGGTCGCCGGCATGGCCCTTCGTCCATGCCCACTCGATGTCGTGCCGCTCGGCCGCGGCCTCCAGCCGCTGCCAGAGGTCGACGTTCTTCACGGGCTTCTTGTCCGCGGTCTTCCAGCCCTTGGCCTTCCAGCCGGCGAGCCACACGGTGATGCCTTTGCGCAGGTAGGCGCTGTCGGTCACCAGCCGCACCCGCATCGGCCGCTTCAGGCTCTCCAGCGCCTGGATCGCGGCCATCAACTCCATGCGGTTGTTGGTCGTTGCCGGCTCGAAGCCCGAAAGCTCGCGCTCGTGCTCGCGCCAGCGCAGCACCGCACCCCAGCCGCCGGGGCCGGGATTGCCGCTGCAGCCCCCATCGGTATGAATCTCGACGACGTCGGTCCCGGACAGTGGCTCGGCCCGCAGGGCGTCAGTCGAGGCCATAGGCGCCCGGCTCCTCGACGCGACGATGGAAGGCGAGCTTGTGGGCGTATTCCATGGGATCCTTCGGCTTGACCAGGGCACCGTCGACCTGGTTCAGCCAGTCGAACAGGCGGGTGAGGAGAAAACGCGTGGCGGCTCCACGGCAGAGCACCGGCAGTGCCTCGATCTCCGCCGGCTCAAGCGGGCGCACGGCCTGATACCCGGCGAGCAGAGCGCGCGATTTGGTGAGGTTGAACTCGGCTCGACCCTCGAAGCACCAGGCATTCATGCAGATGGCGACGTCGTAGGCGAAGCGGTCGCTGCAGGCGAAGTAGAAGTCGATGACGCCAGTGACGCTGTCGCCGTCGAAAAAGACATTGTCGGGAAAGAGATCGGCGTGGATCACCCCTGAAGGCAGGGCCTGCGGCCAGTTGCGCTCGAGATCGTCGAGCGCTTGCCCGATCGTGTCGACGAGCTCCGTCGATGGCGGGGTGGGGCTCTGCCGGCAGGCCTCGAAAAGCGGGCGCCAGTTCGTGACCGAAAGCGCGTTCTGACGGTAGCCGGCAAAATCGCCGACTGCCTGGTGAAGGCCTGCCAGGGTGGCGCCGAGGGCCGCGCAGCGCGCCGCGTCGATGCGCTTCGGCGAGCGGCCGTCGAGGAAGCTCACAATGGCTGCCGGCTTGCCGCACAGGCGCTGCAGGCTGCGGCCATGACGGTCGTGGATCGGTACCGGGCAGGCGATGCCGTGTTTCGCCAGATGGTCCATGAGCGTCAGGAAGAAGGGCAGGTCGGCCGGATCGACGCGCTTCTCGTAGATCGTCAGGATGTAGCGGCCGGTCGTCGTCTCGAGGCGGAAGTTCGAGTTCTCGACGCCTTCGGCGATGGGTTCGAGGGTTCTGGCCTCGCCGATGCCGTATTGCGCCAGCAGCGCCTCGAGGGCCGGCATCGGAACCGAGGTGTAAACCGCCATCCATCACCAGTCAGGTCGCTTGCAACCCGCGCCTTATGCCGATCCGTGCCCGGCTTGTCACGCGGCACGGAGGCAGTTCGCGCGACCGACTTCAGGAAGCGGTGCGCAGGCGACGCTCGGGGATCGGCGGGACGCGGAAGGAGACGTTCTCGTCGGTGATGCTCATGTTTGTCACCGTGACCTCGTAGCGTGCCCGGAAGGCGTCGATCACCTGCTCGACGAGGACCTCCGGCGCCGAGGCTCCGGCAGTCAGTCCGACCGCGGCCACCCCGGCCATGTCCTGCCAGTCGATGTCGGCGGCGGACTGGATGAGCTGTGCCCTGGCGCAGCCGTTCTGCTTTGCCACCTCGACCAGTCGGACGGAGTTCGAGGAGTTGGGTGCTCCGACGACCAGCACGAGGTCGGCACCCGGTGCGATCGCCGCCACCGCTTCCTGGCGATTCGTCGTGGCGTAGCAGATGTCCTCGCTGCGCGGTCCGGCGATCGCCGGGAACCGCCTGCGCAGCACCGCCACGATGGCCGCCGTGTCGGTCAGCGACAGCGTCGTCTGCGTGGCGTAGGCGACCTTCTGGGGATCGGGCACCGTCACCTTCTCGGCATCGGCAACCGTCTCGACCAGGCGGACGGCGCCATCGGCCACCTGGCCCATGGTACCTTCAACCTCGGGATGGCCGGCATGCCCGACGAGGAGGACCGTCCGCCCGCCTGCGTGGTGGCGTTCGACCTCGCGGTGGACCTTGCTGACCAGGGGGCAGGTCGCATCCGCGAAGATCAGCCGGCGACGACGCGCCTCGGCCGGCACCCGCTTCGGCACCCCGTGCGCCGAGAAGACAACCACCGCGTCCTCCGGCACCTCGTCGAGCTCGTCGACGAAGACTGCACCCAGGCCACGCAGCTCCTCGACGACATGGCGGTTGTGCACGATCTCGTGACGGACGTAGATTGGCGGGCCGTTCTTCCGCAACGCCTCCTTGACGATGGCGATGGCCCGGTCCACCCCGGCGCAGAAGCCGCGCGGATTGGCGAGACAGATGGTCAAAGGCGGTCGGTCGGTTTGCGGCAAGGCGGGCTCCGGCGCGAGACGCGGTCGGCGCGTCGAGCGCCGGCCGCCGGTCGTACCCCCGGGTCGATAGCATAGCCGGCCATTGCCGGCGAGTGCCGATGGGACAATTCCAGGGTGCGGCATTGCCGCTGCGCGAGCATGGGAGAGGGTTGGGATGTCGAGCCGCACGTCAGTAGCGTTGGCTGACGGGACAAGGATCGAGGAGTGGCGGCTCCTCCTGATTCTGGTCGTGGCGACCGCAATCGGCCCGTTCTCGATGCAGATCTTCCTGCCCGCCCTGCCGGCAATCCAGACCGGCTTTGCCGTCTCCGCCGCCACCGCACAGCTCGCCTTCTCGCTATCCGCCCTGGCAATGGCCGTGGCGACGCTGATCTATGGCCCTCTCTCGGATCGGCTGGGGCGGCGGCCCGCCCTTCTCTCCGGCCTTGTCATCTTCCTGGTCGGCAGCCTGATCTGCGCCTTCGCGAACTCGATCGGGCTCCTGATCTTCGGCCGCGTCGTGCAGGCCGCCGGGGGTTGCGCCGGCATGGTGCTCGGCCGTGCCATCGTCCGCGACCTCTACGATCGCGAGAAGTCGGCCTCGGCCATTGCCTATATCACCATGGCGATGGTGGTGGCGCCGATGCTCGCCCCGGCGATCGGCGGCGTGCTCACCGACCTTTTCGACTGGTCGGCCGTCTTCCTGCTCGGCGGTGCCCTCGGCGTGCTCGTGCTGATCGCCGTGCGCGGCCAACTGCCCGAGACGCTCGTGCCACACGGGCGGCCGACCACGTTCGGTGCCATGCTCGGCGATTTCGCCACGCTGGTCCGCATGCCAGCGTTCCTCGGCTTCGCGTTCCAGGGCGGCTTCTCGATGGCGGTCTTCTTCAGCTTCCTGGCCGCGGCGCCCTACGTGATGATCATCGTGCTCGAGCGTCCACCTTCGGAATACGGGCTGATGTTCATCGTCGTCTCGGCAGCCTTCATGGCCGGCAATTTCACGACCGCCAGGCTCAGCCGCCGGGTCGGCATCGATCGCATGGTGCTCGGCGGCAGCACCGGGACGCTGTTCGGGGCATGCGTGCTGGTTCTCCTGGTGCCGGCGGTCTACGTGACGCCCTGGGCGCTCTTCCTGCCGATGATGCTGATCGCCTTCACCCAGGGCCTGTCCATGCCGAACAGCCTCGCGGCGGTGATCAGCCTGCGCCCCGATCTGGCCGGTGCCGCCTCCGGCCTCGCCGGCTTTCTGCAGATGGGCACGGCCGCTCTGGTGGCCCAGATCATTGGCTCCATCCAGAGCGGCTCCCCCTACCCGATGGCCATCGGCATGCTGGTCAGCGCCGCCCTGATGATGGCGAGCGCCGTCTTCGCGGTCACGCGCGCACGCAACTGAGCCGACGCATGGAAAACGCGGACGACGAATATGTGCTCGAGCAACAGGTCGGGCATCTCCTGCGGCGGGCCAATCAGCGACATACGGCGCTGTTCGCCCGGCACTTCGCCGACTTCGACCTGACACCGCTGCAGTTCGCGGTGCTGATGAAGCTGCAGGCCGCCGGTCCCCTGTCGCAGAACCATCTGGGCCGGCTCACCGCGATGGACCCGAACACGGCCCAGGGCGTGATCCTGCGTCTCCTGCGGCGCCGACTGGTGATGCGCCAGCCCAGCCCCGAGGATCGGCGGCGCAAGTTTCTGTCGCTGACCGAGGCGGGCGCCGCGCTGGCCGAACGGCTGAAGGAGGAGGGGCGGGCGATCAGCGAAGCGACCCTCGCACCACTGACGGCGCGGGAACGACGCCAGTTCCTGGGGCTGCTCGCGAAGCTCGCTTGAGCGGGAGGGACCGGATAGCTTGACAGTTTCGTGAGCGGGCGTCATCGCCATGCGCAATCGCCTTGCGACGGCCTGAACAGGGGCTATTGTAGGTGTTCATACGATTTGCCGGGCGGCTTTGCCGCTCGTAAGGGGGCTTCTGATGAACGAGATCAGCCATCTCGTCGGAGCCGCGGCACCTGACTCCCTGGTTGTCCGCTTCGCCGGCGACAGTGGCGACGGCATGCAGCTCACTGGCAGCCGGTTCACCCAGGAGGCCGCGCTCGATGGCGCCGACCTCGCCACCTTCCCGGATTTCCCGGCCGAGATTCGGGCACCGGTGGGCACGACCTTCGGCGTTTCCGCCTTTCAGATCCAGTTCGGCGGCCGGCGCGTGCGCACGCCCGGCGACCAGCTCGATGTGCTGGTTGCCCTCAACCCCGCGGCCCTGAAGACCAATATCGAGGATCTTCGGCAGGGCGGCACGCTGATTCTCGACACGGCGGCCTTCGTCGATCGCAATCTGAGGAAGGCCAGCTACGCCAGTGACCCTCGCGAGGGCGACGGCCTCGATGGCTATCGCCGCCTCGAGATCGACATCACCAAGCTGACCCAGGCCGCCGTCAAGCCGCTGGGTGTCGGCAATCGCGATGCCAACCGGGCACGCAATTTCTGGACGCTCGGGCTGGTGCTCTGGCTGACCGGGCGCCGGCGCAGCGCTACCCAGGACTGGATTCGCGACAGGTTCGCCGCCGAGCCGCTGGTTCGCGACGCCAACCTCGCGGCACTCGATGCGGGCCACGCCTACGGTGAGACGGCCGAGCTGCCGCGTCTGCCGGAGGTGCTGGCGAAGGGGCACAGCGCCCCCCTCCCGGCCGGACGCTACCGGACGGTGACCGGTGTCGAGGCGCTCTGCTACGGTCTGGTTGCCGCGGCGCGGCTCTCCGGCATCGATCTTTTCTACGGCTCCTACCCGATCACCCCGGCCTCGAGCATGCTGCACATGCTCGCCCGGCTCGGCGCCTTCGGCGTGCGCACCTTCCAGGCCGAGGACGAGATCGCGGCCATCTGTGCCGCGGTCGGCGCCTCCTATGCCGGCCAGCTCGGCGTCACCGGCAGCTCGGGGCCGGGGATTGCGTTGAAGATGGAGGCCCTTGGGCTCGCCATCGCCACCGAGCTGCCCCTTGTCGTGATCGACGCGCAGCGCGGCGGACCCTCGACCGGCCTGCCGACCAAGACCGAGCAGTCGGACCTCTTCCAGGCGGTGCTCGGTCGCAATGCCGACTCGCCGATTGTCGTCCTGGCGGCATCGACGCCCGGCGACTGCTTTCCGGTGGCGATCGAGGCGGTCCGGCTCGCCACCCGTTACATGACGCCGGTGATGCTCCTGACCGATGGGTTCCTCGCCAATGCGAGCGAGCCCTGGCTGATTCCGGACCTTGCCGCGCTCGAGCCCTTCCCGGTGCAGCAGGGGGCGGAGGTGGAGGGGTTCAAGCCCTATGCCCGCGATCCGGAAACCCTGGCCCGGGCCTGGGTACCGCCCGGCACGCCCGGGCTCCGGCATCGCATCGGCGGCATCGAGCGGGCTCATCCGACCGGGGCTATCTCCTACGACCCCGCCAACCACCAGAAGATGACGGATTTCCGCCGTGCGAAGATCCTGGGGATCGCCCGTGACATCCCGGAGCAGGACTTCGTCGCCGGCGGGCCAGGCGACCGGGTGCTGATTCTCGGCTGGGGCTCGACCTTCGGTGCCATCCAGAGTGCTGTCGACCGCCTGCGGGCGGGCGGCGCTGCCGTGGCCCACGCGCATCTTCGCCACATCTGGCCGCTGCCGGCCAATCTGGGCGACATTCTTGCCGGCTTCGATCGCGTGCTGGTGCCGGAGCTGAATGCCGGGCAGCTCAACTTCCTCGTGCAGGGGGTCTATGGCTGCCGGGTGGAGAGCCTGACCAAGGTCTCCGGCAAGCCCTTCACCGCCGCCGAGATCGAAACCCGCGTCAAGACGCTGCTGGAGGCCTGATACGATGGCTACCGTGCTCGAACGCGAGCCCAAGGGACTGACGCCCAAGGACTGGGCCAGCGACCAGGAGGTCCGCTGGTGTCCCGGCTGCGGCGACTATGCCATCCTGAAGGCCGTGCAGAAGACCCTGGCGGATCTGCAGGCCGACCCCGACCGCACCGTCTTCATCTCCGGCATCGGCTGCGCCGCGCGTTTTCCTTATTACGTGGAGTCCTACGGCTTCCACACGATCCATGGCCGGGCGGCGGCGATCGCCACGGGCGTCAAGCTGGCCAACCCGGAGCTCGACATCTGGGTCGTCTCGGGCGATGGCGACAGCCTGTCGATCGGCGGCAACCACCTCCTGCACCTGCTGCGCCGCAACGTCGATCTCGTCTATCTGCTGTTCAACAACGAGGTCTACGGCCTGACCAAGGGGCAGGCCTCGCCGACCAGCCCGCACGGGACGGTGAGCCCGTCATCGCCCGGCGGCACGCTCGATTCGCCGGTCAATGCCGGGGCCTTCGCGCTCGGCGCCGGGGCGCGCTTCGTAGCCCGGGTGGCCGACGTGGTGCAGGGGCCCATGGTCGAGGTGCTGACCCGCGCGCATGGCCACGCCGGCACGAGCTTCGTCGAGATCCTGCAGAACTGCATCGTCTACAACGATGGCGCCTTCGATGCCGTGACGAACAAGGCGACCGCGGCCGAGCACCAGCTCTGGTGCCGGCACGGCGAGCCGCTCCTCTTCGCCGGCGGCACCAAGGGTGTGCGCCTGGTGCCCGAACGGTTTGCGCTCGAGATCTTCGAGGTCGGCGTGGACGGGCTCGGTGCCGAGGCGGCGCTCATCCATGACGAGACCAACCCGATGCTGGCGCAGATGCTGGTGCGGCTCGAGGTGCCGACGGCACTCGGCGTCATCTTCGCCGTCGAGGCGCCGAGCTACGACGCGGCCTTCAGCGCTGCGGCCCCGGCGCGCAAGCCGGAGCTCGCGGATCTGCAGCGGCAGGTGAGCGGCCGGACGACGTGGGAGATCGGTTAGCCAGACCGGGTCGCACGCGCGCTTGACAGAACGGTCGCCCGGCCCGAGTTTGTTCCATCACACATGAATTCGGGCGATGTCCCGAGCCGTGGGAGAGGGTAGCCGAGCCAGCGCGCATGGGAACCTATCACCGCCCCGAGGATCTCGACACGGCGCTTCGCCTCCTGGCGGCGGGAACGGTCGTGCCCCTCGCCGGCGGCACCGATGTGTTTCCCGCCGACGCTGCACGAAGTGCCTGGGGTGAGCCGCCGCTCGACACGCCTGAAGCCGCCGACCTCCTGGACCTTTCCGCCCTGCACACGCTCGGCCGCATCGAGGACATGGCGGACAGGGTCGAGATCGGTGCCCTCGTCACCTGGACCGATGCCCTGCACACCCGGCTCCCGCCCTGGTTCGATGCGGTGCGTCAGGCCGCGCGCGACGTCGGCGGCATGCAGATCCAGAATCGCGGCACGCTCGCCGGCAATCTTTGCAACGCGTCGCCTGCGGCCGATGGCGTGCCGCCGCTCCTGGCGCTCGATGCCCGCGTCCGCCTGGCGAGCGTGCGGGGCACCCGTGAGCTGCCGCTCGATGCACTCCTACTCGGCAACCGGCGTACCGCACGCGCACCGGATGAGCTCCTCACCCACATCGTCGTACCGAAGCCGCCTACGGCAGCGCGGTCGGTCTTCCTCAAGCTCGGCGCCCGGTGCTACCTCGTCATCTCGATCGCCATGGTGGCGATGACGGTGGTGCTCGACGGGAGTGGAAGGATAGCGGAACTGCGGCTTGCGGTCGGGGCCTGCTCGCCGGTGGCCGTGCGCCTGTTCAGGCTGGAGGAGCGACTCCTTGGCCTGACGCCCGATGCCGCAGCGGCTGCGGTCGAGCCCGCGGATCTCTCGATGCTGGCGCCCATTGACGACGTTCGTGCCAGCGGCGCCTACCGCCGCCACGCCGCATTCGTCCTGCTGCGCCGGGCGCTCGGCGGCGAGCGGCTGCAGGTGGCGGCATGAACGCCCTCGCACCGGTCGAAGTCGGCACCGGCTTCCGGCTGAATGGCCGGCCCGTGGTGGTGGAGGCACCGCCGGCGACCCGGCTGAGCCGCGTGCTTCGCGAGCACCTCGGCCTGACCGGCACCAAGGTCGGCTGCGATGCGGGCGATTGCGGTGCCTGCACGGTGCTGATCGACGGCCGTCAGGCCTGCGCCTGCCTCGTGCCGCTCGGTCAGGTCGAAGGCCGCGCGGTGACCAGCATCGAGGGGCTCGCCGCCGACCCACGCTTTCACCGGCTGCAGGAGGCCTTCGTCGACGGCGGGGCCGTGCAGTGCGGGATCTGTACACCCGGCATGCTGATGGCGGCAGCGGATCTTCTCGGCCGGCGCGAGCAGCCCGGCCGGAGCGAGATCGAGGAGGCGCTGGGTGGCGTTCTCTGCCGCTGTACCGGCTACCGGCAGATCGTGGCGGCCGTCGCCAAGGCACTGGCACCGCAAGCCCCGGCCGGGCGGCCATCCGGACCGGTCGTGGGTGCCCGGATTGCGAGGCTTGATGGCCGGGCCAGGGCCGGGGGCGGCGAGCGCTTCGGCGCGGACGGCGTGCCAGCCGACGCCTGGCGGCTGCGAGTGGTGCGCTCGCCGCACGTGCGGGCCCGTTTCAGCCTCGGCGATCTCGCCGCGGTCGAGCGGCGGCATGGCGTGCGGGTGCTGACGGCGGCCGATGTGCCGGGGGTCAACGGGTTTGCCATCTTTCCGGACCGCAAGGACCAGCCCGTGCTCGCCGTGGGCCATGTGCGCTTTCGGGGCGAGGCGGTGCTCGCTCTCGTTGGTCCGGCAGCGGCGGTTGCGCGAATCCGCGACGTCGATCTGCCGGTTGCCTGGGAGCCGCTCGAGCCCGTGAGCTTCGCCGCCGCCCGGGCCGGGAATGCGCCGGCGCTGCACGGGGACCGGCCGGACAATGTGCTGACCGAGGGCCTGCTCGAGACGGGCGACGCCGCGGCGGGGCTGGCGGCGGCTGCCGTCACGGCCGAGATCGCCATTGAGACCAGTTTCGTCGAGCACGCCTATGTCGAGCCCGAGGCCGGCTGGGCTGTCCGCAAGGGTGATCGCCTCGAGCTCACCGTCTCGACCCAGAGCCCCTACATGGACCGGGACGAGGTGGCGAACGTCCTGGGTGTGGCGCCGGAGCAGGTCAGGATCCTGCCCACGGCCTGCGGCGGCGGCTTCGGCGGCAAGCTGGACGTGGCGGTTCAGCCGCTCCTCGCGATCGCCGCCTGGCAGCTCGATCGACCGGTGGCCTGCACTTACAGCCGCATCGAGAGCATGGCCTCGACCACCAAGCGGCATCCGGCCGCGATCACCGCTCGGGCCGGTGCGGACGCCACCGGGCGGATCACGGCGCTCGACTTCGAAGGCGACTTCGACACCGGCGCTTATGCTTCCTGGGGCCCCACCGTGGCGGGGCGCGTGCCGATCCATGCCTCCGGCCCCTACCGGGTCGCCGATCTCCGGGCACGGTCGCGGGCGATCCTGACGAACGCGCCGCCGAGCGGCGCATTCCGCGGCTTCGGCGTGCCGCAGACCCTGCTGGCGGTCGAGCAGGCTTATGACGAGCTGGCTTCGAAGCTCGGCATCGACCCGCTCGAGTTCCGGCTGCTGAATGCACTGCGGCCCGGCGACGCCACCGCCACCGGGCAGGTGCTCGAGAGTGTCGGCATCGTCGAGTGCCTGGAGACCCTGCGGCCACGCTGGCGCGAGTTGCGGGCGGCCGAGCGAGGCAGCGGCCCCGTGCGGCGCGGCGTCGGTATCGCCAGTGTCTGGTACGGCTGTGGCAATACGGGGATGAGCAACCCGTCTAGCCAGCGTGTGAGCCTGCTCCGCGATGGCCGGATCATGTTCTGGAACGGGGTGCAGGACATCGGCCAGGGCTCGAACACCATCATGGCGCAGATCCTGGCGGATGCGCTGGGCGTGCCGCTCGACGCCATCGACAGCTCTTCGGCGGATACCGATCTCACGCTCGATTGCGGCAAGACGTCCGCCTCGCGCCAGACCTTCGTCTCCGGCCGGGCAACCCAGCTCGCCGGCGAAGCACTGCGCGGCCAGCTTCTCAGGCTGGCCAATGCCGGCAGCGACGCGCGGATCGAGCCCGGCCCCGGCTCTGTGCGGGTGGTCGAGGGCGGGCACGAGCGCCGGATCGACCTGGCGCTGCTGCCGCCCGTCGAAGGCTGCGGCCCGGAGGTGGCGCTCGACGCGCGCGCGACCTTCGATCCGCCGGCGACACCAGTCGTGGATAATCGGGGCTCGCCCTACGCCTCTTACGGCTTTGGTGCGCAGATCGCGCAGGTCGCGGTCGACATCGAGCTCGGCACGGTCAAGGTCGAGCGGATCGTCGCCGCCTACGATGTCGGCCGGGCCATCAACCCCCAGCTGGTCGAGGGCCAGATCATCGGTGGCGTGGCGCAGGGGCTGGGCCTGGCGCTCATGGAGGAGTTCATCCCCGGACGGACCGAGAATCTGCACGATTACCTGATCGCCACGGTCGGCGACGTGCCCGAGGTGGAAGTGCTTCTCGTGGAGAAGGCGGAGCCGCTCGGGCCGTTCGGTGCCAAGGGCGTTGGCGAGCACGCGCTGATCCCGACCGCGCCGGCGATTATGAACGCGATCCAACATGCGACCGGTGTGCGGATCACCAGAATACCGGCGATTCCCCACCGGGTGCATGCGGCGCTGGCAGCTGCGGGAGCAAGCTCGTGACCGACATGACCGAGCGTTTCGGTGCGCGCGAGGCCGATGGCATCGTGCGCTGCGACGCCTGCCCGGTGCTCTGCCGCATCAGGCAGGGGCGATCCGGTGCCTGCGGACGCTATGCCAACGAGGATGGTTCGCTCGTGCGCACCGATCCCGTGCTCTTTGCGGAGCGCGTGGTCGACGAGGGGGGTGCGCTGGTGCCGTTCGCCGAGGGCGATTGGGACGGGGCGGCCGGTCCGAGCGTCGAGACCTTCGTCACCGGCATCGGCTCGGGCACAACCTATCCAGACTACAAGCCGGCGCCCTTCATCGTCAGCTCGACCTATCGGGGCGTCGACACGGTCACCGTGGTGTCCGAGGGGATCTTCTCGTACTGCGGCTGCAAGGTGAAGATCGACACCGACCGGCATCTCGGGCCGGAGCGGAGTTCGATCACCGTCAGGGGCGAGCCGGTCGGCCACGTGACGACCGCCGAGTACGGCTCGCAGATGCTCTCGATCGGTGGCGTGCATCACCTCACGGGCACGACCAAGAAGGCCGGTAGCGTGACCTGCGACACGCTGGTCAAGCTTTGCGGCGGCGAACCGGTCGAGCTCCAGATCGAGGCTGGCAGCAATGTCGTCGTGCAGGCGGGTGCGGCGCCGATCGTCAACGGCAAGCCGGAAGCGCGGATGCGCGTCGGCTGCGGCTCGGCCACGGTCGGCATCTTCGCCAAGCAGTGGCACGGCCATGCCGACGAGGTGATCGTCCTCGACGACCACATCACCGGTGTGCTCACCGAGCATCAGGCCGGCCGCTGCCTCGACATGGCGCCATCGGGCGTGCGGATCGAGGGCCGCAAGTCGACGCCGGGGCGCTACTTCCAGGTGGCAAATCCCGGGCTGGGCTGGGGCGGCACGGACATCACCGACCCGTTCAGCGTCATCCGCGACATCGACCGGAAGCTCGCCTGGCCCGGCATGCGGGTGCTGATCACCTCGACAACCGGCGAGGACGCGGTCTGGTGCGTGCTGGACGAGGATTTCCGCCTGCAGGAGGCGGAGATGCCGGCGGCGGTGCGCCGCACGGTCGAGCGGATCGGCGAGAACTGCGAGCCTTCCCTCTGCTCGGTGCTCTTCATGGCCGGTGCCGGCGGCTCGCTGCGCGCCGGCGTCACGGAGAACCCGGTCCTGATCACCCGCTCGGTCAAGTCCGGCGAGACCCGGGTCACGATGGGCGGGGCGCCGGTCTACGTCTGGCCGGGCGGCGGTATCACCGTCATGGTCGACGTCGAGCGGCTGCCGCAACGGGCTTTCGGCTATGTACCGACGCCCGCTTTGGTGGCGCCCATCGAGTTCACACTGCCGCTTGAGCTCTATACCGCCCTCGGCGGGCACGCCGACCATGTGCAGGCGCTGGACGAGGTGGTCCGGGCGCATGGCCAGTCGGCGCGCCGCGAGGCCTGGGCGCCGCGCAATCCCTGGCCGCTCGGGCGGGCGGCGCCATGACGGCTCGGGCGGTGGCGCGGAACGGTCCTGTGGCGGCCAGGCTCGCAGGCAATCGCCTGCACCTGGCGCACGGGCCCATCGACCTTGTCATCTCGGCTGACGGGCCGTCGGCTTCGGTCGAGCGCGCCTATCAGGCGGCCGGAGCCGCGTTCGACGGACTGCTCGAGAGCCTGGTTGCCGTGCTGCCCCGGCTTCGCGCACCCGCGGGCTCGGCCGATGGCCTGCCGCCCGCGGCACGCCTGATGCTGGCGGCGACGGCACCGCTTGCCGGCGACCGCTTCGTCACGCCGATGGCGGCCGTGGCGGGGGCCGTGGCCGACACAGTGATGGCGGCGATCCGCGCGGTGCCCGGGATCGAGCGGGCCTATGTGAACAATCGGGGCGACATCGCGGTCCATCTGACCCCCGGCGCCAGTATCGAGATCGGCGTGGTGCCGGAGCTGCGGCGGCCGCTGATGGCGGCGAGCCTGCGCCTTGCCCACGGCGACGGCATCGGCGGCGTGGCGACGAGTGGCTGGGACGGGCGGAGCTTCTCGCTCGGCATCGCCGATGCCGTGACGGTGCTGGCGGCGAGTGCCGCCCAGGCGGATGCGGCCGCGACCCTCATCGCCAACGCGGTCGATGTGGCCGATCCGGCGATCACCCGCGTGCCGGCCACCGAGCTGGACCCGGACAGCGATCTCGGCCGGCTGCTCGTGACCACAGGCGTCGGGCCGCTGGCCGATGACCAGATCGCCGCTGCCCTCGACAGCGGGGCACGCTACGCGCAAACGCTGGTGGAGCGCCGGCTCATCCGTGCGGCCATGCTGGTCCTCGAGGGACGCGCCCGCATCGTCGGCAGGATTCGGGAGGGGATCGCATGTTCGAACTGAGAAAGACCCAGGTCACGGTCGAGGAGATCCATCACGACGGCGGGCCGCGTCTCGATAAACCCCTGCTGCGCGGCACCGTGGCGGCCGTCTTCAGGAACCCGTTTGCCGGAAGGTTCGCCGATGCCGGCGAGTTCGTCGAGGCGATGGACGCCCTGAAGCCGCTCGGCCTCGAGATGTCGAGGAAGCTGATCCAGGCGCTGGGTGGCGATCCGAGAAGGATCGAGAGCTACGGCAAGGGGTCCATCGTCGGCAGCGATGGCGAGCTCGAGCAGGGTGCCCTCTGGCATGTGCCGGGCGGCTACGCCATGCGCGAGCTGCTCGGCGACGCCAGGGCGATCGTGCCCTCGGCCAAGAAGCTCGGCGCCATCGGCGTCGCCCTGGACGTGCCGCTGCATCACATCAACGCCGCCTATGTGCGCAGCCATTTCAGCGCCATCGAGGTCCGCGTCCCGGATGCGCCGCGGCCCGGCGAGATCGTCTTCTGCCTCGCCATGACCACCGGCGGCCGGCCGCATGCCCGGATGGGCGGTCTCGAGGCAGGGGACATCAAGGGGCTCGACGGGCTGCGTTGAGCGGCCGAACGGGGGAGGGGGCATGACCTTCGTGCGCAACAACTGGTACCCGGTGGGCTTTGCGAGCCGCATGGGCGAGGGGCTGCACCAGCGCCGGATGCTCGGCGAGGACCTGGTGCTCTGGCAGCAGGCGGATGGCGGCTTCGCGGCGTTGCAGGATCGCTGCCCGCACCGCTTCCTGCCGCTCTCGATGGGCTGCCTCGATCGTGACACGATCCGCTGCGGCTATCACGGCATGACCTTCGCCGCCGACGGGCGCTGCGTGCGCATCCCGGGCCAGCCAACGATCCCGCCCTCGGCACGGGTGCGAAGCTACCCGGTCGAGCAGAAGTTCGGGCTCGTCTGGGTCTGGATGGGCGACCCGGCCCTGGCGTCGCGGGAGCGGCTCTTCGATCTGCCGGAGTATGGCGCGGCCGGCTGGCATGCGGTCGAGGGCGAGGCGCTCGAGGTGGAAGCCAACTACCTGGCCCTTGCCGACAATCTCTGCGATCCGGCGCATGTCGCCTTCGTCCACCTTTCGACGCTCGGTAACGCGGCGCACGAAGACGTGCCGATCGAGACGGAGATCAAGGACCAGCTGATCGTCACCACGCGCTGGACGATCGATGCGGAGCCCATTCCGCTCTTCCAGAAGTTCGGCAGCTTCAAGGGCAATATCGACCGCTGGCAGATCTACAACTACCACGCGCCCTCGATCGCGGTGATCGACTTCGGCGGTGCGGATACCGGCACTGGCGCGCGCGAGGGCCGGCTGCACGACGGTGCAATCCGCATCTTCGCCTGCCATTTCATCTGTCCGGTCGACGAGGGAAGCTCCATCGACTACTGGCTGCATGTCGACAACTTCCCGAGCGATGCCGCAACTCGGGCCCGGATGAACGAGCAGTTCGCCCTGGCGTTTGCCGAGGACAAGGCGATCCTGGAGGCGATCCAGGTCGAGGAGACGAAGCTCGGCGGGCGGCAGCGGCCGCTCCGGCTCGGCATCGACAAGGGGGCGGTGCTGATGCGCAAGACGGTCGAGCGGATGATCGAGGCGGAACGGTCGGTCATGGCGGCCGAATGAGAAACGCAGCGACGACAGCAAGGAGAGGACGGCTCATGACAACCAGACGAATGGTGACGGCCGGCGTGCCCCGGCTGGCGGCTATCGCCGCCCTGCTCTTCACCACCGGCAGCCTCGCGGCCGAGCCGATCAGGATCGGCGATATCAACTCCTACACCCGCATGGCGCAGCATACCGAGCACGCCAAGCGCGGCATGCAGCTCGCCATCGACGAGATCAACGCCGACGGCGGCATCAACGGCCGCGTGCTCGAGCTGATCAGCCGCGACGATGCCGGCGAGCCCGGCGAGGCGATCCGGGTCGCCGAGGAGCTGGTGAGCCGCGAGGGCGTCGACATCCTGACCGGCACGACGCTCTCCAATATCGGTCTCGCCGTCGCATCGTTCGCCGCCCAGAACAAGGTGCTCTACCTCGCCGCCGAGCCGCTCGCCGACGCGGTGACCCTGCAGGGCGGTAACCGCTACACCTTCCGGCTCCGGCCCTCGACCTACATGCAGGCTGCCATGCTAGCCGAGCTCGCGGCTGACAACCCGGCCAAGCGCTGGGCGACGATCGCGCCCAATTACGCCTATGGCCAGGAGGCGGTCGCCGCCTTCAAGGCGATCATGAGCGAGCGGCGGCCGGACATCGAGTGGGTTGGCGAGCAGTGGCCCGCTCTCTTCGCCATCGATGCCGGGGCCGAGGTGCTGGCACTCTCGGCGGCCGAGCCGGATGCCATCTTCAACGTCACCTTCGGCGCCGACCTCGCCAAGTTCGTTCGCGAGGGCGGTGATCGCGGGCTCTTTGAGGACACGTTCGTGGTGAGCCTGCTGACCGGCGAGCCGGAATATATCGACCCGCTCGAGGACGAGGCGCCGGAGGGCTGGCTCGTCACGGGCTATCCTTGGGACAAGATCGAGGACCCGGCTTACGTCGAGTGGCTCGATCGCTACCAGGCGGCCTATGACGACTACCCGAGGATCGGCTCGATCGTCGGCTACAACTCGATGCTGGCGCTCGGTGCGGCGCTCGAGAAGACGGGCGGCGACACCGATCCGGAGAAGCTCGTCGAGGCCATGCGCGGGCTCGAGTTCGAGACGCCGCAGGGTGCATTGACGTTCCGGCCGTCCGACCACCAGGCTTCGCTCGGCGCCTGGGTCGGCTACACGACGGTCGAGGACGGCCAGGGCACGATGCGCGACTGGTACTACGCCCCCGGCGAGCAGTACCTGCCGCCCGAGGAGATGGTGGCGAAGCTGCGCCCGGCATCCGACTGACCCGCCTGCCGCGGGCGGACCTCTCCCCGCCCGCGGCGGTTCTCCCTGAAGCGAGCCAGGTCGGGAGCCAGAGCCCTTGGGCTTCATCCTTGTCCAGATCCTCACCGGCCTCTCGAGCGCGGCGAGCCTCTTCCTCGTGGCGGCGGGGCTCTCCCTGATCTTCGGCGTCACCCGTGTCGTCAATTTCGCCCACGGCTCGTTCTACATGCTGGGCGCGTATATCGGCCTGACCCTGGTGGCGCTCTTCGGCGACCTCTTCGGCCGCGGGCATCTGGCCTTCTGGTCGGCCCTGCTCTGCGCCGCCCTCGTCGTCGGCGCCATCGGCGCCCTGGTCGAGATCGTCATCCTCCGGCGCATCTACCGCTCGCCCGAGCTCTTTCAGCTCGTCGCCACGTTCGGCGTCATCCTGGTGATCCAGGACCTCACACTCTGGGGCTGGGGCCCGGAGGACCAGCTCGGGCCCAGGGCACCGGACCTGCGCGGCGCGATCATGATCCTGGGGGAGCCGCTGCCCCGCTACGACCTCGTTCTGATCGCCGCCGGCCCGGTGGTACTCCTGCTCTTCTGGTTACTGCTCAACCGGACCCGCTTCGGCATCCTCGTCCGTGCCGCCACCGCCGACCGGGAGATGGTGGGTGCTCTCGGCGTCAACCAGGCCTGGCTCTTCACCGGTGTCTTCTTCCTCGGCTCCTTCCTCGCCGGACTCGGCGGTGCCCTGCAGCTGCCGAAGGGCGGCGCCAACCTGCTCATGGATTTCGGCGTGCTTGCCGCCGCCTTCGTGGTCGTCGTGGTGGGCGGCATGGGCAGTATCGCCGGCGCCTTCCTCGCCGCCGTGCTGATCGGCCAGCTCCAGGCGTTCGGCGTGCTCTTCATCCCGCAATCGACGCTCGTCATGATGTTTCTCGTCATGGCCGTCGTGCTGGTCGTCCGGCCCTTCGGCCTCCTCGGCCGTCCTGAGCTGGTCGGGCAGGGCCGGCAGATGCTCGACGATCCGCTGCGGCCGACGGGCTGGCGTTTCAAGGCCATTGCCCTGGCGCTCTTCGCCGTGCTCGTCGCCGCCCCGCTCTGGCTCGGCGACTACGGGCTGGTGCTGCTGATCGACATTCTGATCCTCGCCCTCTTCGCCGCTGCCCTGCATGCCATCATCGGCCCGGGCGGGCTCGTGAGCTTCGGCCACGCGGCCTATTTCGGTGGCGGCGCCTATGCGGCGGCCCTCCTGGTCAAGTACGCCGGCACGCCGATGTCGCTGAACCTCGTCCTCGCCCCGCCGGCGGCGGCACTCCTAGCCATCGCCATCGGCTGGTTCTGCGTGCGCCTGTCCGGCGTTTATTTCGCCATGCTGACGCTGGCCTTCGCCCAGATCGTTTGGTCCGTCGTCTTCCAGTGGGGCACGGTGACCGGTGGCGATGACGGGCTGCTCGGCATCTGGCGCTCGCCCTGGGCGAGTGACCGCGTGGCCTATTACTGGCTGGCCCTCGGTTGCTGCACGGCCGGCATCCTCGCACTGCGGCACGGTCTGCACAGTCCCTTCGGCTACGCGCTCCGGGCCGGGCGGGACAGCCCGCTTCGCGCCGAGGCCATCGGTATCGACGTTCGGCTGCAGCAATGGGCCGCCTTCGCGCTCTCCGGGGCTTTCGCCGGCCTCGCGGGCGGGCTCTACGCCTATGCCAAGGGCAGCGTCTTCCCGAACGAAATGGCGATCGCCCGCTCCTTCGACGGCATCATCATGGTCTTCTTCGGCGGCGTGCAGCAGCTCTCGGGGCCGCTCGCGGGGGCGGCGGCGCTGACCTGGCTGAAGGACATCCTCTTCCGGCTCGAGATGTGGCGGCTGCTCCTGGGACTTGCCGTGATCGCCGTCGTCCTCCTCTTCCCGCAGGGCCTCGCGGGCTTTCTCAAGGCGCGGTTCGGCCGTTTTGTCGGCATCCGCCCGGAGCTCTCTTCATGACTGGGGTGGTGCTCGAGGCCGAAGGGCTCGCCAAGAGCTTCGGCGGCGTGCAGGCGGTGAAGGCCATGAGCTTTCGGGTGGCGCCCGGCGAGATCGTCTCGCTGATCGGCCCGAACGGTGCCGGCAAGAGCACCTGCTTCAACATGCTGATGGGCCAGCTCCGCGCCGATGCCGGCCGGGTGCGGGTGCTCGGCGAGGACGTCACCGGCTGGCCGCCCCGGCGCATCTGGCGCAAGGGTGTCGGGCGCACCTTCCAGATCAACCAGATCCTGCCGTCCTTCACGGTGCGCGAGAACGTGCAGATGGCGCTGCTCTCGTTCCACCGGCGGCTGTTCGACGTCTTCAGCCGCGCCCGCCTCGCCCATGCCGACGCGGCGGCAGCGCTGCTCGAACGGGTCGGCATCGGTGAGCTTGCCGACCGTGCCTGCGGGCTCCTGGCCTACGGCGACCTCAAGCGCGTCGAGCTGGCGGTCGCCCTCGCCAACCAGCCGAAGCTGCTCCTGATGGACGAGCCGACGGCCGGCATGGCGCCTGCCGAACGGCTTGCCCTGATGGAGCTGACCTCGAGCATCGCCAGGGCCGACGGGGTCGGCGTGCTCTTCACCGAGCACGACATGGACGTGGTCTTCGGCCATGCCGACCGGATCATGGTCATGCACCGGGGCTCGCTCATCGCCGCCGGCCCGCCCGGCGAGGTGCGCGACGATCCTGAGGTCCGTGCCGTCTATCTCGGCAGCTCGCTGGATGCGGAGCCATCGTCGTGACGGCGCTCCTCGAGCTTGCCGGCGTCTCGGCCGCCTATCTCAAGGCGCGCATCCTCTTCGACGTCGATCTTGTCGTCGGCGAGCGCGAGGTCGTCGCCCTGGTCGGCCGCAACGGCGCCGGCAAGTCGACGACCATCAAGGCGGTCATGGGCATCCAGGTCAGCCGGACGGGGGCGGTGCGCTTCGCCGACCGCGACGTCTCGCGGCTGCCGGCCTACATGATCGCCCGGCTCGGCATCGGCTACGTGCCAGAGGAGCGCCGGGTCTTTCCCGACCTCACCATCCTCGAGAACCTAGAGGTCGGCCGTCAGCCGGCGCGCGAGGGTGCCCCCACCTGGACGCCCGAGGCGCTCTTCGAGATCTTCCCGAACCTCGCCGAGCTGCGGCACCGGCCGGCCGGGCAGAGCAGCGGCGGCGAGCAGCAGATGCTGGCGATCGCCCGCACGCTGATGGGCAACCCGCGGCTGGTGCTGCTCGACGAGCCGTCAGAGGGCCTGGCGCCGGTGATCGTCGAGCAGATGGCGGTGGCAGTCGGCAAGCTGAAGCAGGAAGGGCTCGCCGTGCTGCTTTCGGAGCAGAACCTGCGCTTCGCCGGGGCGGTGGCCGACCGTGCGTATGTGATCGAGTCCGGCCATATCCGCTTCGAGGGACCGATGCGCCGGCTGCTCGACGACGCGGCCCTGCGCAGCGCCCATCTGAGCGTTTGAAGGAGGGTTCGGGCGGATGATCCGGATCGGAGTCGATGTCGGAGGCACCTTCACCGACCTCATGGCGGTCGATGACCAGGGTGCCATCAGCGTCGTCAAGACGCCGACCACGGTCGCCAACCAGGCCGATGGCGTGCTCGCTGCGATCAGCGCCTCCGGCTACGACCTCGCCGCCGTGGCGACGCTGGTGCACGGCACGACCACGACGACGAATGCGTTCCTCGAGCGCAAGGTGGCGCGGGTCGGGCTGATCACGACGAAGGGCTTCAGGGACGTGCTGGAGCTCGGCCGGCGCACGCGACCCAATCCCTATGGCATGACCGGCACGTTCGAGCCACTGATCGAGCGGCCTTACCGGCTGGAGGTGGCCGAGCGGACGACTGCCGAGGGCGAGGTCCTGGTGCCGCTCGACCCGGCCGAAGCGGGCGAGCGGGCCCGGGAGCTGCTGGCGCTCGGCTGCGAGGCGGTCGTCATCCATTTCCTCCATGCCTATGCCAATCCGGCGCACGAGCTGGCCGCAGAGGCCGCCGTCCGGGCGGTCTGGCCCAATCGCTACGTCACCGTCGGCCACAGGATCCTCTCGGAGTACCGGGAATACGAGCGCGGCTGCACGGCCTCGGTCAACGCCGCCGTCCAGCCGGTGCTGGACCGCTATGTCGACCGTCTCGCCCGGCGCCTCACCGCTGGCGGCTACGCCCACGAGCTGCTCATCGTCCAGGGCAATGGCGGCACACTGCCCGCCGGGATGGTGGTCGAGGACGCCGTGAAGACCGTCATGTCCGGCCCGGCGGCCGGCGGTATCGCCGCCGCCTGGACCGCCCGCCATGCCGGCATCGCCGACGTCATCACCTACGATATGGGCGGCACCAGCTCGGACGTGGCGCTGATCCTGGGCGGCGTGCCGAGCGTCAGCGCCGAGCTCGAGCTCGACTACGCCATGCCGGTCCATGTGCCGATGGTCGACGTCAACACGCTGGGTGCCGGTGGCGGGTCGATCGCGCGGATCGATGAGGCGGGCCTGCTGCGCGTCGGTCCCGAGAGCGCCGGCGCCGATCCGGGGCCCATCTGCTATGGGCGGGGCGGCGTGGAGCCGACCATCACCGATGCCAACCTCCTGCTCGGCCGGCTCCCGGCGGACCGGCTGACGGCGGTCGATCACCCCGTCTCCATGGACGACATCGAGCGGGCGGTGCTGGAGCGGATCGGGGCGCCCTTGGGTCTTTCGGCGGTCGACGCTGCGGCGGCGATCCTCAGGATCGCCCACGACCGCATGGCCGGTGCCATCCGCATGGCATCGGTGGCGCGGGGGCACGATCCGCGCGACTTCGCGCTCCTGGCCTTTGGCGGGGCCGGGCCGCTGCACGCGACCGCCCTGGCACGCGAGCTCGGCATCCCGCGCGTGCTGGTGCCGCCCCGGCCGGGCGTGACCAATGCCCTGGGATGCCTCGTGGCGGATGCCCGGCACGATTTCGTCCGGACGCTCAACCGGCCGCTGGTCGGGCTCGACATGGACGAGCTGCGTGCGGTGGCGCTCGAGCAGCGGGCGGATGGCCGGGCAGCGTTGGCGCGCGAGACGACGCCGATCGAGGGCGAGACGCTGCTGATCGCCGCGGATATGCAGTTCCGGGGCCAGACACACCTGATCCGTGTGGCGCTGCCGGAGGCCGAACTGCTGGACGGGACGCTCAGGCTGGAGGCGCTGCAGGAACGTTTCGCAGAGGCCTACTTCCAGCGCTTCGCCGTGCGCCTGCCGGAGATCGGGGCGATGCTGGTCAATCTCGTGACAACGCTGATCGGCCACCGCCCGGCGCTCGCCCCGGAGGCACTGGTCGCCGGCGACGAGCGGGCGGCCGACCTCGTGGGTGCCCGGCTCGGCGAGCGGCCGGTCCGGTTCGCCGACGCCTGGCACACGACGCCGGTTTACGACCGCCAGAAGCTGCCGCTCTCCACCATCTTCGAGGGGCCGGCCATCGCCCAGCAGCTCGACGCGACGACGGTGATCGAGCCCGGCGACACGGTCGAGGTCGACCGGCTGGGCAATCTCGTGATCAGGGTCGGGGCGTAGCCTCGTGTTCGGGGTACCAGCCCTCGTCGATCACTCGTGCCAGGGTGAACGGGCAGTTCTCGGGCAGGTGGGCAGGCTCCTGGTGAGCCTCGAGCTTGCGCTGCGCGCGCTGACGGGCTTGCATGTAGAGGCGCGGGAAGTGCCGCTGGAGGTCTCGACGCAGGGTAGTCGACAACCGATCGGCGATGTCGTTTCGCGCCACGTCGACTTCGTCCTGCCAGCCGCGGCGCGGCTCGGTCGCCGGCGAGAAGCGCAGCAGCAGGAGGTGGACGAGGATGTGTCGCACCAGGCTCCTGACCGCATTGCGCTGCTCCTTGCCCAAGTCGCGGATCTCCTCGGCAAGGTGCGGCAGGTCGAGCGGCAGGTTCGGCCGGGCTTCCGCGAAACGGCGCAGCTCGCGCGCCTGGGCCTGCGTCCAGGCGTAGAAGTCCTCGTCGTAGAGCCGCTGCATGTCGGTCGCCATGCACCGATCATAGCTTCAACCGGCAGGGAAAGCACGCCATGAGCCTCGATCCCGTCACGCTCGCCGTCATCCAGTCGGGGCTCGTCCAGGTCTGCAACGAGATGGACATCGCCTTCAGCCGGGCCGCCTTCTCGCCGGTGATCGCCGAGGCCAACGACCGCTCTGACGGACTCTATGGCTGGGCGGACGGGGCGCTGATCGCCCAGGGCGAGCTCGGCCTGCCGGTCTTCGTCGGCACCATGCAGGACAGTGCGAAGGCGGTGATCGGCAAGATCGCCGCCGGCGAAACGGCGGCCCCGGAGCCCGAGGACGTCTATATCGTCAACGACCCCTATCTCGGCGGCACGCATCTCATGGACGTGCGTTTCGTCAAGCCCTTCTTCTATCGGGGCGAGCCCTTCTGCTGGCTGGCGAATACCGGGCACTGGCCGGATATCGGCGGGGCCGTGCCGGGCGGCTTCTCGGCGAGTGCGACGGAGATCGAGCAGGAGGGGCTCAGGCTGCCGCCGGTCAAGCTCTTCAAGCGCGGCCGGATGGACCCCGAAATCTATGCCATCGTCATGTCGAACATCCGCGTCGCCGACCAGCGGATCGGCGATATCCGGGCGCAGGCGGCGGCGCTCGAGGTGGGTGCCAGGCGGCTCACGGCCTTGCTCGATCGCTATGGCCGGGGTGTGGTCGAGGAGGCAATCGGGCAGTTGCGGGCGGCGGCGGCGCGGCAGATGCGGGCGAAGATCGAGGCCCTGCCCGAGGGCAGCTGGCGGAGCACGGCCTGGGTCGATTCCGACGGGGTCGTGGACGAGCCGCTCGCCATCCGCCTCCAGGTCACGAAAACGGACGACCGCCTCGTCTTCGACTTCGCCGGCAGCTCGCCCCCCTGCCAGGGGCCGATGAACTCGGTGATCGCGACGACCCGGAGCTCCGTCTACCTCGCGGTCAAGCACATCTGGCCCGAGGTGCCGATCAATGCCGGCCTGTTCGAGGCGCTTGAGATCGTCGACCCGCTCGGCACCTTCCTCCATGCCGAGTACCCGCGCCCGGTCTCCGGCTGCGCCGCGGAGGTGTCGCAACGCATCGCCGAGGCCGTTTTCGCGGCCCTGGTCCAGGCCGTGCCGGAGCGGGTGACGGCAGCACCGGCGGGAACCTCGGGCAACTTCGCGCTGGGCGGGGTGGACCCCGCCCGGGGCGATGGCGGCCGGGGGCGAGGCTATGTCATGTACCACATCACCGGCGGCGGCTATGGCGGCAATGCCCGGACCGACGGCCTCGCCTATGGCTGCTCGACCATCGGCATCTCCAAGTCCGCCCCGCTCGAGGTGATGGAGCAGCAATACCCCATCCTCTTCGAGGAATATGCGCTCCGCGAGGGCTCGGGCGGGGATGGAGAGCATCGGGGCGGGATGGGGCTGCGTTATGCGGTCACGCTCCGCCGGGGCACCGCCAATGCCAGCTTCGTCATGGACCACGGCCGCTTCGGCCCGCAGGGTGTCCTGGGCGGGGAGGACGGGGCGCCGAACCGCATCGAGATCGCCTACCGGGACGGCCGGCGCGAGACGCCCGTGCACCTCTCCAAGGCGCAGAACATCCGCATATCGGCCGGCGACACCATCTGCATCGAGACGCCGGGTGGCGGTGGCTACGGCGATCCGGCGAAGCGCGATCCGAAGCTGGTCGAGCGCGATCGCAGGCGGGGCTATCTCGGCGAGTAGGGGCCGAAGTGCCCCGGACGACGTCGCGTCAGCCGGCCGGCGGGTGCGCGTTCCGGCGCCAGCGCCTGGCGCAGAGCTGGACGAGCGGGTTGGCGGTCATGCCGTGGGCAAGGACGCTCAGGAGGACGGTGCAGGCGATCACCGCCTCGAGCTTCGGCAGATGCGGCAGTCCGGTGTCGAGGATGAGCAGCGCGAAGACGATGCTGGCGAGGCCGCGCGGGCCGAACCAGCCGACGAAGAGCCGGTCGCGCGGCGCCAGCTTCGAGCCCATGAGGCAGAGGTAGACGGGCAGCATCCGGACGACCGTCAGGCTGAGCAGCGCGTAGAGCACCACCGGCAGCGTCATCTGGTCGGCCACCTGCCGGACGATGGCCGCGCCGAAGGTGACCCAGGTCAGGAGTGCGAGGCCGTCGCCGACAATATGCGTGCCGCGCAGGAGCTCGTGCCGGCGCGGCTGCGGCAGCCGTGTGACCAGCCCGCCGACGAAGCAGGCGATGAAGCCGCTGCCGCCCAGCGTCTGGGCGGTGGTGAAGCAGGCGATCGCCACGGCGACCAGCGCCAGGTCGCGCCAGCCATCCGCGATCCAGTTGCGCGCATGGGCGAGGCGCAGGAGGAGCGCCGCAGCGCCTGCGATCACGACGCCTGTGGCGAAGCCGATGCCGAGTTCCTCGGCGATCACGCTGAGCACGTGTGCCGCGGGCTGGTCCTCGATCTCGGTGCCGATGGCGTAGCCGGCGAGCAGGATGACGATGGGCACGCAGATGCCGTCATTGAGCCCGCTCTCGAAGTTCAACGATTCCCTGATGTCGGCCGGCACCTCGCGGTTGGCCACCACGGGCTCGCCGAGGGCGGCGTCGGTCGGGGCCAGGATGGCGGCGAGCAGCGCCATCTCGACGACGCCGATGCCGGGGAAAAGGAGCCAGGCCACGGCCATGCCCGTCAGGATCGCCAGCGGCAGGCCGATCAGCAGGAGCCGCTCCGGCAGGCCGCGGCTCCGGCGGATGCGGGCGAGGTCGGCCGTGGCGGCGTCGCTGAAGAGCACCATGGCGAGCGTGAACTCCGCGAGGAGCCGCAGCCCCTCGGCGGTCATCTCGAGCGCCAGCACACCGAGCCCGCCCGGCCCCAGGAGATAGCCGCCCGCCACGAAGAGGATCGGGCCGCTCAGCCACGACCTCTCGACCCGCCCGGATACGAGCACGTAGAGGAACCCGAAGAGGGCGAGGAGAGCGGCGTTCTGGTACATCGCTGCGCCGGTCCGGCGCCCGCCGCATCACGCCGGCCAGAAGCCGGCGATCATGGGCGGGCTTGGGCTCAGGCCGGCGAGAGCACGTGGATCGTGCGCTCGGCGATCAGATCCTTCACCCGCTCGCCGTAGCTCTTCATGTGCGGTGCCACGGCATGCGCCTTGAGGGCATCGAGGCTCGCCCACTTCTCCACCACGACGAAGGTGTCGGCGCCGAAGGGCGTCTGGATGGGCCCCGCGGCCTCGGTGTCCACCGTCGCCTCGTAGACGATGCAGCCGTCCTCGGCATGCACCGCCGGCACGTTCGCCTTGAAGGCCGCGAGCAGCTCCGCCCGCTTGCCCGGTTTCGCCTTGATCACCGCCACCACATGAACCGGTTCCATGACCATTCCTCCCTGTCTCCGGCTCCCCCATGGAACCGCCGGGAAGCTAGCCACCGCCGGCCGGTCCGTACAGGCCTTCGCGGTGGCGCCGCCGGCATTTTCTCTCGTTGATGCTGGCCTTTGCCGGGCGACGGGTGCATGAGGTTGGGGGGGAGAAGACCATGACGCTCGAACACGCTGCCGGGCGCAAGCGACGCCCCGCCCGGTTCCGGCTGTCCGCCGCCCTCCTGGCTTTCGCCTCCTTCGGCGCCGGCCCGGCCCTGGCCGTCGATCTCAGCGAATGCTTCAAGATGTCGGCGGAGCAGAAGGCCTATCTCAACGACCTCGAGTTCGACTGCCTCGCCCGCAACGTCTATTGCGAGGTCGTGCTGATGACCATCCCGGAGGTCGACGTCAAGCTGGCCGAGATCGCCGCGTGGAACGAGGCGCACGGACCCGATCGGGAGCGCAAGCTGCGCTCCGGCCTCGGCGCCTGCGACGGCATGCAGCAGGCCTACCTCGTCGAGGAGATCGTCCACCTCGCCAATCCCGGGCCCAGTCGCAGCACGGCGCAGCCCGGCTGGCAGGGTGGTCAGAGCCAGCCGGTCTATGTCGACCCGAAGGGCCAGCGCTGGCGCTTCGAGCCCGTGCTCCGGGCCGGCGGGCGGACCTATACCCTCGACCGGAGCCGCCCGCCGCGGCGCGAGGCGCAGGGTAACCTCGTGCAGATGCAGGGCTACTACACGGCCCCGGGTGCGCCCGACGTGGTCCATGCCGGCACCATGGATGCCGCGCCCGCGCCGGAGCCAGCTCCCGACCCGCCCGTCCAGAGCCGCGATCCCCGCCCCAGCCGCGACGTCCTCTGCCAGCGCAATCCCCAACTCTACAGCTGCCTCGGGGGGTAGGCGGCGGCCGGGTTTCCCCGCAGCTTCATCGGGGTATACTGTCTGCTGTTCGGCCACGGCAGGGTATGTGCCGGATCAGGGTGGACGTGCCGCGGCCAGGCCGGAGCTTCACGTCAGGGCCGCCGGCAGCAGCATGGGGAGGCCGCCGATGAACCGCATGATGGCGACAGGTGCCATGATGCTCGCGCTGCTCGTTGCGATGCCGGCGTTCGCCGGAGAGCCCGTCAGGCTTGCGGAGCGCGATCTCGACCAGGTCACCGCGGGCTGGTTCTCGGGTGACGCGCTTCCGTCCTTCGACGGGCTCTACGGGATTACGGTGCCCCGCCTGCCGGTCGGGGGTGATCCGGACGATGACATCTGGGATCTCATGGGATCGGGCGTGGCCGGCCAAAGCGGCCTTCTGGAGCGCTTCCGTGGCTTCCTGCGGATTGTATCCTTCCGCCAGCGGTGATTTGGGCTCGCAGCTGAGTCCATCCCCAGACGTCCCGGCGCCGCCGGTTGCCGTCGCGGCGGTGTTCGACGGGCTGCCGCCGGCCGTTCGACGGCGGCTGCTCGAGGTGCGGGCGCTGATCTTCAGGGTGGCCGGCGAGCATCCCGAGATCGGGCCGCTGACCGAAACGCTGAAATGGGGCGAGCCCGCCTATCTCACCGAGGCGACGAGGAGCGGCACGACCGTGCGTCTCGGCCGCGTCGGTGCCGCCGAGACGGAATGTGCTGTGCTCGTCAACTGCCGGACCAGCCTGATCGACGAGTTCCGCAGCCGGTTCCCCGACGAGTTCCGCTATGCCGGGAGCCGCGCGCTCCTGCTCGACACCGAAGCGGCGCTGCCCGTCGAGCCGCTGGCCGCCTGCCTCCATCGGGTGCTCACCTATCATCGCCGAAAGTCGGCCGCCCGCCGCCGGTGATCGGCACGATGTAGGATTAATAGCCTATGTCCGGTCTCGAATCAAGAGCCATGGCGGGTTCGATCGGCAAAACAGGGTCGGCGGGTTCGGTCCCGGGCCGAAAGCCAGCAATCCGGCACCCCGGGGTCGCGAACGAACCCGCGAAAGCGACGAACGAACCCGCCGAACGGCACTTTTCCTGGGTTCGTTGGTCGATTCCTCCGGTTCGTTCGTCGTTCCCTGTCGCGGAATCCGCGACATCGAACCCGAACTGTCGCGTTATACGCGACATCACGAATACTTATGTCGCATCATACGCGACAGTCGGGCCCTGCCTGTCGCGTATAATGCGACAGCTTGGGTTCAGGCGTCGCGTATAGCGCGACAGTTTCGGTGTCGGCGGGGTCGTTTGCGGGGCCGGAGGCCGTGGCTGGCGACTTGGGCGGTGCTGGTCATAACGATTCGTGATGACGGGTGGGGTAGGGGTATCTGGAGCTTCGGTTGAAGATTAACGGGGTCTCGTTTCCCTGATGCTGAAGAGGGGTGAGCGTCATGGCGGATCATGATCCGGAGCGAGTCGACGACGTCGACAACCCCGAGCTGACGGAGGCGGATTTCGCCCGGGCGAAGCCGTTGAGGGAAGCCTTTCCCGAAGCCCACAATGTCTGGAAGAAGTGCTGCCGGCCGAGGAGCGAGAGCCCGAGGGTGCATATCGGGTTCCGCCTCGCGGCCGATGTCGTCGAAGGTGTTCGGGCAACGGGCAAGGGCTACAATGCCCGCGTCGAGAGGGTGCTGCGGAAGGCACTGGCCGAGGGCGAACTTTGAGGGCGACGGACACAAGCAGCTCTTAGTGGTAGTGTGGTGCTCCTCTATTCAGTGGTGGATCAACCGCCAAATGGGTCCTGGCCTCATTGGCCCCATTTAGCCCCAACAAAGAGAACGCTATTGTTTGTGATAGTCTCAAGGACGCTTCATCGGATCGTCGAGAAGCCATTTTTCCGGTCGGCGCAAGTTTTTGTGTTTTATCCATTCACGCAAATCCGCTATTTCTTCTTTTAATTCGTCAAATAGTTCTTTCTTTTCATGAACAGATAGAAAATCAAGCTTGTATATTTGCTCAATTAGATAATCAGCGACTTTGGATTGTAGCGCATTCTTATGAATTTCTTTCCAATCGATACGAAAATTGTTTATCCATCGATGCTCTGAAATTAACTTGTTGTATTCATCTTGATTTGATGTTGACTGGCGCAATTTTGCGAGCTGCTCATTCTTTTCTTTCGATGCAGCTGTAACCCTTTGATTTATTTTATTAACTATCGGAGACAGCATATCGACGGCGATATAATAAAAATAATCAGCTGAAATCTCCTCGCGATCTCTCTCAGATATATTTATAGACATTAGTAGGTCGTTCAATCTTCTGTGCAGCTCGAATAATTCTTTTCTGGGAGTTGCGCTATCCCATCGGCCTGCGCGCGAACTAAGTGATAAAAGTTGTTGTGATACAATACTAACTAAAGAACGAAGGGTTGCTATCAACTCCGCTGCTTCTTCTTGTTTGCTTTCCCATAACTCCGCCTCAAAACCAAATCCCTTAAATCTCTTGAAGCGAGATAGAAAGATGAAAATTAGACATAGAAAACCAACTGTTAGAAAGACAATCGAAGATCTCAGATTATCGCGGACTGCAAAAAATATTGCCAATGAAAAAAACGTCCCAACGGCAATAAAAAGAATAATCCTTGTCAATCTGTCGATATTCATAGTCATTTCTTGTTTTCAAGTTTGTTAATTTATCACCAGTCTGGTGGGTGGGAGGCAACGCGCTTCTCTGGAACTTAGGAAGACAGCTCCAATTTTACCTTAACACCGGATCACGCCGGCACGAAGCACACTATATCCGCCCTGATTGCTCGATGTCATTCTTGGGCTGCTCGTTGACGAGTCGGTCGGCGTCGACGCCGCGGGTCGAGGCCCGGACAGTGAAGTAGGCCTCCACCTCGGGGTAAAGATAGACGGGCAGCTTCAGAGTCATGCCCGGCTTTGCGAACCTGCCGCGCGTGCCCATGGAGAAATCGATCTCGGCGGGCATGTCGTCCTGTTCTGATCGTGGTACGGTTGCCATTTCACGCGAACTCGATCTGGGGCAGGCAATACCTTACCACCATCCGCCACGAAAGTAACGGTGGGTGCAGGGAGGCCGCGCCTCCCTGCTTTCCTTCCTGCTTTCCGCCCCCTCAGGCCGCCGCGTCTTCCCTGGCCTGGGCTGCCAGTGTCTCGGCGAGCTTTTGCGGGACTTCCTGGAGGTGGTCGTAGGACCAGGTGAAGAAGCCGGTGCCCTGGCTCATCGACCTCAGGGCGACGATGAGGTCGTGGGTTTCGTTCTGGGGGAGGTTGGCCTTGATCTCGTCCCAGCCGGACCAGCCGGCCTTGGCTTCGTAGCCCAGGATCTGGCCGCGTTTCTGGCTGACGAGCTGGAGGGCGCGGGCGGTGGCGTCGGTGGGAATGGAGATGGTGACGGCGAGGACGGGCTCGAGGAGGACGGGGCTGCAATTGGGCAGGCCTTCCTTAAGCGCGAGGGCCACGGCCATCTTGAAGCTGAGCTCGTTGCTGTCGACGGTGTGGAACTGGCCGTCATTGAGGGTGACGCCGACGTCGACGACGGGGAAGCCGAGCGGGCCCTTCGCCATGTATTCCCTGGCGCCGGCCTCGACGGCGGGGATGTACTGCTTCGGCACGGCGCCGCCGACGATCTTGTTGGTGAAGGCGAAGCCCTCGCCGCGCTGGAGCGGGCGGATGTCGATCTTGACGTCGCCGAACTGGCCGTGGCCGCCGGACTGCTTCTTGTGGCGGCCATGCGCCGAGGCGCCTTTCCGGATGGTTTCCTTGTAGCCGGTGCGGGGCGTGTGGGGCTCGACCTCGACGTGGTACTTGCCCTTGAGGCGGTCGAGGGCGACCTTGAGGTGGATCTCGCCGTGGCCCCAGAGGAGGGTCTGGTGGTTCTCGGCGTCGTGCTCGAGGGCGAGTGAGGGGTCCTCGTCGCAGAGCTTCTGGAAGGCGGCGGAGAGCTTGACCTCGTCGTTGCGGTTGGCGGCGGTGACGGCGAAGGCGAACATGGGCTGGCCGGTGTCGAGGGCGGGCAGGAGGCCCGCCGCCTCGTCGGCAGCGCCGCTGCCGTTGTCGCCGAGGATGCTGCCGGGCTTCGCGTCGTCCATGCGGGCGAGGGCGACGATCTCGCCGGCCGAGGCTTCGCCCGCGGCTTCCTGCTGGGCGCCGAAGAGGCGGTAGACGCCGCCGACGCGCATGCCGCCGAGCTGCATGCCGTCCTTGACGGTGCCGCTCCAGACGCGGGCGAGGGAGAGCTTGCCGGCGTGCGGCTGGTGGTAGTTCTTGAGGATCTGGACGATGGTCGGGCCGGCCGGGTCGAGGCCGAGCTGGCTGGTGCGCTCGGCGGGCTCCGGGGCCTCCGTCTCGAGGGCCTCGAGGAAGCGGCGCATGCCCATGTCCTTCTCGGCGACGCCCATGAAGACGGGCACCACCTGGTCGGCCTTCAGGGTCTTCTGCAGGTCCTTCAGGATCTCGTCGGTCGTCGGCTCCTGGTCCTCGAGCAGCTTCTCCATGAGGTCGTCGTCGAAGTCGGCGAGGGTCTCGAGCATCTCGGCGCGGGCCGCCTGCTCGCGCTCGCGGTAGTCCTCGGGCAGCTCGATGCGGTCGGAGGGGGCGCCGTCCTGGTAGGCGTAGGCCTCTTCGGTCACGAGGTCGATGTAGCCGACGAGATCCTCGCCGCGGCCGATGGCGTACTGGTGCGGCACGACGGGGCGCGCGCTGACCTGGCGGAGCGCGTCGAGGAGGTCGCGGTAGCGGACCTCGGAGCGGTCCATCTTGTTGATGAAGACGACATGCGGCAGGCCGGCGGCGTCGAGGTGGTGGAGGAGGGGGGCCACGGCGCTCATCCGCTCGGCGACGGGCTCGACGACGACCACGGCGAGGTCGATGCCGAGCAGGGCGGCCCTGGCCTCGGCGGCGAACTCGACCGAGCCCGGGCAGTCGAGGACGGTGAAGCGGTGGTCGCCATGGGTGAAGGCGGCGGCGGTGACCTCGGTGCTCATCTGCCGGGCGCGGGCCTCCGCACTCGGGTCGCCGACCGTGCTGCCGTCCGCCACCCGGCCCTTGCGCGGCACGGCACCGCTGACGAAGAGCAGGCTTTCGAGCAGCGACGTCTTGCCCGACCCGGCCGGTCCGACGAGGGCCACGTTCCTGATCGTTGGTACGGCTCCCATGCCTGCCTCCCGTTTTTCGTTACAGTTGTGTGGCCGGTCAGTTTGCCGGCGTCGCGAACGAAGGCAACCGAAAAAGCCGGTCGGGCTGTGCCATCCGATAGTGCCGCCCCGGAGACAGTCCAAAGTGCGGGGATTGCGTCGGCACCCGGTTTGGGTGAGAGTGGTCCCAAAGGCCGCCTGGCTGCCGCCGGCAGGTGCCGGACGCCGGGCGTGACCCCTCGAAA
This sequence comes from uncultured Geminicoccaceae bacterium, assembly GCA_964528705.1. Lineage (GTDB taxonomy): Bacteria > Pseudomonadota > Alphaproteobacteria > Geminicoccales > Geminicoccaceae > SLRI01. The sequence goes on from CAZGUW010000006.1 coordinate 42,046, forward strand.
GCGGATTGGCGCATGGGAGCGGGGCGTCGGGGAGCGGAACATGCACTGCTCTGACCTGGAGTGCTATCTGGAGGCGTGTCTCGACGGGCAGCTCGGCGAGGCGCGGCGCGACGCGCTCCGCCGGCATCTGGCGCTCTGCCGATCGTGCAGCGAGCGGGTCGACCGGCTCCGGCTGTTCGAGGCCGACCTGCAGCGCCGGCTGCGTGCCATGCAGCACGAGGATTCGCTCTGGGCGCCGCTCGGGCTCGAGATGACGACCGAGCCCTTGCGCGTCGAGCCGCCGGTGCTGTTCCACCCGCCGGTGGCGCAGAGCACCCCGGCGGTGCCGCGGCCGGCTCGGGCGGGCCAGCACCGGCTGCGGCTGGCGCGGCGGCGCTCGACGGCGACCCCCCGACGGCCGGTGCGGCGGCGGCTGCAGAGCCTTGCCGGCGCGGCGCTGATCATGGCCGCCGTCGGCGCCATCGTCGACCTGGCGACCGGCTGGCTCGGCGGCAGCCGCAGCAACCTGCTCTACCGCGCCTATGTGGCGGGCGAGCTCGATCTCGAGCTGCGCACCGGCGAGCCCCGGGAAATGGCCGCCTGGCTCGACCGGGAGCTCGGCACCCCGGTCGACCTGCCGGCGGCGGCCGGCTTCGGGCTGGTCGGCGGCAGTGCCGGACTGCCGGGCAGCCCGGATGCCGCGGCCGTGGTCTTCGCCGCCGAGGGCGTGCCGGCGCTCCTGGTCATCACACCCGGCGACGGTGCTGCGGACACCACGGTGGCGCCACCGGCGCTCGCGGTCGAGGACGGGCTGACCCGCCTCGACTGGCACGAGGGCGAGCATGCCTACTCGCTGGTCAGCGCCCTGCCGCCCGAGAAGCTGGCGCTGTTCGCCGCACCCTGAGGCTCGGCCGGGCCGCTGTCGTCGGCCGTTTCCTGCGATTGGGAGCCATCCGCCTGCGGCGGCGTGCCGTCGAGCACCGCCTCGACGGTCGCCATGGCCCGGTCAACCGTCGCCCGGCGCAGGCCGTAGAGCTTGCGCAGCTCGTCGAGCGTGTCCTCGAGCCGCCGTTCGACCTTCTGGGCGCGCTCGGCGTAGCGGTTCCAGGCGAGGCGGAAGCCGCCGATGGCACGGCTGAGGTCCTGGCCGGCCCGGGCGAGGCGGGCCTCGCCCTCGGCCATGCGGAGGGCTGCGAGCAGGGCGTAGAGCGTGCTCGGGCCGACCAGCGCCACGCGCTGCCGGGCGGCGCTCTCGATGGCATCCGGCGCGAGGTCGAGGATGGCACCGAGGAGGGCGTCGGATGGCACGAAGAGGAGCGCGAAGTCGTGCGTGCCGAGCTCGGGCGCCGCGTAGCCGCGTGACGCCACGGCGGCGACGTGGGTGCGGACGTCGCGCATGAACTGCGCCTCGAGCCGGGCCTGGGTCTCCTCGTCCGCGGCCTCGACGGCGCGGCGCCAGTTGTCGAGCGGGAACTTGACGTCCATCGCGAGCCGGCGGCCGTCGCCGAGGGCGAGGAGGAAGTCGGGGCGGCGCTCGGCGTCGAGTGCTGCCTGGCGGGTGTAGTGGATGCCCGGCGTCAGGCCCATCGCCTTCAGCACGTCCTCGGCGAGGCGCTCGCCGAGCTGGCCGCGCAGCTTCGCCCCGCTCAGGCTGCGGGCGAGGTGGCGGGTGGTGCGGCCGAGCTCGGCGGCGCTGTCGCCGGCGACCCGGAGCTGGGTGGCGAGCGCCTGGAACTTGCCGGTGCGGTCGCGCTCGAGCTCGCGGATCAGGCCCTGGGTGCGCTCGAGCTGGGTCAGCATGGTGGCGAGCCTTGCGGCGAGCTCGCCGCGTTCCGCCTCCAGCGTCTGGCCGAGGGCGCGGCGCTCGCCGGCGAGCTGGGTCTGGGCGAGGCGCAGCATATCGTCGCGGCTGCTGCCCGCCAGCTCGCGGCCGATGTCATGGAAGGCGAGCTTGACGCCGTCGAGCAGGGCGTCCGTCTCCGTCTCGTGGCGGCGTTGCGCTTCGGCCAGGACGCCCATCAGCCGCCGCGTCTGGCCGCGGCCGAGCAGGGCGGCGACGCCGATGCCGATGACGAGGCCCAAGAGGAAGGCCGCGAGCAGCCAGGGCCAGGAAGCTGGATCGATCATGAAGCCGTCGCCATGCCGTCATGGTAACCGTTGACATTTGCCGAGGCGAGCGGAACCAAGGCCGCCAGCCAGCTCTCAGATTGTCGGAGAAACGACGATGCCCCGCCGTCTTTCGCCCTTCCCGGCCCCGATGCTCAACCGCCGCCGCGCCCTCCAGACAGGGCTCGCCGTGGCCGCCGTCGCCGGCGCCCTGCCGCGCGTGCCCTTCGCCCAGGGCGGCGAGGTCAACATCTACAACTGGGACACGTATATTGGCCCCGACACGGTCGACGACTTCACCGCCGCGACCGGCATTCGCGTGCGCTACGACCTCTATGCCAGCAGCGACGAGATGTTCGGCAAGCTGCGCGACGGCAACCCGGGCTACGACGTGGTCTTCCCGTCGAACGACTTCGTCGAGCGGATGATCGTGGCCGAGATGCTGGAGCCGCTCGATCACGGCAAGCTCAGCAATTTCGGCAATCTGGCGCCGCGCTTCCAGGACCCGAGCTTCGACCCCGGCCGGCAGTTCAGCATTCCCTATTTCTGGGGGACCATGGGGATCGGCTACCGCCAGAGCGTCGCCTCGCCGGACAGCTGGGCCGTGCTCATGGATTCGGACGAGTATGCGGGGCGGATCTCGCTGCTCAACGACAAGAACCTGATCCAGATGGCGCTGCTCTATCTGGGCTACTCGCTCAATACGACGGACCAGGCGGAGCTCGATCAGGCCGTGGAGCTCCTGATCCGGGCCAAGCCCAATGTCCGGGCCTTCGCGCCGGACACGGGCCAGGACCTGCTGATCTCGGGCGAGGTCGACCTCGCCATGGAGTGGAACGGCGACATCCTGCAGGTGATGGAGGAGGACGACGACCTCGCCTATGTCGTGCCGAAGGAGGGCGGGCTGCTCTGGGAGGACGACATGGCGATCCCGAAGGGCGGCCCGAACCCGGACGCGGCGCTCGAGTGGATCAACTTCATCCTCGACGCCGAGGTCTTCGGCGCCATTGCCACCTATGTCCGCTATCCGAGCCCGAACGAGGCGGCCAAGGCCTACATCCCCGAGGAGGATCTCGAGAATCCCTCCATGTACCCGCCGGACGCCGTGCTCGATAAGTGCGAGACCTCGATCTACAAGGGCGAGGAGGTGGAGAGCCTCTACGAGACGGCGCTGACCCGGGTGCTCGCCGCCTGAGGCGGGTGCGCCCCCGGGCGCGGTCGGGGGTGCACCTTTTCCCTTTCGCGAAGCCGCTGCCGGCGGCATATCTCCGGCGGGAGGCCGTGCTGAGGCGCGCGCCACGAGCACGGGAGAGGAATTCATGACGTCAGCCGGCCAGCCTGCACGCTCCGACATCGAGATCGCGGTCATCGGCCCGCAGCGGCCGGCCCTGGTGGCCGCACTCGAGGCGCAGTTCAAGTGTCACCACGTCCATGCCGAGCCGGACCCGCTCGCTTATCTCGACGAGCACGGTGCCAGGTTCCGGGGTGCCGTCGGCAGCGGCATGGTGGGCCTGCAGCGCAAGCACATGGACCGCATGCCCAATGTCGAGATCTGCGCCATCAACGGCGTCGGCCTCGAGATGACCGACCTGGCGCTGGCCAAGGAGAAGGGCGTGGTCATCACCATCACGCCCGTCCTCTATGACGACGTGGCCGACCTCGCTTTGGCGCTGGGGCTCGCGGCCTGCCGGCGGATCGCCCATGGCGACCGGTTCGTGCGCAATGGCGACTGGCAGAAGGGGCGCCTCGTGCTGGGGCGGAAGCTGACGGGCATGAAGGCGGGGCTGATCGGCCTCGGCCGCATCGGCAGCGAGGTGGCGCGCCGCCTCGAGGGCTTCAAATGCGACATCGCCTATGTCGATCCCGTGGCACGCGACGTGCCCTATCGCCGGGTCGAGGATGCCGTCACGCTCGCCAGCGAGAGCGATATTCTGTTCCTTTGCGCCGCCGGGGCGCAGAAGGGCACGGCAGCACCCATCATCAGCCGGCAGATCCTGGAGGCGCTGGGCCCGCGCGGCATCTTCGTCAACATCGCCCGGGGCTGGCTGGTCGACGAGCCGGCCATGGTGGAGCTCCTCGCCTCGGGCGGGCTCGGGGCCGCCGGGCTCGACGTCTTCGACGACGAGCCGAACGTGCCGGAGGCGCTGCTCGGCCTCGACAATGTCGTCCTCACCCCGCACATCGCGAGCTCGACCGAGGAGACCATGGGGGCGATGGGCGACACGGTGGTCGCCAACCTCGTCAGCTGGTTCGAGGGCAAGGGCGCGCTGACGGCGGTGCCGTAAGGCCGACGCGTTCTCTCAGCGCGGGTGCCAGGTGCTGGTGGCGTAGTCGAACCAAGCGCTGACCCGGCTGCCGTCATAGTGATAGCGGATGTGGCGCTCCTGGACCGGCGGCCGGACGGCCCTGGGACGGAAGGCGCCGAGGCAGGTGCCGGCGGCGTGGCGCACGCTCGGCCAGACGACGCCGTTGCTGCCGGCCTCGCGCAGGCGGCGGCCGAGGGCCTGGCCCGGAGCGTAGTCGTCAGGTGCCAGGACGGCCGCGCGCTGCGGATCGGCGAGGCTCGCGATGTCGTGGAAGCGCTCGTCGACCCGGCCCACGACCACCCGCATGTCGATGTCGCGGACGGCGTCGCCGCTGTCTTGGGCGAAGCGCTCGAAATGGTGGATCGTCTCGGCGCGCGCGGTCGGGAAGTCGATGGCCGCGTAGTAGACGCCATAGCTGCCGTCGCTGAAGCGCGAGCCCTCGGGGTTGAGGTGGGTGAACGAGGCCATGACGTAGGTGTCGCCGGGGCCGGAGATGCGCTCCTCGGGTGCCACCAGGGCGATCTCCCCGGTTTCGTCCCGGACGCGCGGGTTGGTCAGCATCTCGGCCGCGATCAGGGCCTCCCAGACAGAAGGGTCGGCGTCGACCCGCTCGAAGAGGTCGATCGGCGGGTAGCGCGAGGCGATGATGCGGGTGGCATGGTCCCAGTGGACCCTGACGAGCGCCGGCTCAGGACCAGGGGGCGCGGGCGGCATCGAGATAGGCGCGGACGGCCGCGAGATCGGTGACGTCGCCGGCGGCCATGCGCTCCAGCGGCGTCTGCCCGCCGAAATGCCGGTTCGGCTGCCTGATCCACTGGTCGGCCTGCCGGCTGTCCGGATAGAGGATCTGCAGCGCCTTGAAGATGCCGGCGACATAGCCGATGCGGCGCACGGTGTCGGCCGGCAGGCGCCCCGCCTTGCCGCCCTTCCAGGCATAGAAGGTGCGTTCGGCCGGATCGCCGAGGATGCGCCGCGCATCGGCGTTCTCGACGCGCCAGAGGCGCATCATGCCGAAGAAGCCGCGCATCAGGCCGGCCTGCAGCTTCGGGTCCTGGCCGAGCGCGTCGAGCCCGGCCGGTGCACCTGCACGAGGGGTGGCGAGGGTCATGGCGATCTCCTCCATGACACATCATATGCGATGCCGTCCTGCGTAAATCAACAAATTCACGCAGATCGGCAGACGCGCCCCCCGCCTAGACGACCGGCGCCAGGATCGCCTCCGGGTCGGTGGTGAAGCCCGGGCTGGTCACCAGCGCCTCGACCGCGGCGGTGGCATAGCCGCCCTCGGTGAACTGGCCGCTCCGGGCGTCGAACACGCCGTCGTCGAACTGCAGGAGCTCGACCGAGGTGAGCGTGTCGCGGCCGTCCTCGCCGGTGAGGTCCTGGACGGTGCGCCAGGTGCCGAAGCCGAAGATGCTGTGGT
>CAZGUW010000007.1:0-20361 GCA_964528705.1 uncultured Geminicoccaceae bacterium
TCGGCGTCATGGGTCTGGGTGCCGCCATCGGCGCCCTCGCCGTGCTCTGGCCCGCCGGGCGGGAGCGCACCTAGCCGTCGGCCGGGGGCCATGGAGCCGGTGTCACCCCGGCCTCGATACAGGCGCCGATCGCCAGGAGCGCCCGCTCGAGCACCGCCTCGTCGGGTCGGGAGAGATCGAGCACGAGCCGCCCGGACGACACCCGGCGGTCGTCGAGCAGCACGGCGGGCTCGCCGCGTCGGAGCGCATAGGCCAGATCCCGCGCCGTGAAGCCGGCCCGGTCCGCATCGACCACCAGCACGAGCCCCCCGTCGCCCGACTCCACGACAATCCCGTCGATGCCCGCGAGCCGGGCCGCCACGCGGTCGCGCCGGTCCTCGACCAGCGCCGCCCGATCGACCGCCAGCGCCTCCGCGAGCTCGGCGACGAGGCCGGGTGTCGCCTGCACCAGCCGGCCGATGCCGAGCCGCTGCAGGCGGGCCGCTTGGACCAGCGCCGGCCGCCCGGCGACGATCCCGGCGCCGGGCCCGCCGAAGGCCGTCGCCGCATCGAGCACCACGAGGTCCGCCCCGGCATCGAGGAGACCGGTCCAGTCCGCCCGCTCGGGTGCCGCGACGACCACCGGCACCTGCCGCTCGTGCGCCGCAAAGAGGAAGCCCGGCAGCTCGAGCAGCCCGCCGCCGCCGGTACCGGCCACGAAGAGGGCACCCGCCACGCCCTCCTCCAGCGCCGCCTCGAGCTGGTGAAGTGCCGTCCGGTCCACGGCACCAATCTCCACCGGTTCCGCCCCGGCGACGGCGAGGAGCTGGGTGAGCCGGCACCCCAGATCGATAGAATGCGCCCTCTGCAACACGATCCGCCCGCCGCCCCCGGGCAGGCGATCGACTGCGCCAGGGCGCTCCCCGGTCAGGCAGGCCGCCACCGCCACCAGGATGGCGCCGGGGAAGCCGTGCACCACGGTCGCCGCCTCCGCCCCCAGGCGGTCGGCGAGCATGGCTTCTATGGTCTCAAGCTCGGCCGGCACGACGAGCCCCCGCGTCACTCCCGGCGCCAGATCGATCACCGCCATCGCCATCGGACCCTCGTTGCCAGAACCGGAGCCGCAGTCTAAGCCCCGCGCTTCATCGAACAAGCAGGCCAGAGGTCAGCGTCGACGATGTTCCTGCACAGCCTCCGGGCACTCTCGGCGACGGCCGCCAGCCGCGCCATAGCGCTCGTCTTCATCGCCAACGGCTTCGTGCTGGCCAACTGGTTCACCCGGATCCCGGCGACCAGGGAGGCGCTCGGGCTCGGTGACGGTGCGCTCGGCCTCGCGCTTATGGGCATGCCGCTCGGCTCGGCGCTCATCCTGCCCTTCAGCGGCCGGCTGGTCGGCCGATTCGGCGCCGGCACGCTCGCCGCGTTCACCGGCTTCGCCACCGCCGCGGCGGCGGCCCTGCCGGCCTTCGCGGTCGACATCTGGAGCCTGACCTTCGCCATGGTCCTGCTCGGTCTCGCCAACGGTGCGATGGACGTGGCGATGAATGCCAAGGGTGCCGCGATCGAGCGCGCCATGGGCTTCAACATCATGTCCGCCCTGCACGGCATGTACGGCGTCGGCGTCTTCCTCGGCAGCACGGCCGGCAGCCTGTTTGCCGGGTTCGCCGTACCCGTCGCCGTGCACCTGCCCCTGACCAGTGCTATCGCCGTCGCCGCACTGCTCGCCGTCCGCGCGACGCTGGCCGACCGGCCCGTCGAGCAGTCCGGGCCGGGCGAGAAGGTCTTCGCCTTCCCGCACGGTCCCCTCTGGCCGCTCGCCTGCATCGCCGTCGCATCCTTCCTCGCCGAAGGTGCGGCGGCCGACTGGAGCGCCGTCTATGTCCGGACCGTCCTCGACGCACCACCCGGCATCGCCGCCCTGGCGCTCGCCGGCTTCTCGCTCGGCCTGACCCTGACGCGCTTCGTCGCCGACCATCTCGGCGAACGGTTTGGCGAGCTCACACTGCTCCGCGGCGGCTCCGCCGTCGCCGGGATCGGCATGACCGTGGGCCTGCTGCAGTCCGGCACCGCCATAGCCATCCTCGGCTTCGTCGCCCTCGGCGCGGGCCTCGCCGCGGTCGTGCCCATCGCCTTCCGCCGCGCCTCGAACACGCCGGGCATTCCCCCCGGCACGGGCGTCGCCGCCGTCGCCACGATCGGCTACACGGGCTTTCTCGCCGGCCCGCCGCTCATCGGCCTCCTGGCCGAGGCGATCGGCCTGCGCGCGGCCCTCTTCATCGTCCCCGTCCTGGCGCTCGGCATCGCCACGCTCGGCGTCGCCGCGATCAGGCGGAGCTAACCGCCCTCGCCGACCGTGGCCGCCGCGATCGCCGCCTGGATCTCCTCGAGCTCGGCCGCCAGGAGCTTCAGCTCCTCGCCGCCGTCCGCATAGGGCGCGAAGACGAAGCCCGCTGTCTTGTAGGAGAGCGTCGCCGTGCCGTCCGCGTCCTCGGTCAGGTAGAAGCGCAAGGGCGCCTCGTAGCCGGCGGCAATGCTCGCCTCCAGCATGCGCACGGCGAACTGCGGCGCAAAGGCGTGCACCACCATGTTGCCGGGAATCTCGATCCCGAGGTTCTTCGCACCGACCGTGGCACTCGCCGCGGAGAGCTTGTTCAGCGGGCTCTCGCCGATCGCCGCATCCAGCCGATCCACGAGGGTCGGGTAATCGTGGGCGCTGCGATGCACCGCCCAGCCGTCGATGGCTTCGGGCAGCGGGTCCGCCATGGCCGAAGCAGCCGGACCGAGCAGGGCAGCCAGCAGGATCGTCAGGCGCATTTCTGTGACTCCGATGGTCCTCGATGCGCCGTCCATGCCGGACCCTGCCTCCCCCGGCCAATGACGTCGGTTCACAGGCCGGTGACGGCCTCTCGTCAGGCCTTCGCGTCGGCCAGGATCATCTCGGCCGCCTTCTCGCCGATCATGATGGTCGGGCCGTTGGTGTTGCCGGAGATCACCGTCGGCATGATCGAGGCATCGGCGACCCTGAGCCCAGCCACCCCGTGCACCCGCAGGCGCGCGTCGACCACCGCCAACCCGTCCTCCGCCGGCCCCATCTTGCAGGTGCCGGAGGGGTGGAAGATCGTGCCGCCGGACGACCGCACGAAGCCGAGCAGCCCTGCATCGTCGTTGCAGGCGGGGCCCGGCAAGACCTCCTCGGCAAGATAGGGCTGCATCGCCGCCTGCCCCATCACCCGGCGGATCAGCTTCATGCCGTCCACCATGGTCTGCCGGTCGGTCTCCGTCGCGAGATAATTGGCGTGGATCACCGGCGGGTCGGTCGGCTCGGCCGAGCGCAGGGTCAGCTCGCCCCGGCTTTCGGGCCGGAGCTGGCAGACCGACACCGTGTAGCCCGAATAAGGGTGCAGCGGCTCGCCCGGCTTGTCGGCGCTGAACGGGATGACGTGGAACTGCACGTCGGGCGTTGCCAGCTCCTCGCGCGTCTTCCAGAAGAGCGCCACGCAACCGGCGCCCATGGTGAGCGGCCCCGTCTTGAAGAGTCCCCACTGCAGCCCGGCGAGGCCGCGCCGCCACCAGCTGTTGCCGACATCGTTCAATGTCGCAGCGAAAGGTGCCCGGTAGACCGCCCGCGCCTGGAAGTGGTCCTGCAGGTTCTGGCCGACGCCGGGAAGCTCGTGTTGCAAGGCGATGCCGTGCGCCTGGAGCGCCTCGCCCGACCCGATGCCCGAGAGCATGAGGAGCTGCGGCGACTGGATGGCGCCGGCGGCGAGCACCACCTCGCCCCGCGCCTCGGCGGTCCGTTTGGCCCCGTCCTGGAGGTAATCCACGCCGACCGCCCGGCCGTCCTGCACCCGGATGCCGGTGGCGAGCGCCCCCGTCGCGATCTTCAGGTTCGAGCGGCCCCTTATGCCCTTCAGATAGGCCACGGCCGCACTGCACCGCTTGCCGCCCCGGATCGTCAGCTGGAAATAGCCGACGCCATCCTGCTGCGCACCGTTATAGTCGGGGTTGCGCGGGATGCCGGCGGCCTCGGCCGCCTCGATGAAGGCGTCCATGAGCGGCGAGCGGTAGATCGGGCCGGACACCCCGAGCGGCCCGCCCTTGCCGCGCAGCGCCGCATCGCCGACTGCGCTGTCCTCCAGCTTCTTGAAGGCCGGCAACACGTCGTCCCAGGCCCAGCCCGAATTGCCGAGCTGCCGCCAGTGGTCGTAGTCTTCCGCCTGACCCCGGACATAGGCGAGGCCGTTGATCGAGGACGAGCCGCCGAGCACCCGGCCGCGCGGCCAGTTGATGCTGCGGCCGTCGAGCTCGGGCTCCGCCTCGGTGACGAAGTTGGCGGCGACGGCGGGATTGAAGATCGTCCGGTAGTAGCCGATGGGCACGTGGATCCAGGGGTTCTTGTCCTCGGGTCCCGCTTCCAGCAGCAGCACGCTGGTCGTCGGATCGGCGCTCAGCCGGTTGGCGAGGACGCAGCCGGCGGAGCCCGCACCCACAATCACATAATCGAAGCTCTCGCTCACGTCCCCGTCGCCTCCAGCACTGTTTTCCATTCACGCCCCGCCTCGAGCAGCCAATCCAGCAGGCTCTGAGCGAACGAGCGATTGCCATAAAGGTCAAAGGCCTCGTCCGCCACCGCATGGACGAGCACCGCCATCCCCGCAATGCCGGTTTGTGCCACCGTGCCTCGCTTGAAGACGGCGGGGTGCAGGTCGATGTCGATGCCCTTCTGCAGGACCGGCCGGCTCGCCGGCCCCTCGAGCCGAAGCACTACCCGTCCGTGGCTCTGGTCGATCACGAGTGCCACGCCATCGAGCCGGCGGCGGAGATCGACCGCGAACCCGCCCCGCCGGCCGGCAGGATCATGGCGGACGAGGAGCCAGTCGCGCGGCCGAAGCGCGATGACCGTCCCGTCACCGATCGCCATGGCCGTGTTGGGCCGCGAAGGCAGCTCCTGCCCCAGCATGCGGGCGAGCTCCGGCTCCCGCCCGGGGCGCGCGATCACCTGCGTCAGGCAGAGTCCCCGCCGCTCGCTCACCCGGCAACGGGCGCCCTCGGCAGACGTCGCCGGTCGGTGGATGACGGCCCGCTCCCGCAGCTCAACCACGCAGCCGCTCCCCTTCCGGATCGACGAAGCAGGGCTGGCGCACCTCGACCGTCACCCGCTCACGATGCAGCGGAAAGACCGCGTCCACCCGCTGGCCGATGCGCTCCTGGCCGTGGGCCAGGAAGCCCAGGGCGATCTGCCGGTCGAGCTCCGGGCTCGAGGCGATCGAGGTGACGCGGCCCTGGTCGTTCGCCTGCACCGCTGCCGCCCCCTCGGGCACCAGCAGCGCCCCGGCGCGCATCCTCTCATTGCGGTCGACCGGAACGAGTCCGACCAGCACCGGTCGCGCCGGGTCGACGAGACCCGGTCGGTCGCGAAGGGCCGAGCCGACATGCGGCTTCCTGCGGCTCTGCATCCGTTCGAGCCCGAGATCCCGGGGCGTCGTCCGGCCATCCAGCTCGGCCGCTGCCACGTGCCCCTTCTCGATCCGCATGGTGCCCATGGCCTCGAGCCCGTAGAGCACGATGCCGTCCGCTGCCCCGGCCTCCAGCAGGCCGTCGAGCAACGCCTCTGCATGGCCCGCCGGCACGTAGACCTCGAAGGCCCGCTCGCCCGAGAAGCTGATCCGGGCGATGCGGCAGACCACGTCGCCGATCCGCCCCTCGGCCACGCCCATGAAGGGAAAGGCCGCGTCGTCGAGCGCCGGCTCGTCGACGACCCGCTGCAGCACCGCGCGCGACTGCGGCCCGGCCACCGCCAGCCCCGCCCACTGCTCGCTCACCGAGGCGAACTGCACATCGAGCTCCGGCCAGAAATGCTGGTGATAAAGCTCCATGTGGCTCAGCACGGCGGCGGCGTTGGCAGTGGTCGTCGTCACCATGAAATGCGCGTCGCCGAAGCACCAGACCGTGCCGTCGTCCAGCACCATGCCGTCCTCGCGCAGCATCAGCCCGTAGCGCGCCCGGCCCGGCCGCAGCGTCGCCATGCCGTTGCAGTAGAGGCGCTCGAGAAAGCCGCGCGCATCCGACCCGCCGAGCTCGATCTTGCCGAGCGGGCTGACATCCACCACGCCGACCCCCGCGCGTACCCTTTGCACCTCGCGCCGCGCCGCTGCCGCCATGTCCTCGCCCGGGTTGGGCGCGTACCTGGCCCGCAGCCACAGCCCCGTCTCGAAGAAGACCGCCCCCCGTGCCGCCTGCGCCGCGTGCAGCGGCGTCCTGCGCACCGGCGCGAAATGGGGGCCACGGTGGTGGTGCGCCAGGGCACCGATCGCGACCGGCGCGTAAGGTGGCCGAAACCCGGTCGTCCCGACCTCGGCGACCGGCCGGACCAGCGCCTCGGCGAGGATGGCGAGCCCGGTGACGTTCGCCGTCTTGCCCTGATCCGTCGCCATGCCGAGCGTGGTGTAGCGCTTGGCGTGCTCGATGCTCCGATAGCCCTCAGCGGCGGCCTGGCGGAGGTCGGCGGCGGTGACGTCGTTCTGCAGGTCGACGAAGGCCTTGGCACCCGCCCCCTCCACGGCGAAGAGCGGCGTGATCCGATAGGGCTCGGCCTCGTCGGTCTGCGGCAGGGTCGGCGTCCGTGCCACATGGCCGAGCCGCCGGCAGAGATCGACCGCCGCCATGGCCCCGTCCGCCAAACAGTCGTCCAGCGCGAACCGTCCGGCAGCAGCGCCGACGGGCAGGAGGTCGCCTTCAGACGGTGGCGGCAGGAAGGTGGCGAGCTGGTCGTCCCAGCGCGGCCTGCCGCCCCGATGCGCCGCGAGATGCAGGGTCGGGTTCCAGCCGCCGCTGACGAGGAGCTGGTCGCATTCGAGCTCGCGCCGCCCGCCCAGCTCGTCGCGCATCACGACCCCGCCGACCGCCCGCCCGCCGACCGCCCGCTCCACCACCGCATGGCGAAAGAGCGGCACGCCCGCATCGTGCAGCGCCAGCGCGGTTGCGGAATCGACGACCGGGCCGTTGTCGATCACCGCCTGCACCTCGATTCCGGCCCGCACGAGGTCGAGCGCTGCGGCATAGCCCGCGCCGTTCGTGGTGAAGACCACCGGCCGCCAGCCGGCCACCACCGCATGCTCGAAGAGATAGCCCCGCGCCGCCGAGGCCAGCATCACGCCCGGCAGGTCGTTGCCCGCGAAGGCGATGCTCCGCTCGATCGCGCCCGTCGCCAGCACCGCCGCCCCGGCCGTTATCTGCCAGTAGCGCTGACGCGGCAGCCGCCCGTCATCGCGGGCAAGGTGCTGCACGGCCCCGAACGTGCCATGGTCATAGGCGCCGAACACGGTCGTCCGCCGCAAGAGCGTGACATTGGCCAGCACCGCCAGTTCCCGCTCGATCTCACCGAGCCACTGCGCGGCGGGGAGCCCGTCGATGCGCCGATCCTCGTGCCGCAGCCGGCCGCCGAAGGCGGGCATCTCGTCGGCGAGGATCACCCTCGCCCCCGCCCGGCCTGCCACGAGTGCTGCCATGAGCCCCGCCGGCCCGCCGCCGACGACCAGCAGGTCGCAGAAGGCGAAGCTCTTGTCGTAGCGATCCGGGTCCGGCGCATGGCTCGCCCGACCGAGCCCGGCGGCGCGGCGGATCACCTTCTCGTAGAGACCGGTCCAGGCGGCAGGCGGCCACTTGAAGGTCTTGTAGTAGAAGCCGGCGCCGAGAAAGCGGCCCGCCAGCCCGTTCACCGCATGGAGATCGAGCGAGAGGGTCGGCCAGCGGTTCTGCGAGGTGGCTTCGAGCCCGTCCCTGAGCTCGACCATGGTGGCCCGCGTATTCGGCTCGGCCGCCGCTCCGCTCCCGATCGTGACGAGCGCATTGGGCTCCTCGACGCCGAAGCCCATGATGCCGCGCCGGCGATGATACTTGAAGCTCCGGCCGACGAGCCGCACGCCGTTGGCGAGCAGTGCGGAAGCCAGCGTGTCGCCGGCAAGGCCAGTATAGCGACGCCCGTCAAAGGTGAAGGCGAGCCGGCGCGTACGGTCGATCCGCCCGCCGGACTTCAGCCGATAGGCGTCCGGGCTCATCGGCGGCCCCGGACATCGGCCGCCGGCTCGACCCGAAGGATGGCGTGGGTTGCCGTGTCGCGGGTCACGACGAGCCAGGCCCGGCAGCCCAGCACGTGCTGCCAGAGCTCGGCGTGCTCGCCCCTCGGGTTGTCACGGAAATGGACGTACTCGACCCAGGCCGCCTCGCCTGCCTCGTCGTCCGGCCGGAGCGGTAAGGCATCGCCCTGCTGGATGAACTCGGCGAGCCCGCGCGAGCCGCAATAGGGACAGGTGATCCGCATCGTCGCTCAGTGCCAGCTCGGCTGCGGGCCGGCGCCGCGCTCGTCGATCAGGCGCCCGGAAGCGAAGCGGTCGAGGCGGTAGGCGGCATTCAGCGCGTGCGGCTCGTCCCTCGCCAGCATATAGGCGAAGCACCAGCCCGAGGCCGGCGTCGCCTTGAAGCCGCCATAGCACCAGCCGCCATTCAGATAGAGATTGGCGAGCGGCAGCCGGTCGATGATCGGGCTGCCGTCCATCGTCATGTCGACCAGCCCGCCCCAGGACCGCAGGATGCGCACCCGCCCGAGCGCCGGGAAGAGGGCGACCGCACTCGCCGCGACATGCTCGACCATCGGCAGGTTGCCGCGCTGCGCATAGGAGTTGTAGCCGTCGATGTCGCCGCCGAAGACGAGGCCGCCCTTGTCCGACTGGCTGACATAGAAGTGCCCCGCTCCGAAGGTCACCACCGTGTCCAGCCAGGGCTTCAGCCCCTCGCTGACGAAGGCCTGGAGCACATGGCTCTCGATCGGCAGGCGCAATCCCGCCATGGCGGCGAGCCGCGAGCTGTTGCCTGCCACGGCGAGCCCCACCTTGTCGGCCCTGATCGTACCGCGGGTGGTCTCGACGCCACTGATGCGGTCACCGTCGCGCAGCATGCCGGTGACCTCGCAGTTCTGGATGATGTCGACGCCCAGGGCCGAGGCCGCGCGGGCGTAGCCCCAGGCCACGGCATCGTGCCGCGCGGTGCCGGCCCGGCGCTGCAGGAGACCGCCGGTGATGGGAAAACGCGCATTGGTGAAGTCGAGCCCCGGCACCATGGCCCGGACCGCGTCCCGATCCAGGAGCTCGGCATCGGCACCCATCATCAGCATGGCGTTGCCGCGCCGGGCGAAGGCGTCGCGCTGGGCATCGGAATGGCAGAGGTTGACCACGCCGCGCTGGCTGAACATGACGTTGAAGTCGAGCTCGGCCGAGAGCCCCTCCCAGAGCTTCAGGCTGTGCTCGTAGAAGGGCTCGTTGCCCGGCAGCAGGTAGTTCGAGCGGACGATCGTGGTGTTGCGGCCGGTATTGCCGCCGCCGATCCAGCCCTTCTCGAGCACCGCCACCCTGGTGATGCCGTGCAGCGCGGCGAGGTAGTAGGCCGTGGCAAGTCCATGCCCGCCGCCGCCGACGACGACCACGTCGTAGTGCTCCTTCGGCGCCGCGTCCCGCCACGCCTCCGGCCAGCCGCGATTGCCCGCGAGGCCCTGCCGGATCAGGCTCCAGACCGAATAGCGCAAGCACCCCTCCCATTTCCGCACCTCGGTAGCGCAGGGCGAAGCACGGGGAAAGAGCCGCGTCTCGACGCCGCCGACCACAGGCGTTAGGGGAATCGGCACGCGGAACCCGGAAGGCAGCCATGAGTTCGCCGGAGCCATCGACCCGCCACCGCCGGCGTACGCCCGAGCTCGAGGTGATCGAAGCCCTCGGCCCCTGGTCCTTCGTCACCTTCCGGCGCGGCCGGCTGGCCGGGCAGCCGTTCGTCTGGCGCTCGCGCGAGCACCGCAAAGGCCTGCTGGCCCGGGCCGAGGCCGATATCCGCGCCAGCGGATGGCGCGGCCGGTTCCTGGCGCCGGCGCGGCTGAACAGCCTGATCGGCTGCGTCTTCGCCTTCGGCTCGCTGCTCTTCCTCGTCGGCAGCATCCTCACCCTCGTCCCGGCATGGGCGCAGGCCCTGGGCCTCACACCGGACGGCGTGAACACAACCTACTTCATCGGCTCGATCTGGTTCACCGCCGCCGCCTGGCTGCAGCTCTTCCAGGCGGCGAACGCGGGCGGCTTCACGCCCGGCCCGGCCTCGCCGCGACGGGCGCGCCTGGTGCTGATCGGCTGGCTGCCCGGCGAGATCGGCTGGCTCGCCTGCTTCCTCCAGTTCATCGGCACGCTGCTCTTCAACGTAAGCACCTTCGCCGCACTCGGCAGCGGCGGCGACTGGCTGCGGCAGGACGTCGAGATCTGGGCCCCTGACTTACTCGGCTCGGTCCTCTTCCTGGCCTCCGGCTACCTTGCCGTCGTCGAGACGGTCCACCGCTACTGGGGCTGGCAGCCCCGGAGCCTTTCCTGGTGGGTCGTCTTCACCAACTTCCTCGGCTGCATCGCCTTCATGGCCTCGGCGTTCCTCGCCTACGTGCCCGCCGACGGGGCGAGCGCATGGGCCGTCGCGCTCTCCGTCCTCCTCACCGGCGTCGGCGCCGTCGGCTTCTTGGCCGGCTCGCTCCTGATGCTGCCCGAGGCCGCGGGTGCAGGCGGATCCGGCGGCCCGTGATGCCGCGATAGGCCGCCTCGATGGCGAAGGACGCGGCGATCATCCCAATGAGGATCCACAAGTGATTGCGGGTCGCGGGATTTTCGTCGACCTCGACGCAGAGCACGACGAGCGCCACGGCGGTGCTCGCCGCCGCCAGGGCCGAGATCCACAGCCTGGCGCCGGTCGCGCGCGCGAGGCGGCAGCTCGCGAGGTTGACGCCGAGGAAGAGCAGCAGGAATCCGGCGCTCCCCATCGTGGCGATCGCCTCGAGCGGCACGAAATTGACGATCACGAGGGCGAGCCCGGCGCAGATCAGCGTGCCCTCGGCATGCTCGCCCCGGATCGTGCGCTCCAGCTCGCGCGGCAGCTGGCCGGTCTTGGCGACGATGTAGGCGAGCCGCCCCGTGCTGTAGAAGGTGGCGTTGATCGCCGAGGCGGTGGCGAGGAGAGCGGCCACGACGATGGCGAAGTAACCGGGCGCCCCCAGTATCGCCCGGCCGGCCGCCGAAAGTGCCGTGTCCCGCGAGGCGCCAATGGCCTCGAGGCTCATGTGGCCGAGCACGACGGCGACGATCAGCACGTAGAGCAGGATGACGATGAGGACGCCGCCCACATAGGCGATGGGCAGGGAGCGCTTCGGGTCGGCGACGTCCTTCGACGCATTGGCGATCAGCTCGAAACCCTCGTAGTTCAAAAAGATCAGCATCGCACCCGCGACGAGGCCGAGCGGCGAGACGGCGCCCACGGGGTCGACGCGACTCCAGTCCATCGGCAGGACCAGGCCCGCCACGATGAAGCCGCCGAGCAGGACCATCTTCACGGCGTTGAAGAGGTTCTCGGAGCGGATGACCTGTTGCGTCGCGAAGATGTTGATCGCCACGAGGCCGATGATGACGCCGCTCGCCAGCGCATGCTGCCAGAAGGCCCGTGTCTCGACCGGGAAGAAGTCGGCGCCGTAGCTGCCGAAGGCAAAGGCATAGACGGCCAGCAGCACGACGTAGCTGAGCAGCAGGAGGATGTTGGCGGCCCCGGTCAGGATGCCGGAGCCGAAGGCGCGGTTCAGGAAATCCACCGTCCCGCCCTCGCCCGGGAAGGCGAGCGTCAGCTTCAGGTAGGAGTAGCTCGTCAGGAGCGCGACGACGCCGGCGATGAGGAACGCCAGGGGTGCGGCACCCCCGGTCACCTCGATCGTCAGGCCGGTGACGGCGAAGATGCCGCCGCCGACCATCCCGCCGATGCCGATCGAGAGCGTCGAGAACGTGCCGAGCTTGCCACCGTCCGGCTCGCTCATCGAGGTCACCTCCTCCCAGGGGATGCTTGGAGTCCTCCTAGCAGGCCGCCTCGCGCTTTGCGACGGCGGCGACGCTGGCAAGCCCGGCTGGGCGCGTGCACAATCGCGGCCGAATACCGGATCGGGAGGAAAGCCGATGAACGAGAACCGTATCGAACGAGGAATCGCCTGTGCGTGAGCTGACGAATGGCCTGCTCTTTCCCGAGGGTCCGGTGGCGCTGCCGGACGGCTCGGTCGCCCTGGTCGAGATCGCCCGGCAGACCATCACGCTGGTCGGCGCCGATGGCGGAAAGCAGGTCCTGGCCGAGCCGGGCGGCGGCCCGAACGGGCTCGCCATGGGACCGGACGGAGCCTTCTACGTCACCAATAATGGCGGCTTCGAGTTCCATAAAGACGCCGATGGCGTGCGCCCGACCGTGCAGGCAACGGCCTACTCGGGCGGCCGGCTGGAGCGGGTCGACCGGCAGACGGGCGCCGTGCAGGACCTCTATTCCGATATCGGCAACGGCCACGCGCTCCGCGGCCCCAATGATCTCGTCGTCGACCGTGAGGGCGGCATCTGGTTCACCGATCTCGGCAAGCGCCGGACCCGCGACCTCGACTATGGCGGCGTCTACTACGCGGCTGCCGACGGCAGTTCCATCACCGAGGCCGTCCATCCCTTCCTGACCGCCAACGGCATCGGCCTCTCGCCGGACGAGACCGTGCTCTACGTCGCCGAGACCGAGGGTGCGCGCCTGTGGGCCTTCGACCTCGAGGCCCCGGGCCGCGTCCGGAAGCACCCCTGGCCCAGCCCGCATGGCGGCCGGCTCGTCTACACCGCCGGCGGCGTCTACGAGCGCTTCGACAGCCTCGCCGTCGAGGCCTCCGGCAATGTCTGCGTCGCCACCCTCATGAACGGCGGCATCAGCGTCATCGCCCCCTCCGGCGAGCTCGTCGAATTCGTGCCCATGCCCGACCGCTACACCACCAACATCTGCTTCGGCGGCGCCGACCTCAAGACCGCCTACATCACCCTCTCGCAAAGTGGCCGGCTGGTCGCCATGGACTGGCCACGCGAGGGCCTCGCCCTCAACTTTCTCAATAGCTGAGACCGGAGCGCCGCTCCTCAGGCGCCGTCACGGCCGAACGCGCGCAGCTCCTCGAGCCAGCGCGCGCGCTCGGCATCGGATGCGGTCTCGACCATGCCATAGAGGCTGGTCGCGACCGGTCCGATGCCGACGAACTTCAGGATGTTGCGCTCGAAGCTCTTGACGCTGTGGGCGCGGTAGAACCAGCGATAGGCGACGGCCGGCATGCCCATCGTGACCACCAGCCGCGCCGACCGTCCCTTCAGCCGCTTGCGCACCTTGCCGCCGTCGAGATAGTCGAAGGCGAAGCTCGGCCGGAAGACCTGCTCGAGGAAGCCCTTGAGAAGGGCCGGCATGTCGCCGAGCCAGAGCGGATAGACGAAGACGACATGCTGCGCCCGGGTGATGGCATCCTGCGCTTCGCGCAGCGCCGGCGGCACGGCACCCTGCTCGAACGCTTGCTTGCTGCGCAGCAGCGGGAAATCGAGCGCGGCAACTTCGACCCGGCGCAGCTCATGGCCCGCACGAGTGGCACCTTCGGCATAGGCGTCGGCGAGCGCATGGTCGAGATGGCCGCCGGCCGGGTCCGGGTGGCCCTGGATGAGTGCGATGCGGCGCATGACTCCCCCTCGTTCGCTCAGGTGACTGCCCGCCCCACGCCCTTGAAGCGCTGGCGGTAGCGGGCGGGCGTGATCCCGGTGCGGCGCTTGAAGAGACGGCGGAAGAACCCCGGGTCCTCATAGCCCACGGCGTGGCCAACCGCATCGGCGGACTGGTCCGTGGTCTCGAGCAGTTCCTTCGCCTCCTCGATGCGCAGCGCCTGGACATAGTCGAGCGGCGCGTAGCCGGTGGCCTCCCTGAACCGGCGGCCGAAGCTGCGGACGGGCAGGCCGGAATGGGCCGCGAGACGCCCCACCACGTCCGCCTCGCGGTAGTGATCGGCCAGCCACTCCTGGCATTCGGCGATCACCGCGTCCTCGTGCCGGCGCGGCCGTCTGAGCGCCGCGTAGAGGAGCTGTCCCTCGCTGCGGTCGCCCATCACATAGGTCTTGGCGAGCCGGATCGCCTCGGGCGGGCCGCAGAAGCGGGCGACGAGCCAGAGGACGAGATCCTCCCATGAGGCCGACCCGCCGCCCGTGACCAGCCGCTCGTCCTCGCCGGCGATGCAGAGGATGCGTTCGGGCCGCCATTGCACCTGCGGATAAGCCTTGGCGTAGCCCGCGGCATAGGCCCAGTGGGTCGTCGCTTCGCACCCGTTCAGAAGACCCGCCTCGGCGAGCAGCACCGAGCCCGAGCAGACGGAAGCAATCGTCGCCCCCTCGGCATGTCGCTCGGCGATCCAGCCGGCGGCATCGCCCCAGCGGCCCCGGACATCGGCATCGGGCGGAATGGTGAGGTCGGTGACGATGACGATGTCGAAGCCGCGGTTGCCCGAAAATGTCGTGTCCGCCGGCACGAGGGCACCCCCGGCACAGCTGAAGGGGGTGGTCGTGGCGGCGACGAGCGCCACCTCGAACCGCGCGCCCCCGCCGGGCTCGCCGGTCAGCATGCCCCAGACCGGCCCCACCGATTCCAGCGCCTCCTTGATGCCGAAGAGCACATAGGCCGTGCTCTCAGGCAGGGCCACGACGGCGACCCGCAAGGGCGCGGCTGCGTCTTGCTTCGACATCTGCGTCTCCCGTTGGCCGAAATGCCCCCTTCCCGGCCGTCCCGCCCCTGCAACGCCCCGGCTTTCTGGCCGATCCTCGAGGTCTCGAGCAACGCCAGGAGGAAACTTGCCATGACAGCCTTGCTGCCCGCCTTTCCCGCCTTCGACGAGGCCGCCGCCACCGCGTTCACCGACCGCTTCGTCGACATCCTCAACAGCGGAGCCGTCGCCGTCATGTGCTCGATCGGTCACCGCACCGGGCTCTTCGACGCCATGACCGGCCTGCCGCCCGCGACCAGCGACGCCATCGCCGCCCGTGCCGGGCTCGCCGAGCGCTACGTGCGCGAGTGGCTGGCCGCCATGGTGACCGGCGGGATCGTCGCCTACGACCCGAATGCCGCAAGCTACCGCCTGCCGCCGGAGCATGCCGCCATCCTGTCGAGACAGGCGCCGCTCGGCAACTTCGCGGTGGCCGCCCAGTTCGTGCCGCTGATGGGTGCCGTGCAGGACCGGATCGTCGACTGCTTCAGGACCGGCGACGGGACGACCTACGCCGACTACCCGTGCTTCCACGCGGTCATGGCGGAGGACAGCGGCCAGACGGTCGTGGGCCAGCTCTTCGACACCCTTCTGCCGCTGGCCCCGGGCCTGGTCGAGCGCCTCGAGCACGGCATCGACGTGTTCGACGCCGGCTGCGGCCGCGGCCTCGCACTCACCGCCATGGCCGAACGCTTCCCGCAAAGCCGGTTCCTCGGCATCGACCTCTCCACCGAGGCGACGGCCGAGGCATCGGCCGACGCGCGGACGCGCGGGCTGGCCAATATCCGCTTCGAAGCAGAGGACCTCACCGGCTTCGCTACCGCCGAGGCCTTCGATCTCGTCATGTCCTTCGACGCCGTGCACGACCAGAAGGACCCGCAAGCGCTGATCCGCGCGCTCTTCCGCTCACTCCGGCCTGGCGGCCTCTACCTCATGCAGGACATCGGCGGCTCGGCGAAACTCGAGAACAACGCGGAATTCGCGCTGGCACCCCTGCTCTACGCCGTCTCGACGGTCCATTGCATGCCGGTCTCCATCGGCCAGGGCGGGCCGGGTCTCGGCACGATGTGGGGCTGGGAGACGGCCCTGGCTATGCTCGAGGAGGCAGGCTTCGCTGATGTGGCACGACACGTCCTGCCGCACGATCCGATGAACGTCTGGTTCGTGGCGCGCAAAGGCTGAGGTAGCCGAGCGCCGCGCCGGGCGCCCCCCGCTCAACAGGTCGAGTGGATCAGGGCGCCCACCGGCGCGGTGCCGCAAAGCTCGTTGTAGGCCGCGACCGCGTCCGGCGTCGGCAGGACACGATACGCAACCCCGCGCGCCGCGAGATCCTGCAGTGTCGCCGGGCAGATCTCCAGCATCTCGTAGACGCCGGTCGAGAGGATCACGGTGGTGGCGCCGTGTTCTACCAATTCCGCCACGTCGGCGGGCTGGATGCCCGGCTCGTGCCGCGTGCCGGTCTCGTTCCAGTCCCATTCCCGCGCCCCGCCAGGCCAGAGCTTGGCATCGCGAAGGCTGCCATGCCCCTCGATCTCGAGCCGGCCCCAGCTGCAGGCGTTGATGCGTGGCGAAGCGGGTCTGTCGGACATGCAATCGACGATGCGCTTTCACCGCCCAAGGGTCAACGCGCGAAGCCTGCCTGCTTCACTTCCACGCCACCGCAGCGCTCGACGGCCCGTCGAGGGGGATGATCTCGAACTTCCGAAAGCCCGCTTCCCGGCACCAGTCGATGAACTCGGCACCGGTGAAGTCGAACGCGTCGCCGAACTCCATCAGCATGGTCAGCGACATGAAGAGGCCGAAGGTGTTGGTGCGCCGCGCATCGTCGATCAGCGCCTCGATGGCGACCAGGGCACCACCCGCCGGCAGGGCGTCGTGGGCCTTGCGGATCAGGAGCTTCTTCCGCTCGAGATTCCAGTCGTGGAGGATCATTCCCATGGTGATGACCTCGGCGGACGGCAGCAGGTCCTTGAAGAAGTCGCCGGCGACCGCCTCGATCCGGTCGCCGAGCCCCGCCGCCGCGATCCGCCGCGCCGCGATCTCGGTGACGACCGGCAGATCGAAACTCGTGCAGCGCAAATGCGGGTGGGCCGCCGCCACCGTGCGGGTGAGGAGCGCGTCGGCGCCGCCGATATCCGCGAGCGTGCCGCAGCGCCCGAACGGGAAGACCTCCGCCAGCTTCTCGAAATTGCGGATGGACGAGCCGTTCATCGCCGCCATGAAGGCGTCGAGCCGCTCCGGTTCGGCATAGAGCGTCGCGAAGAAGGGTGTTCCCGCCCCCTTCGTCTCGTTCTGCGCCTCGCCGGTGCGGAAGCCCTCGGCGATGTCCGCCCAGTACCGGTAGTTCCGCCGGTCCCAGAGCTCGATGATGCCGCCGACATAGCCGGGCTTCGCCCGGTCGAGGAAGGCGGCCGTGGCCTCCGTGTTGTGGTAGCGCGCCCCCGAACCGTCCCCGTCGCGCCCGAGCAGGTCGACGGAAACCAGGAGGTCGAGGAAATCCATCGCCGGTCGCCGCAGCAGGCCGTACTCGGCCATGATCTCCTCGAGCGTCATCGGCCCTTGCGCCAGCCGGGTGTAGAGCCCCATGCCTACCGCCGCGAGCAGCGCCCTCGACACCCCGTAGCCAATGGCAACCTCGAAGATTCGGCGCGGATCAGGTGCGGTCATGGCATGGTACCTCCCTTGGCCCTCGCCGGTAGCGCCACCCTGCGGCCCGCCACCGATCGGTCGCTTCACCCTGCCTCGGCGAAGCCGTGTCCGTGCAGCTCCACCCGGAAGGGCCGGGCCGAGGGCGGCAGCTCGCGCTTGACGAAGTGGCCCGGCTCCCTGAGCTGGCGCTTCAGCGTGGCGATGATCTCGCGATAGGCCTCGAACGTGCTCCGGTAGGGCTTCGGCATGTCGGCCTTCAGCTCCTCGTGCAGCGCCGGCAGGTTGTGGTAGGGCACCATGGGGAACATGTGGTGCTCAACGTGGTAGTTCATGTTGAGATAGAGGAAGCGCAGGAGCGGGTTCATGTAGATGGTGCGCGCGTTCAGCCGGTGGTCGAGCACGTCCTCGGCGAGCCCCACATGCTGGGTCAGCGCCAGATACATGATGAGCCAGCCGCCGAAGAGCACCGGCAGGCCCACATAGAGCAGCGGCAGCCACGTCCGGAAGACGACGGCAAGCACGATCACCGTGGCGTAGATGGCGAGATAGATGCGCGCCCTGAGATAGACCTTGGGCCGCTCGGATTCGGGGATGAAGGTCGCCTGGTCGGGCGTCAGCCGCCCCAGGCTGTGGATGAACATCTCCTTGAAGCCGTAATAGAGATTCGGCAGCGCCAGGAAGTTCAGGAAAACCTTCCAGAGATGCGGCGGGCGCATGGCGACGATCTCGGGGTCGCGGCCGACGATGATGGTGTCGGTGTGGTGGCGCGCATGGCTCCAGCGCCAGACCGTGGCATTGCGGAACACCATGAACGAGGCGATCTCGTAGACCACATCGTTCAGCCACGCGGTCTTGAACGCCGTGCCGTGGCCGCACTCGTGCCAGCGGGCGTCCGAGGTGCTACCGTAGAGCACGAAATAGGCGAGGAAGCAGGGCAAGGCCCACCAGCTGCCCTGGAGGTAGAGCCAGCCGGCGATGCCACCGGAGAGCACCAGGGCGGCGATCCAGAGGGCTAGGTCACGGAGTGCGGGGGCGTCGCGGCGGCGCATCAGCTCCTTCATCCGCTTGCGGGGGATCCGGCTGTGATACCACTCGGCGGCGACGAGACCGCGTTCAATGGCCCGCTCGGCCTCGGGGCCGGTCAGGCTGTAGTCGCGTCGAAGGGCCATGGACTCCTCCTCCCTTGAGCGTCGTCCGGCCAGGGGATCATAACCGAGCCCGCCGCCGGTGTCGTGGCTGGCGCCCGGCTGCCCCACACCCGGCCACCTCCCATGCATTTCCGTCGGTCGACAACGAGCCCGGCCTGCCCCACCTGCGGCGGCGTCGGCTGAAGCCAGCCAGGGAAAACCGGGTTGAACGCACAAACCTCCGCCACGTCGCGCCGCTGGCTCGGCTTTGCCTCGTCCTTCCTCCTGCTGGCGCTCGCCGCCTGCGACGATCCCGATGATGGTGCCGACGCCCGGCAGGCCGCGCCGCCGACGGTCACCGTCGCCTCGCCGGTCGTCAAGGACATCGTCGAGGACGATGAATTCGTCGGCCGCTTCGAGGCGGTCGACACGGTCGAGCTGCGCTCCCGCGTCAGCGGCTATCTCGACAGGAAGCACTTCGTCGACGGCAGCCTCGTCGAGGCCGGCCAGCTGCTCTTCACGATCGACAAGCGCACCTTCGAGGCGCGGCTGCGTGAGGCCGAGGCGCAGGCGCGGGTCGCCGAATCGCAGCTCAAGTTCGCAAGCGAGCAGTATGATCGCGCCGAGCAGCTGATCCAGAACCGGACCATCGCCGAGAGCCTGCTCGACGAGCGCCGCGAGGCGCTCATTTCGGGCCAGGGCACCGCCGACGCGACCAGGGCCGCCGCCGACGCCGCGCGCATCGATCTCGAGTTCACCGAGATCAAGTCGCCGATCGCCGGCCGCATCGGCCGCAACCTGGTCAGCGTCGGCAACCTCGTCGAGGCGGACCAGACGGTGCTGACCTCGATCGTCTCGATCGACCCGATCTACTTCTACTTCGACATCGACGAGCGCTACTTCCTGGCCTACCAGCGCGATGCGATGGAGCGCGGTGCCGTGCTGCAGGAGGGCGGCGGCGAGCTGCCGGTGGTCGTCTCGCTGAGCGACGCCAAGATCGAGCCGCGAAAGGGCAAGCTCGACTTCTCCGAGAACCGGCTCGACCAGCAGTCCGGGACCATGCGCGTCCGCGCCATCGTGCCCAACCCGGACGGCGTGCTGCAGCCGGGCCTCTTCGGCCGCGTCAATGTGCCGGGCTCGCTGCCCTACAAGGGCGTCCTGATCCCCGACGAGGCCATCCTCGCCGACCAGAACCGCCGGCTGGTGCTGACCGTCGATGCCGACAACAAGGTGGCGCAGCGCGAGGTCCGCCCCGGCCCGCGCATCGACGGCTACCGGGTGATCCGCGACGGTCTCGACGGCAGCGAGACCCTGGTCATCGAGGGCCTGATCCGCGCCCGGCCGGGTGGCGAGGTGACGCCCGAGCGCATCGAGCTGCCGCCGGTGAAGGACTGAGACGGTGGGCCATTTCTTCGTCGACCGGCCGATCTTCGCCACCGTCACGGCACTGATCATCAGCCTGCTCGGTATCCTCGCCTACTTCCAGCTGCCGGTCGAGCAGTACCCGCAGATCGCCCCACCCAGCATCGTCGTGCAGGCGAGCTACCCCGGCGCCGATGCGGCGACCGTGGCCGATACCGTGGCGACGCCGATCGAGCAGGAGGTCAACGGCGTCGAGGGCATGCTCTACATGTCCTCCTACTCGACCGCCGACGGCACCATGTCGCTGACCGTCACATTCACGCTCGGCACCGACCTCGATGCCGCCCAGGTGCTGGTGCAGAACCGGGTCGCGATCGCCGAATCGCGGCTGCCGGAGGAGGTCCGCCGGCTCGGCGTGACCACGACCAAGAGCTCGCCCGACCTGATGATGGTCGTGCACATGCTCTCCCCCGACGAGACCTTCGATCAGCTCTACGTCTCGAACTACGCCCGCGCCCGCGTCCGCGACCGGCTCGTCAGGCTCGACGGCGTCGGCGACCTCGTCATCTTCGGCGAGCGCGAGTTCGCGCTCCGCGGCTGGCTCGACCCGGA
>CAZGUW010000007.1:20371-25151 GCA_964528705.1 uncultured Geminicoccaceae bacterium
GACCACCTCGCTGCCTACGGCCTCACGGCCGGCGACGTGGTCGAAGCGCTGCGCGAGCAGAATGTCCAGGTCACGGGTGGCGCCCTCGGCGCCCCACCCAACGACGCCGACAACGCCTTCCAGGTCACGGTGACGGCGCAGGGCCGGTTCGACGAGGTGAGGCAGTTCGAGAACGTCATCGTCCGCGCCACCGAGGACGGCCGGATCATCCGCGTGCGCAATGTCGCGCGGGTGGAGGTCGGGGCCCGCGCCTACGTCACCAACTCCTATCTCGACGGCAGCCCGGCCGTCGCCCTCGGCATCTTCCAGCGCCCGGGCTCCAACGCCCTGGCCTCGGCCGCCGAGATCATCGACGTGATGGACGAGCTCGCCACCGAGTTTCCGGCCGGGCTCGAATACCGCGTGGTCTACAACCCAACCGAGTTCATCGCCGCGTCGATCGACGAGGTCTACAAGACCATCTTCGAGGCCGCCCTCCTCGTCATCATCGTCATCCTGGTCTTCCTGCAGTCCTGGCGCACGGCGCTGATCCCGATCGTCGCCATCCCGGTCTCGCTGATCGGCACCTTCGCGCTGATGTCGGCCCTGGGCTTCACCCTGAACCTCCTGACGCTCTTCGGCCTCGTGCTCGCCATCGGCATCGTCGTCGACGACGCCATCGTCGTGGTCGAGAACGTCGAGCGGAACATCCGCGAAGGGCTCAGCCCGCGCGAGGCGGCGCACCGCACCGTGGACGAGGTCTCGGGTGCCATCATCGCCACCACGCTCGTGCTCGTTGCAGTCTTCGTGCCGTCCGCCTTCGTGCCCGGGATAACCGGCCAGTTCTATCAGCAGTTCGCCGTCACCATCGCCGTCTCGACCACCATCTCGGCCTTCAACTCGCTCAGCCTGTCGCCGGCGCTCGCCGCTCTCCTCCTGCACCCGCACGCCGCGCATGAGGGTGGCAGGCGCCGCCCGCTGCGCGCCGCCGCCGACGCCTTCAATCGCGGCTTCGACCGGCTCGCCGCCGCCTATGCCCGGATCGTGCACGGCCTCGTCAGGACGCGCACGGCCCTAGGCCTCATGCTCGTGGTCTTCGCCGGCCTGCTCTATGGCGGCTGGTTCATGCTGCAGAAGGTGCCCTCCGGCTTCATCCCGGCCATGGACCAGGGCTATGCCATCGTCGTCGTCCAGCTCCCCGAGGGCGCCGCGCTCGATCGCACCGATGCCGCCGTCCGCAAGGTCACAGAGATCGCGCAGGCGACGCCGGGCATCGCCAATGCCGTCGCCTTCGCCGGCTTCTCGGGTGCCACCTTCACCAATGCGTCGAACCAGGGTGTCGTCTTCGTCCCCTTCCTGCCGTTCGACGAGCGGCTCGAGCATGGCTGGACCGCGAACGCCATCATCGGCGACCTCTACGGCCGCATGCAGGCGATCCGCGAGGCCTTCGTCATCGCCGTACCGCCGCCTTCGATCCGCGGCGTCGGCAACTCGGGCGGCTTCAAGATGCAGCTGCAGGAGCGCGAAACCGGTGAGATAGCCCGGGTGCTCGCCACCGCCCGCGACCTCATGGGCCGCGCCGCCGGCGACGCCGAGCTGACCGGCGTCTTCACGACCTTCTCGGCCGAGAGCCCGCAGATCTATCTCGAGATCGACCGGGTCCGGGCGCAGATCCTAAACGTGCCGATCGCCAACATCTTCGAGACGCTGTCGATCAACCTCGGCGCCTCCTACGTCAACGATTTCAACGCGTTCGGCCGGCTTTTCCAGGTTCTGGCTCAGGCTGACGACCAGTATAGGATCGAGCGCGAGGACATCTCCCGCCTCTTCGTCCGCTCGGCCAGCGGCGCCCTCGTCCCGCTCGGCACGCTGGTCGAGATCCGGGACACCGCCGGGCCGACGCTGGTCCAGCGCTACAACATGCTGGTCTCGGTGCCGGTCCAGGGCAACGCCGCCCCCGGCGTTTCGACCGGTGCTGCGCTCGACCGGATGGAGGCGCTGGCCGCCGAAGTGTCACCTCCGGGCGTCGGTTTCGAGTGGACCGAGCTCGCCCTGCAGGAGCGCTCGCAGGGCAGCAGCGTCGTCTTCATCTTTGCACTCTCGGTGCTCTTCGCCTTCCTCGTCCTGGCTGCACAGTACGAGAGCTGGGTCCTGCCGCTCGCCATCATCCTGATCGTGCCGCTCAGCATCTTCGCGGCGCTCGTCGGCGTCGACCTGCGCGGCATGGACAACAACATCCTGACCCAGGTCGGCCTCATCGTCCTCGTCGGCCTCGCCGCCAAGAACGCCATCCTCATCGTCGAGTTCGCCAAGCAGAATCAGGAAGCCGGCCGCAACCTGCTCGACGCCGTGGTCGAAGCCTGCCGGCTGCGCCTCAGGCCGATCCTGATGACGGCCTTCGCCTTCATCCTCGGTGTCGTGCCGCTGATGATCGCCACCGGCCCCGGCGCCGAGATGCGTCAGGCCCTCGGCACCGCGGTCTTCTCAGGCATGCTCGGCGTCACCTTCTTCGGTCTCTTTCTGACGCCGGTGCTCTACACCACCCTGCGCCGCATCTTCCCCCATCGCACCGCGACGGCGAAACGGCCCGCGGAGTCGGCCCCCTCCGCCTGAACGCCAGGCATCGGGCTTGCGGCGCAGGCGGGCGGGCGCTACCGCAGGCCGCAACGGCCGAACAGGGGGGAACAACAATGCCGGACTTTCCGATCATCGACAGCCACGTCCATCTCTACGATGTCGAGAAGCTGTCCTATCCGTGGCTCGCCAACGTGCCGCGCATCAACCGCAGCTACGGCCTCGCCGACTTCGATGCGGCGCGCGGGCCGGTCGAGGTCGAAGCGCTCGTCTTCGCCGAGGTCTGGGTCGGGCCGGGGCTGTATCTCGACGAGGCGGCCTGGGTCCAGGGCCTCGCCGACCGGGACCCGCGGCTCAGTGGGATGATCGCCCACCTGCCGCTGGAGCGGGGCCCCGACGCGGTCGAGCCCGACCTCGAGAAGCTCCTGCAGCACCCCACCCTGCGCGGCATCCGCCGGCTGATCGAGATCGAGCTCGACCCCCGTTTCTGCCTCGAGCCCGGCTTCCTCGCGGCGTTGAAGCTCCTGCCGCAGCACGACCTCGTCTTCGACATCTGCGTCAAGCACTGGTGCCTGCCCTTCGCGGTCGAGCTGGCGAAGCGCTGCCCGGATGTCACCTTCGTCCTCGACCACCTGGGCAAGCCCGGCATCAAGCACGACATGTGGCAGCCCTGGGCCGACCTCATGGCCGAGCTCGGCCGCATGCCCAACGTGATCTGCAAGGTGTCGGGCGTGATCACCGAGGCCGACCACGCCAACTGGCAGAAGGCGGAGGTGCTCCCCTATCTCCGCCACGCCATCGAGTGCTTCGGCTTCGACCGGCTGATGTACGGCAGCGACTGGACCGTCTCGGAGCTCACCCACCGCTACCCGGACTGGGTCGCCATCATCGACGAGGTGCTCGAGGGCACGAGCGACACGGAGCGGCGGCAGCTCTACCGCGAGACCGCAAGACGGGTCTACAGGCTCCAGGGCTGAGCTGCTACCCGCAACCGCGGGTTGCCTTGACGGGTCCTCCCCGGCCATCCTGCCTGCGACGCGACCAGTGGGGAGGTGACAGGGTGACGACGAAGTCGACAATCGCGGATCGGGGGCGCCGGGCAGTCCGGTTGCTGGTGTTCTTGCTGGCCCTTGCCATGGGCTGGTCGACCGCTGCCCCGGCCGATACCACCAGCCTCGCCGATCCCCTGGCACCGCCCGATCTCTCGAGCCCCCGGGCGACGCTGGACACCTTCATCCACGAGATGGAGGCCGCGGTCCGGAGCTATTACGGTGGCAATCTCGGCGCCATGCGCGCCCATGCCGGGCGCGCCTTCGCAACGCTCGAGGAGACCGCCGCCGC
This sequence comes from uncultured Geminicoccaceae bacterium, assembly GCA_964528705.1. Taxonomy (GTDB): domain Bacteria; phylum Pseudomonadota; class Alphaproteobacteria; order Geminicoccales; family Geminicoccaceae; genus SLRI01. The sequence goes on from CAZGUW010000007.1 coordinate 24,266, forward strand.
CGGCGAGACGAGCTTCGTCGAGATGGCCGACCGATCGCTCATGCTGCTCGAGGTGCTGGCGCGCGTGCAGCTCCCGCCACAGGCCGACATACCCGACGCTGCGCAGGTGGCGGAGACCGGGCTGCACACCTGGACCATTCCCGGCACCGAGCTGCGCCTGGCTACCGAGCCGGACGAGGACGGCGACCTCAGCGGCTTCCACTTCACGGCCGAGACGGAGCTCCGGATCCCGGAGTTCTACCGCCTGATCCAGCATCTGCCGGCAAGCGGCGAGCTCGGCCGCTATCAGGGCATCGTCGAGCGCTTCCGCCGTGGCCCGGGCTTCGCGGCGCCGGCCGTGATGACCAGCGTTGTGCAGAGCCTGCCGCGCCAGTGGTTCACACTGGTCGGCGAACTGGCGCTCTGGAAGTGGATAGCGCTGGCGGCGACGCTGCTGATCGCTGTCGCGATCTACTTCATGGGATTCCGGTTCGTGGAGCGGCTCAAGAACCGATCCATGGAGGCGAGCCGGACGGTGCGCTGGGCTGGCGCGGCCCGCAGCGTGCTGGCCCTGGTGCTCGCTTTCGTCGTTCACTACCTCGTTCTCGATGTGATCGGCGTTACCCGCATGCCCGCGATCGTCGTCGGGACCCTCCTGACGATCATCGGCCACCTTGCCGTCGCTTGGCTCATCTTCCAGCTCCTGAACATCGCCGCGGACTTCGTGATCCGGGCTCGCGACCTCGGGGTGGCCAGCCTCGACACGCAACTCGTGCGGCTCGTCTTCCACCTGCTGAGCGTGCTGCTCGGCCTCTACGTGCTCGTTCACATGCTGGACCGGCTCGGCGTGCCGGTGACGCCGATGCTCGCCGGCCTCGGCGTCGGCGGCCTCGCCGTGGCGCTCGCC
>CAZGUW010000007.1:25179-36344 GCA_964528705.1 uncultured Geminicoccaceae bacterium
AGAGGGGCACGGTGGAGGCGGTGGGCCTGCGGTCGGTCCGGGTGCGCGGCATCGACCGGACGCTGATCTCGGTGCCGAACGCCGAATTCTGCCAGATGCAGATCGTCAACTTCACCCGGCGGGACAGCATGCTGCTGAAGAGCCTGATCGGCCTGCGCTACGAGACCACGGCAGACCAGCTCCGCCTCGTGCTGGTCAGGCTGCGCGAGCTCCTGATCCGCCATCCCAAGGTCGCCATCGAGCCGGCCCGGGTGCGCTTCGTCGGCTACGGCGCGTCCTCGCTCGACGTCGAGATCTTCGCCTATGTCACGACCCGCGACTTCAGCGATTTCCTGGCGGTCCAGGAAGACATCAACCTGCGCATCAAGGACATCGTCGAAGGCATTGGCGCCGGCTTCGCCTTCCCGTCGCAGACACTCTACATCGAGCGCTCGCCGGGCCCTGATCCCAAGCAGGCCGAGGCCGCCGGCGAGATGGTCGAGCGCTGGCGCAAGGAGAACCGCCTGCCCTTCCCCAACCACGAGGAGCAGTTCCGCTACGAGCTCTCCAACACGCTCGACTACCCGCCCAAGGGCTCGGCGGCGGCGAACGCCGGCGCCTAGGTCCCGGCGGGCAGGTAGGCCGGCTACATCAACTCAACCGCCGGACTCCAGTATCCGCGCGGGCCTGTGCATGACGTTTCTTCGACTGCGGCATTCGCGGCTTGACAGGGGTTTTGGCCTCGGGTCAGCTTGAGCCTCGACAAGAAAAAGCCAAAGTCAGCGATCAGGGAACCGTCATGCAGAATGGCTCATCGACAACTCGATTTAGCTGCTTTCGCCGCGTGCTGCTCGGCCGCTCGGCCGCCGTGGCACTCTTCGCCGCGGCCGGCCTGGGTGCCGCCACCGTGGCTGCCCAGGACAGCGACACCGGGGTGGACATCAACTCCTGGAGCCCGGAATACGTCAAGGAGATCGCCGGCACGCTCGAGGTGGACACGGCGGCCGAATGCGCCGACGTCGTGCCCCTCGATTACGACGGCCGGCTGACCTACTGGTATTTCGGCCCGACCGATGCCAGCCCGGAGCTCGAGCATCAGATGTATGCCGAGTTCTTCGCGGCCTTCGCCGAGATGTACCCGAACATCGAGCTGGAGGCGCAGAGCCTCGGCTACAACGACATGCTGAACAAGCTGCGCACGGCGGCCCTCGGCAACGCGGCGCCCATGGTGGCGCGGCTGCCGATCCTCTGGGGCGTCGAGTTTGCCGCCAAGGGCCAGCTCAGCCCGTTCGGCCCCGAGGATGTCGGCTACTCGGCCGACGAGTTCTGGCCGGGTGCGATGAAGTCGGTGACCTGGGACGGACAGACCTACGGCGTGCCGACCAACAACGAGACCATGGGCTTCATCTGGAACGCCGGGATCTTCGAGGAGGCCGGGCTCGACCCGGAGAAGGCGCCCGAGACCTGGGACGACGTCGTCGCCTACTCCAACCAGATCAAGGAGAAGACCGGCAAGAGCGGCTACGGCCTGGTCGCCCGGGTCAATGCCGGCAACACCCCCTTCCGCTTCATGCCGGTGATGTGGGCCGAGGGCGGCGGTGCCCTGGACGAGGCCGACGACCAGCCGACCTACGACAAGATCTACATCAACAACGAGGGCTCGAGGCGCGCCCTGCAGCACGCCTACGACATGTACGTGCGCGACAAGTCGGTGCCGGTCTCCGCCCTGACCAACACCCAGACCGAGAACCAGGACCCGTTCCTCGCCAACCAGCTCGCCATGGTGATCGCCCATCCCAGCGAGTACGGCACGATGCTCGACCGCGCCGCGCAGGCGCAGGGCGAGGACAAGGTCGCGGCCGAGCAGGTCGTCTCGAACATGCGCTACGGACTGATCCCGAAGGGCGAGAGAGGCCGGGCCGTGGTGTTCGGCGGCTCGAACATCCACGTCTTCAACCCGGACAATGTCGACGGCGAGCTCGACATGGAGGCCGCCAAGGCCTTCATCTGCTTCTCGACCAGCCCCGAATGGTCGACCAAGCTCGCCTGGGTGAGCTCCAATCCCGGCAACATCCGGGGCTTCCGCACCAAGTGGATGAAGGAGCGGCTCGACACCATCAAGTTCCTCGACGTGACCACCTCGATGCTGCCCTACGGCATCCCCTTCCCGGTGATCCCGGAAAGCCCGGAGATCATGAACATCATCGTGCCCGAGATGATGCAGAACGCGCTCACCGAGAAGATGACCGTCGAAGAGGCCGCGGCCGACGCCGAGGCCAAGATCGATAGCCTGCGCAGCGGTATCTGAGCCGTCCGCGAAGCCGTGACGCCGGAGGTCGCCCAGGCGGGTGACCTCCGGTGATCGGGCCGGACAGTGAGCATGAGCAGCAGCATGAGCACGGCAAGCCGGGGCCAGCGCTCCGACTCCCTTGGTGCCCGGTTCTTCCACAGCCGGTACGACTATCTCTACGTGCTGCCGGCCTTGGGCGTGATGCTGCTCGTCATCGCCTACCCGATCTACTACACGATCCACCTCTCGTTCTTCAGCACGCCACCCAGCCTCGCCATGGCCGACAAGGTATTTGCCGGCTTTGACAACTACATCCGCGTGCTCAAGAGCAGCAGCTTCCACGAGACGACCATCAACACGCTCGAGTGGACCTTCTACTCGACCTTCTTCGCCGTGGTGCTCGGCTTCGGCGCGGCGCTCGTGCTCAACCGCGCCTTCTACGGCCGGGCCGTCCTGCGCGGCATCCTGCTCATCCCCTTCGTCATCAGCGCCGTCGCCGCCTCCTACATCTGGCGCTGGATCTACCACAGCGACTTCGGCGTGCTCGGCGCCGTACTCATCCAGCTCGGCTTCACCGACGAGCCGCTCAACCTCCTCGACAATGTCGACCGCGTGCTCGCCGCGCTCATCGTGGTCAACATCTGGAAGGAGTTTCCCTTCGCCATGATCATGATCCTGGCCGGGTTGCAGACCGTGCCGGAACAGCTGCTGCGGGCGGCGCAGGTCGACGGGGCGAGCACGCTGCAGCGCTTCCTCCACGTCACCCTGCCGCACCTCAAGGGCGTGCTGACGGTGACGGTGCTCCTGCTCTTCGTCGCCAACCTCAACCACTTCACCATCCCATGGATCATGACTGGCGGCGGGCCGGCCGGGGCCAGCGACATCTGGATCACCCAGATCTACCAGATCGCCTTCGGCAGGATCCGCTTCGGCATCGCCTCGGCCTACTCGGTCATCCTGTTCCTGGTGATGGTGGTGATCGGCTACTTTTACGTCCGCGCCCTCTCCAGCAATGACGAGCGGCGGCCGGGATGAGCGTCCGGGCGAGACGGCGCATCGACGGCTGGGGCATCGCCGGCTGGATCTTCCTCGTCCTGCTCCTGCTCTTCGCCACCCTGCCGATGGTCTGGATGCTGATCACCTCGATCAAGACCCAGTTCGCGGCCTTGCAATACCCGCCCGAATGGTTCCCGCGCTACCCGACGATCGAGCAGTATGTCCGCCTGCTCTCGCCGCAGAGCGAGGTCGGCTACGTCTTCCTGCGCTACATGCTGAACAGCTTCTGGGTCTCGCTCGCCAGCACCGTGCTCGGCGTGCTGGTCGCCGTACCCGCCGCCTATGCCTTCTCGCGCTTCCGCTTTCCCGGCCGGAACGCGCTCTTCTTCTCGGTCCTCTTCCGCAACATGTTCCCGGCGGTCGTCTTTTTAATGCCGCTCTTCATCATGATGCGCGCCTTCGGGCTGGTGAACACCCACGCCTCGCTGATCGTCACCTATCTGACCTTCGGCCTGCCGCTCTCGATCTGGCTGCTCAAGGGCTTTTACGACAACATCCCGGTCGAGCTCGAGCAGGCCGCCCGGATCGACGGCTGCACCCGCTTCCAGGCCTTCTACCTCGTGGTCATGCCGCTCTCGGCACCCGGCATCATCGCCACTGCCATCTACGCCTTCATCACCGCCTGGAACGAATATGTCTACGCCCTGACATTCCTCAATTCCGAGGCCCTGCTGACCCTGCCGGTCGGCCTGCAGCGCTTCTTCGCCGAGTACGCAACCAACTGGCCGGGGCTGATGGCCGCCTCGTTCATCATGAGCGTGCCGGTCGTGATCATGTTCCTCGTCCTGCAGAAATACTTCGTGAAGGCACTTACCGAAGGGGCCGTGAAGGCATGACCAAGACCCGGACAGGCGCCTAGGCATGGCGCAGGTCGAGATGCGCGACGTGGTCAAGCGCTATGGCGCGGTCACGGCCGTCAACCACGTCTCGCTCACCGTCGCCGACGGCGAGTTCGTGGCGCTGGTCGGCCCGTCGGGCTTCGGCAAGACGACGAGCCTCAACCTCATAGCCGGGCTGATCGAACTGACCACCGGCGAGATCTACATCGGCGAGCGCCAGGTGAACGATCTCGACCCCAAGGATCGCGACATCGCGATGGTCTTCCAGAACTACGCCCTCTACCCCAACAAGACGGTCTACCAGAACCTCGGTTTCCCCTTGCGCATGCGCCGGCTCGGCAAGGCCGACATCGACAGCAAGGTGAAGGAGGCGGCAAAGCTCCTCGACATCACCCACCTGCTCGACCGCCGCCCGCGCGAGCTCTCGGGGGGCCAGCAGCAGCGGGTGGCGCTCGGCCGCGCCCTCGTCCGCGACCCGCAGGTCTTCCTCTTCGACGAGCCGCTCTCCAATCTCGACGCCAAGCTGCGCGTGCAGATGCGCGCCGAGCTCAAGCGCTTCCACCAGGATCTCAACGCCACGGTCGTCTACGTCACCCACGACCAGCTCGAGGCCATGACCATGGCCGACCGCATGGCGGTGATGAGCGGCGGGGACCTGCAGCAATACGACACGCCGGAGCGCGTCTTCGCCGAGCCCGCCAACACCTTCGTCGCCGGCTTCGTCGGCAGCCCCGCCATGAACCTGCTCGAGATGCGGCTGGGCGAGACGAGCGGCCGGGTCACGCTGGCCGGCGACGGCTGGTCGCTCGCCCTCGACGACGCCAACGCCCGGCGCGTCGCCGCCGCCAGCGGCCAGGGCATCGTGCTCGGCGCCCGACACAGCAGCATGACGCTCCACGCCAATCCCGCCCCCGATCTCGTGCCCGGCCGCGTCTATACGGTCGAGCCCACGGGCGACCTCACCTACGCCCACGTCTATCTCGGCCAGACGGTGGTCGTTGTCAGCGTCGACCCGGAGCTCCGCCTCGGCGCCGACCAGGAAGTCTGGATCGGCTTCGACCAGAACCGCCTGCACTTCTTCGACGCCGCCACCCAGCAACGGCTCTAGTCCAAGGACTTGCGACCTGATGAAGATCACCCGACTGAGCACCGCCGTCATCGCCGGCAACTTCCCCTGGGTGCTGGTCAAACTGGAGACCGACACGGGCCATACCGGGCTCGGCGAGGCCTACTGGGGGGCCGGCGTCGCCGAGCTCGTGCATCTGGCGAAGCCCCTGGTCGAGGGCCAGGACCCGCGCAACATCAACAAGATCGTCGAGATGATGATCCGCTGCATGTCCGGTGCGGGCTCCCAGGCCGGTGCCACGGTGACGGCGATCAGCGGCGTCGAGATAGCGCTCTGGGACCTCCTCGGCCGCATCCTCGAGGTGCCCATCGCCACCCTCTTCGGCGGCCGCTTCCGCGACACCATCCGCGTCTATGCCGACTGCCATGCCGGCGAGACACCCGATCCCGCCGACTACGCGAAGAAGGCGAAGGAGGTGGTGGCAGAGGGCTTCACTGCCATCAAGTTCGACCTCGACACGCCCAATCCCTACACCATCGACATCTCCGACGACCCGCATCCGAGGCGCCGCTGGTTCGAACCCTTCAACCGGACGATAGGCTCGGCCGAAATGACCTGGATGGTCGACGTGGTCCGCGCCGTCCGGGATGCCGTCGGCCCCGAGGTCATGGTCGCCATGGACGCCCACTGGAAGTACGGCGTCAACGACGCGATCAAGCTCGCTCAGGCGCTCGAGCCCTTCGACCTGCTCTGGCTCGAGGACCCCGTGCCGCCCGAGAACATCGAGGCGCAGCGCCACGTCACCCACAGCACCCGCACGCCGATCTGCACCGGCGAGAACCTCTATCGCAAGCACGGCTATCGCGAGCTGATCGAGAAGCAGGCGGCCCGGATCATCGCCCCGGACATCCCGAAGATGGGCGGCCTCGCCGAGGCCAAGAAGGTCGCCGACCACGCCGACCTCTATTACATCCCGATCGCCCCGCACAATGTGGCGAGCCCGATCGGCACCGTCGCCGGCAGCCATGTCTGCGCCGCCATCAACAACTTCCTCGTCATCGAGTACCACGCGCACGACGTCGAATGGTGGAGCGACCTCGTCATGGAGAAGCCGCCGATCGACAAGGGCTTCATCACGATCGAGGACCGGCCGGGCCATGGCCTGACCCTGAACGAGGAGGTGGCACGTGCCCACCTGAAGCCCGGCTCGAGCTTCTTCGGCGACGAGCCCCATGGCTGAGCGGCAGGTGCAAAAGTGAGGATCACGGCACTCAAGGCCTTCCCCGTCTGGGTCGGCATCAGGAATCAGCTCCTCGTCAAGGTCGAGACCGACGAGGGCCTCATCGGCTGGGGCGAATCCGGCCTCTCCGGCCGCGAGAAGGCGGTCGCCGGTGCGATCGAGCACTTTGCCGGCTTCGTCGTAGGCCGGGACCCGATGCGCATCGGCGCCCTCTGGCAGGAGCTCTATCGCAGCCAGTATTTCGAGGGCGGCCGCGTGCTCACCGCCGCCATGTCGGCCATCGACATTGCGCTCCACGACATCAAGGGCAAGGCGCTGGGCGTCCCCGTCTACGACCTCCTCGGTGGCCGGCAGCGCGACCGCATCCCGACCTTCGCCACGACCCACGCCGCCCCCGGTCCCGAGATGATCGAGCAGGCCAGGGCCCTCGTCGAGCGCGGCTGGACCGCCATGCGCCTCTCGCCCTCGGGCCACCAGTCGAAGGACGTCTATGAGCCCCGGGAGCACATCGCCGCCACCGCCGAGTGGTGCACGAAAGCGAGAGAAGCGCTCGGCCACGAGGTCGTGCTCGGCATCGACTACCACCACCGGCTCACCGTCGCCGAGGCCGCGAGCTTCTGCCAGAAGATGCCAAAGGGCACGCTCGACTTCCTCGAGGAGCCGATCCGCGACGAGACGCCCGAGGCCTACGAGGCGCTGCGGCGAATGACCGACATCCCCTTTGCCATCGGCGAGGAGTTCGCCTCGAAATGGCAGTTCCTGCCCTTCATCGAGCGCGACATCCACCAGTTCAACCGGATCGACGTCTGCAATGTCGGCGGCCTCACCGAGGCCATGAAGGTCGCGGGCTGGAGCGAGGCACACTACGTCGACATGATGCCGCACAACCCCTTGGGCCCCGTCTGCACCGCCGCCACCGTGCACTTCGCCGCCGCAGTCGCCAATTTCTCCTGGCTCGAGACCCGCGCCAGCCCGGCCGAGACGCATCTGGGCTTCGACGACAGCGAGGTCTTCCCGGTGCAGGTCCGCCTCGACGGCGCCGCCTACCCGGTGCCGACGTCACCCGGCCTCGGCGTCGAGGTCGACGAAGAGCGGCTGACGCGGGACCCCTTCCGCTACTGGGAGGCGCCGCATCTGCGGCGTCGCGACGGCTCGGTGACCAACTGGTAGAGGCCCAACCCTTGAAGGCAGATCGGCGATGATCCAGACCCCCGACATCAAGCGGCCGCCCAGGGAATGGGTCGACGCCATCCGTGCGATGGGAGCCGCCACCGCCTCGAGCACGCTCTTCCACATGGCCGGCATCGCCAACTCGCACATCTGCGGGCCGGTCACCTGGAACAAGGGGCGGACCGTCTGCGGCCCTGCCCTCACCCTGCAGTTCATGCCGAAGCGCGAGGACATGTACTCGGCGGAGGAATATGCCGAGCCCGAGAAGCAGCTTCACCGTCACGTGCTCTACCACACGCAGCCCGGCGACATCGTCGTGGTGGACGCGCGCGGCGACATGAAGAGCGGCGTCTTCGGCGAGATGATGCTCACCTACTTCAAGGGCAAGGGCGGCGCCGGCGTGGTCATCGACGGCTGCGTGCGCGACTGGCCGAACGTCCAGCTCCTCGACCTGCCGCTCTGGCTCCGGGGTGTCACCCCCAACTTCCACACGCAGACGAGCCTCATGCCCTTTGCCGTCAACGGTCCCATCGCCTGCGGCGGCTGCCTCGTCATGCCGGGCGACATCATCGTCGCCGACGACGACGGTGCCGTGGTCGTGCCGGTCGGCCTCGCCGAACGCCTGATCAACGAGGCGCATGTCCGCCACGAATGGGAGGATTTCTCCCGCGAGATGCTCGAGGCCGGCGGCGACCTCAAGCGCTACTACCCGCTCCACAAGGACGCCTGGCCCGAATACGAGGCGTGGCTCCTGAAGCGCCCGAAATAGGAACGCCCCAATGAAGATCACCGACGTCAGATGCGCCGTCATCGGCTCTAACCCGGTCGTCCGCATCGTCACCGACGAGGGGCTCTCCGGCTACGGCGAGGCCGAGCAGTACAAGCCCTATCTCAAGCCTTACGTCCTGCACTACCGGGAAGCCCTGATCGGCGAGGACCCGACCGACGTCGAGCGCTGCATGCTCCGCATCCGCAAGCGCGGCTCGTTCAAGCCCTGGGGCAGTGCGGTCAGCATGATCGAGATGGCGCTCTGGGATTTGGCCGGGAAGGCCGCGGGCCTGCCGGTCTACAAGCTGCTGGGCGGCAAGATCAGGGACCGGGTGCGCTGCTACAATGGCGCCATCCGCCGGCCGATGCCGGGCGTCGCGCCGGAGGACTACGCCGCCGAGGCGAAGTGGATGAAGGAGCTGCCGCACGGCTTCTCCTTCATCAAGATGGGGGTCGCCTTCCACAGCCAGATGAAGCACGCCGTCCCCGACTTCCACTACGGCGAGCTGCAGGAGCGCCGGAGCCCCTTCCACGGCTTCGCCGAGAGCGCCCTCATGACCGAGCGCGGCATGGCGCACCTCCTCGACTGCGTGCACGCCATGAAGGAGGTGCTGGGCCCCGAGGTCGGCCTGGCCCTGGATTGCGGCCCGGGCTTCACCGTGCCCGACGCCATCCGCTTCGCCCGCGCCGTCGAGCCCTTGAACCTCATGTGGCTCGAGGACATGATCACCGGCGACTACACGCCCTACGTCAACGCCGACGTCTATCGCGACCTCACCATGTCGACGACCACGCCGATCCACACCGGCGAGCAGATCTACCTCCGGCAGAACTTCAAGGGCCTGATCGAGGGCCACGCCGTCAACATCGTCGGCCCCGACCCCTGCGATATCGGCGGCATCGCCGAGCTCAAGTGGGTCGCCGAATATGCCGACTTGCACGGCATCCTCATGGCGCCGCATGGCACCGGCAACGGCGTCCTCGGCATCGCCGCCCTCGTCCAGGTCTGCGCCACGCTGCCTGAGAACTTCATCGCCTTCGAGCTCCCCACCGCCAGCCACGACTGGTGGTGGGACATCGTCGACGGCCTCCCCGACCCGCTCGTCCAGAACAGCCTGATCGAGGTCTGGGACCGCCCCGGCATGGGCGTCGAGCTCAACCCCGAGCGGACGAAGCCGCACCTCAAGGAAGAGGACGCGGGCTTCTTCGACTGAGGAAAAACCTCGGCCTAATCCGGCAGGCCGTCCAGTGTCGCCATGTACGTCCCCTCGAGCTCGAACGGCAGGAAGCGGTCGTTGATCTCCTGAAACGTGGCGCGCGGGTCCAGATCGGCGAAGAGCTCGGGCTGGATCCAGGTGGCGAAGGCCTCGAATGCCACGATGTTGAAGGGCGAGTTGTAGAAATTGTGCCAGATCGCATGGGCGCGGCCGTTCGTGACCGCGCTCATGTGGCGGAACTCGGGGGCCGCGAGGTAGCGGGCGAGGCTCGCCTCGGCCATCTCCGCCGAGACGTCGTCGCCGAGCGTCACCGGGGTGCCGCCGGCCTCGAATTCCTCGACCGTGCCCGAGGCCGTGCCGATCCAGACGTCGGGATCCTCGACCAGCAGGAACTCGGCCGTATGCTGCGCGGTCGGGCCGGGCGCCACCGCGTCCGAGATGTTCTGGCCGCCGGCGAGGCCGACCACCGGCCCCAGCATCCCGTCGGCCATGCCCCAGCAGCACTCGAAGCGGCCCGGATGCGCCTGCAGGAAGACCGTGGGCCGGGTCAGGGCGTCGGCCGCCCGCGCTGCGATCCGCTCCAGCCGTTCCCGATAGAACGCGATGTACTCGGCCGCCCGCGCCTCGGCGCCGAGCAGGCGTCCGATCAGCTCGATCGACGGGATGGTGTTGCTGAGCGGGTCGAGCCGGAAATCGATGAAGACGATGGCGGTGCCCGATTCCTCGAGCTGCCTGATCAGTTCGTGGCTCTTTGCACCCGGCCCGTGGTCGCTGAGCCCGAGAATGGCGAGCTGCGGCCTGAGCTCGATGATCTGCTCGACCGAAACGGTCTCGGCCCCGCCGAGTGCAAAGAGCGGCAGGTCGCGCGCCTCGGGATGGAGCTCGAAGAGCTGGGCCTCGAGCCCGGGCTGCGTCCAGCCCAGGGGGTTCATCATCCCCACCAGCCCCTCGAGCGGGTCATCGGGCCGCAGGAGGGCGACGAGCGGGAGATAGCGCCCTTCGCTGATGACGTAGCGCTCGACCGGTGCGGCCACGCTCACCGTGCGGCCGGCGAGGTCCGTCACCTCGATCGTCGCGGCCAGGGCCGGCTGGGCGCTCCAGGCGACGAACGTGGCCAGGGCTCGGATCATGAAAGAGAACATGGCCGTCTCCCGCCTCAGAACCGGATGGATGCGCTGAACAGGAAGGAACGGCCCGGCTCGTTCAGCGGCTGGACGGTCGGGTACTCCACGCCGTAGGTGCCGCGCTCGGCGTAGTTCTCGTCGAAGAGATTGTTGACGCCGAAGCGGAAGCTCGCGAACTCGGCGAAGTCCGGCGTGTACTCGACGAAGGCATTGACCACGAAATAGCTGCCGAGCGAGTCCGTGCCCGGTCCCTCGGTATCGTCGTTCTCGAGCGCCGCTGCGGCCGTGCCGCCGACGGTCAGGTTGAGCCGCTCGAAGAAATGCGCGGTCTCGACGGCGATGACCCTGCCGATGGGTGCCCCGAGATATTGCGACACGTCCGAATCCGCCGAATCGCCGGTCACCTTGATCTTCGA
>CAZGUW010000007.1:36354-47712 GCA_964528705.1 uncultured Geminicoccaceae bacterium
GAAGCTCGCGCGGACGAACCCGGGACCCCAGGTGTAGCCGGCGCCGAGGCTGTAGCCGTAGGCCTTGAAGTCCACCGTGTTGTCCGGCCCGCCGCCGAAGGTCTCGTCCCGGGCATTGTCGAAGTCGCTCCGGAAGACCTCGCCGCTCAGGAGGAAGCCCTCCCAGTCCAGCTCGGCGCCGGCGATGTAGTTCTCGGAGCGGACCGGGTCGATGTCGTCGTACTCCCAGTCCGGGTTGAGGATGAAGTTCTCCCCCAGCGCGATCCCGCCGAAGACGTTGGAGTAGCCGGCGTTCAGCGTGACGAGGTCGAAGAGGTCGTAGACGGCCGAGACATTGCCGCTGAGACCCGCATTGCTCTGGTCGCTGCCGTCGATGCCGTCGAACCACTGCTGGTCGGCACGCCCGCCGAACGACAGCCGCAGGTCCTCGAGCGGGGCGAGGCGGACCTGGCTGTAGAGACCGACATTGTGCGCCTTCTCGTCGACGTCGTAGTCGGGGTCGTTGTACTTCGCCTGGTCGCTGTAGAAGTCGACGCCGGCCGTGACCACGTCGACCGGCGTGAGGTTGAAGTCGTTCTCCGCCTTGCCGGAGAAGCTGCTCGTCTCGCCCTTGCTGCCGAACGGGTCGGGCACCTCGAGCTTCGATTGCGAGTAGCCGATGGTGATCTCCGGATCGACGAGGCCGAAGGCCTGGGTGTTGTTGTAGTTCGCGGAGAAGGTGTGGCGCTCGAGGCTGTACTCGCGCACGAGCGGATTCACGACCCCGTCGATGTCGCCGATATTGGCGCGAAAGGGCCGGTCATCCTTGTCCTTGATGTACTGGCCATTGAGCTCGACCCGGTCGCCGGCCACCGTCTCGTAGCCGCCCTTGCCGACGAAGCTGGAGAGGTCCGCCGCCGTACCCTCGATGTTGTCGCCGTTGCCGTCCTCGTAATTGCCGCCCGTCGAGTAGCGCGCGAAGCCCAGCGCCTCGAAGCCCTCGTCGCGGCCGAACGCCGTGGCGGAGTTGGTGAAGGTGTTGGAATTCGTTTCGAAGAGCGTGGTGCCGTAGGCGCCGACATTGCGACCCGGTGCCAGCACGTCGTCGACATCGACCGTCTCGTAGACGATGGACCCGGCAAGCGCGCCCGGCCCGGCATCGGCGGGTGCGACGTTCGGGTCGACCCGCACCTGCTTGAGGATCAGCGGGTCGATCAGGTTGTTGCCGGTGTGGTGGAAGATCTTGTTGTTCTGCCGGGCGCCATCGATGCTGACGGCGAGGTTGGTCTCCTCGACGCCGTGGACATAGACCTTCTGCGCGATCGGCATGCCGCCGCCGACGGTCACCGCCGACTCGCCGGCGAAGACGTCCTTGAGGTTCTGCGGCGCCAGCCGTTCGAGGTCGCCGCGCGTGACCGCGATCGAGCTGCCGCGGTCGGCAGCACCCGCCCGCGCATCGCCGGGATCGGGCGCGTCGACATTGATCGGGTCGAGCACGATGGCGGTCGGATCGTCCGGCGTGCCGGGCGAGAAGATGACGATCCCGCCGGCCTCCCGGCGGTAGACGAGGCCCGTGCCGCCGAGGAGCTGCCTGAGGGCCTGGTCGGCGGACATGCTGCCGCTGGCGCCCGGCGCCTCGAAGCCGCTGATCAGGGTGCCGGGTGCCGAGACCTGCAGGCCGGACTGGCGGCCGAACTCGGTCAGCGCCGACGGCAACGGCTGCGGGGCAATGTCGAACGCCTGCACGGCGGCGCTGCCGGCCTGCGCTTCCTGCGCATGGGCGCCCGGCGCGGTGATCGGCGCCACGCCCGCCGCCGGGGCACACAACAGTGCCCAACAAAGGGATACCCCGACCCGTCTGGCCACTGTTCCGCCCCTTCCATCCGCGAGTTGCTCACCGGTTTCGAAGGAAGGACGGTCGACCCGCCGTGATTTTCAGAAACTTCTTTGCAGGCGATGACGCGGACCCGGGTTTCAGCGCGACGACTGGCCTCGCCGCCAGTCAGCGGCGCTGCAGCCGGACGCGGCAATGGTCGAGGCCCCGGGCGACCATCGCATGCGCCGTGCCGACCGAGACGCCCAGCTCCCGGGCAATCTCGGCAAGCGTCCGACCGCCCAGCCGGTGCATCTCGAGCGCCCGTCGCGTCCGCTCCGGCAGCTCGGCGATGGCCAGGGCCAGGACCTGCAGCTCCTGCCGGTCGGCGACGACGATCTCGGGCGACGGGCGGGCGTCGCCGTGGTCGCCCTCAGCCCCGTCGCACGGCTCGGCGCACCGCTCACGCTCGCGGCTGATGCGCCGGCCGAGATCGATCGAAAGATTGCGCACGATCCGGACCAGGTAGCCGATGGGGTCGGCGGGCCGCTCCCGGGCGAAGGCAGCGCCGAAGCGGATATAGGCTTCCTGCACGATGTCCTCCGCATCGATCCGGTCGCCCAGGATCCGGCTGGAGTAGTTCACGAGGTCGACGCGTCGCGTCAGATAGAGTTCGTCGATGAAAGTGGTCTGCTGCACGAAGACTCGCCCGGATCCTGCTGAAGCCTGTCAGTGGTCGACAGGGCAAGCCGGCGAGCCGCATTTGGCGAATTGTTCTAAATTAAAGGTGAGAACAGTTCTTTCGGGCCGGACGTACCGAGTCCCATTGCCGCATAGTGACGAATACCGAACCGCTCAAGAAGGGAGCCCGGCGGTTTGGGAGGATTCAAAATCCACTGGCGCTCGGAACATCTCGTGGCCCCCCCGGCAATAACGGCTAACATGCCCACTGGAGCATCCTGCAACGATCGGGGATCTGGACGTTGCAGCGCAGGCTGGCAGCGATCCTGGCGGCCGACGTCGTCGGCTACAGTCGCCTCGTCGAGCGCGACGAGGGCGGGACACTCGCCGCGCTCAGGCGCGACCGCGAATCCCTGATCCTCCCCAAGGTCACCCAGTATCACGGGCGCGTCGTCAAGCTGATGGGCGACGGCCTCCTTGTCGAGTTCCCGAGCGCGGTCGAGGCCGTGCAGTGCGCCGTCGAGATCCAGCAGGCACTGGCGGCACGCGACGCGGACGCGGCATCCGAGGCGCGCATCGTCTACCGGATCGGTATCAATCTGGGCGACGTCGTCGTCGAGGCCGGCGACATCTATGGCGACGGGGTGAACATCGCCGCCCGGCTCGAGGCGCTGGCCGACCCCGGCGGCATCGCCATCTCGCGGCCCGTTCATACCCAGGTCAGGGACAAGCTGGGCCTGACCTTCGAGCATCTGGGCGAGCAGCAGGTCAAGAACATCGCGCGGCCGGTCGGAATCTACCGGGTCGCCATGGACACGAACGCCGCGGCGCTCGTGACGCCGGTCGTCCAGCGGTTCGCCGGACGCCGTCTTGGACCGGCGGCGGCCGCAGCCGCGCTGGCCGTCGTCCTCGCGCTCGGCTGGTGGCTCGCCGGCGCACCCGACCCTGGGCCCGCCCGCGAGACGCGCAAGGCTCTCGCCCTGCCCGACCGGCCTTCGATCGCCGTCCTGCCCTTTGCCAATCTCGGCGGCGATCCCGCGCAGGACTACTTCGCCGACGGCATGACCGAGGACCTCATCACCGATCTCTCGAGGATCTCGGGCCTCTTCGTCATCGCGCGCAACTCCTCCTTCGCCTACCGGGACCAGGACGTTGCGATCCGCCGGGTCGCCGAGGAGCTGGGGGTCCGCTACGTGCTGGAGGGCAGCGTGCGCCGTTCCGGCAGCGCCGTCAGGATCAATGCCCAGCTGATCGACGCCACGACCGGCGGCCACGTCTGGGCGGAGCGCTATGACGGCGAGCTCAACGACGTCTTCGCGCTCCAGGACGAGGTCACCCGCCAGATCACCGCCATCCTCGCGGTCAGGCTGACCTCCGGCGAGAAAGTGCTGGCCGATCGGCAGGAGACCGACCGGCCCGATGCCTACGACGCCTTCCTCGAGGGCTGGGAGCACTACCTGCGCCAGCGGCCCGACGATTTCACGCGGGCCGTCGACAGCTTCAACCGGGCGATCGAGCTCGATCCCGTCTACGCCCGTGCCCACGCAGCACTGGCGGCAACCTACTGGCAGAGCTGGCGGCGTTTCTGGCAGGGAAGCGTCGGTGTCGCGACCTGGCACGATGCGCGATTCCAGGCCGAGGTGTCCCTCGCGAAGGCGCTGGAAAGCCCCACCCCGCTCGCCCATCAGGTGGCAGCCGCGATGAGCCTGCAGGACGGAGAGCATGCCGAAGCGATCGAGCAGGCGGAGCGCGCCATCGCGCTCGACCCCAACGACGCCGACAGCCACATCACCATGGCGGGCGCCCTCAGCCTGGACGGCAGGCCCGGCCTGGCGCTCGAGTTCATCGAGCGCGCCATGCGCCTCAATCCGCACTATCCTCCAGCCTACCTCTACGAGGTCGGCGTCGCGCGCTTCGCCAATGGCGAGCTCGAGGAAGCGGCGGCAGTGCTGGAGCAGGCGACGGCCCTAAACCCCGAGGATCGCTGGTCCCAACGCCTCCTGCTCGCGACCCTGGGTCTTCTGGACCGCAGGGAGCCGGCAGCGGCGGTCCGGCGCGCCATGGAGGAGGACCGGCTGCGCGGCGGCCGGACCCACCTCATGTTCATGGACCCGCTCACCATCAGGGCCAGCGCGTTCTGGCACCCCTTCCGCAATCCGGACGACGCCCGGCGCTTCGCCGAAGGCCTGCGCCGGGCCGGCATTCCCGAGTGAGGCCGGCAGTCAGAACCGGAGAGCGTCGCCGGGCGCCACGTCGAGAACCTCGATCGGCGCATCGCCCAGTGCCGCCTCGAGCTCCGCGGGCGTGCGGTTGAGGATCGGATAGGTCCCGTAGTGGATCGGGATGACCATCTCCGGCCTGATCAGCTCGCGCAGCGCATAGGCAGCCCGCTCCGGATCCATCGTGAAGTGCCCGCCGATGCAGACCAACGCCAGGTCCGGCGCGTGGAACTCGTGGATCAGCGCCATGTCGCCGAACACATGGGTGTCGCCGGAATGGTAGATCGTGAAGCCGTTCTCCAGCTCGATGACATAGCCGACCGGCGCACCGGCATAGGCGAATCGCGGCTGCGCCACGCCCGGATCGTCGAGCCCGAGAACCGCGGTGCTGAGCCCCGAGCTGTGCTCCGCCGGCACCATGTGGATCCTGATGTCCCGCCCGAGGGGCTCGATGGTGCCGCCCTTGTTCATGCCGATGGTCCGGCCGGCATCGAGGAGACCCATGTCGACGAACTGGAAGACCAGCTCGAACGTGCCGACCACCATGGCCCCGGTCAGCCGTGCCAGTGCCACGAGGTCGCGCGTGTGGTCGTCGTGGCCATGGGTGACCAGGATCAGGTCCACCGGGCCCAGCGCTTCGAGATCCCGGTAGGCGGCAGGCGTCTTCGGGTTCTTCACGAGGAAAGGGTCGACGACGATGACCTTGCCCGCAACGCTGGTGATCCGCACGGCCGAATGTCCGAGCCACAACACCTCGACGGTGTCGGCCCGGAGGGGCGAAGACGCGAAGGCCGCAATCAGGCCCGCCGCGGCAAGCAGGAGGCGCAGCCATTCCCGCATCGGAACCTCTCCGTCATGGCGAGATCGATGCCGACAGATTCGAGCAGTTTACCACAACGGGCCGGCAGCAGACAGGCGCCGGCCGAACGGTCAGCCGTCGAGCCCCTCCGGCGCCTCCCAGCCGGGCGGCGGCGCGTGGCGCGGGGCCTGGGGGATCGCCACCTTGAAGGCCGCATCGGCACCGTTCATGTCCATGCGCCGCTCCGCTATGCGCCAGCCCTCTTCCGTGCGCCGGAGCTGGTCCAGATAACGGCCGAAGACCACCGCCGTGGCGCCGTCCGGTCGCTCGTGCCAGGCATGCACGTAGCTCTCGGCCCGCGCCGCATCGGCCGAATCGCGCCAGATCCGGACGTTGGCGAGGTGGTGCGCCGTGCGCCGCCAGCGCCACATGCGGGCAAGCGACTTCGCCAACTCCTCCCGGCCGACCGCCGCCAGCCTGGGGTCGGGACCGTAGGTCACCCGGCAGTCGGCCGTGAAGAGGTCGGCGAGATCGTCCAGCGCCATGCGGTCCAGATACCGGCAGTAGTCGACGAGCAGATCCTCGATCCGCCGTTGGTCGAGCAGTCCCTGCACACCCTCAGCCATGCTCGCGCACCCACTCGGCGAGCTCGGCATGGGTGGCGAACCAGGCCTGCCCCTTCGCCTGCTCGATCAGCGCCTCGAGGATCCAGATGCGCGAGCGGTAGCCGATGACGAAGGGGTGCATGACGAGCTGGAAGACGCCGCCCTCTTTCATGGCCGCGTCGAGCTCGCGGCGGAAGATGGCGAGCACGTCGTCGGGTGGCGTCCAGGGCCGGGTGGCCGGCTCGCGGTTGAAGAGGAAGTAGACAGCATCGTCGCGCAGCCATTCGACCGGCACCTCGACCACCCCGGTGGGCTCGCCGTCGCAGACCAGCTCGTAGCAGGTCTCGTCGGCCATGAGCGAGCTGTCGTAGGCGAGCCCCATTTCGGCGACGAGCGTGATGGTCGAGGGGCTGAGGTCCCAGTTTGCGGCACGGAAGCCGACCGGGGCCGCACCGGTGAGCCGCTCCAGCGTGTCCCGGGCGCGCAGCATCAGCTCGCGCTCCTCGGCTTCCTCGAGCAGCGAGGTGTTCTCGTGGATCCAGCCATGCATGCCGACCTCGTGCCCGGCGCCGGTGATGCGCCGGGGCTCGTCCGGGTCGATCAGGCCGGCGACCGCCGGCACGAAGAAGGAGGCCCGGACGTCGTGCCGGGCGAGCACGTCCAGGATGCGCGGCACGCCGACCCGGCGGCCGAACTCGCCCCAGGCGAGCCGGCCGATGGCAGCACCGCCCCGGCCGAGTTCGAACGTCTCGTGGTCGCAGTCGAAGGAGAGCGCCACGGCACAGCGCGCCCCGCCCGGCCACTTTCGCGGGGCCAGCGCCCGCCCGGCGCGCACCCGCCCGATGCGGCGGCGCCATTCGGTCTCGGGCATCTGCCAGGGCTGCGAGAATTCCGCCAAGGGTCTGCCTGTGCTGCTGTCCATGGGTTCTGTCGTGCCTCGTACGGCGGCGCCGACCTCGGCCAACACTGCCGCCGATATGTATTTGACAGCCGCAGGCCGACCCTTGCAAATGCGAATGCAGCCCAAAGCGGCGCATGCCGCACAAATGTTCGCAAAAATGATGGAGACGCCAAATGACCCGAGCAGCGTTCCTCACCCGCGCATCCGCCGTCGTCACCGCCACTGGCCTCATGCTCGGCGCCTTCGGTGCCGCGGCCCAGGAAACGATCACCTGGCGGGTGCAGACCGGCTGGCTTCCGGGCAACACGCTCTACGACAGCGTGGTCGAGCTGGCCGAGCGCATCGACGTGCAGAGTGAGGGCCGGCTCAAGATCGAGGTCCTGCCGGCCGGCGCGGTCGTCGCCCTCAACCAGACGATCGATTCGGTGAAGGCCGGCATTATCGACGGCCACATCTCCTATGCCGCGGTCTATGCCGGCATCGACCCGGGCTTCGCGCCCCTGGGCGACATTCCGGGCGCCTATGACGACCGCTTCCAGACCATCGAGTTCATGTATTACGAGGGCGGGCTCGAGCTCCTGCGCGAGGCCTATGCCCAGTTCGGCCTCTACACGATCGGCGTCGGCACCGGCTCCTGGGAGGCCGTGCCCTCGCGCGTGGCGCTGCAGAGCTGGGACGACTTCGAGGGCGTGAAGCTGCGCACGCCCCCCGGCATCGGCTCGCTCATCTGGGAGCGCCTCGGTGCCGTGCCCATCGTCATGCCGCAGACCGAGGTCTTCTCCGCCCTCGAGAAGGGCGTCATCGACGCCGCCGACGACGGCTCGCTCTCCTACAACTTCCAGGTCGGCGACTACGACATCGTCGACTACACCCTCGTCAACAGCCCGCATTCCAACGGCGTGTGGGACTTCACGGTCAACGAGGCGCGCTGGGCCGAGCTGCCGGACAGCATCAAGTCGATGCTCGAGACCAATATGCGCGAGATCATGCTGCGCAACATCATGAACGCGCTGCGCCAGGACCAGGAAGTGCTGGCCAAGGCCGACGAGATCGGGCTCACCCTCTTCGAGCTGACGCCCGAGGACCGCGCCAAGTACCGCGCCATCGCGGTCGAGGTCTGGGACGAATGGGCGACGAAGAGCGAGCTCTCGAAGAAGGTCATCGACGCGCACAAGGCGTTCCTGACCAAGAAGGGCCTGCTCTAGCCCCATCCTCCATCGCGGCCGCCGGCGCCCGTCCGGCGGCTGCGATGGCTTCGAAGGCAGCGCCCATCGATGATCACGCGCCTGAACGAGCGGCTCGGCCTCGTCCTCTCCTACGTCTATGCCGTGGTCGCCGTCCTCACCTTCGGCGAGGTCTGCGCCCGCTACTTCTTCAATTCGCCGACCCAATGGACCATCGAGATCGTCATCCTCCTGGCGGCCATCCACTACATGATCGCCGGGCCGCAGGCCTATGCGAGCGAGGGGCACATCCGCATCACCGTGCTCTATGACCGCCTGCCCCTGCGCGTACGGCAGGCGCTGACGGTGCTAGAGCGGCTCGTGGTCGCCACGACCTGCGGCCTCGTCGGCTGGTGGGCCGTCCGTCAGGCGCAGTCGGCGCTGGCGATCGGCGAGCGCACCGGCAGCAACCTCAACACCTACTCGCCGACCATTCTGAAGGTCGTGCTCGCCATCGCCCTCGGCCTCTTCGCCCTGCAGGCCCTGGCCCATCTCCTGCGGGACCGGGGACGGGCGCATGGCAGCTGAAGTCGCGACCTACCTGGTCCTCGGGCTCCTCTTCTTCTTCATCGCCATCGGCATCCCGCTGGCGATCGCCACCATGGCGACCGCCATCATCGTCGGCTGGTCGCTCTTCGGCTTCAACTCGATCCTGCTGATCGCCAACCGCGTCTACGACGCCTCGACCAACTACGTGCTGATTGCCGTGCCGCTCTTCATCCTGATGGGCGTGCTGATGGAGCGGGGGGGCATCGCCCGGCGGCTCTTCACGGTGCTGCACATCTGGTCCGCCCGGCTGCCGGGCGGCATGGCCGTGGGCTGCGTCTTCGCCGGTGCCATCATGGCGGCCATGGTCGGCATCGTCGGCGCCGAAATCATCACGCTCGGCCTCGTGGCGCTCCCGGCCATGCTGGCCCGCGGCTACGACAAGCAGCTCACCCTCGGCGTCATCTGTGCCAGCGGCTCCCTCGGTGCGATGATCCCGCCCAGCCTCGTGCTCGTCTTCTATGGCCTCATCGCCGGCGAATCGATTGCCCGCCTCTTTGCCGCCGCCCTCGTGCCGGGGCTCGTGCTGGCGCTGACCTACGCCATCTACATCGTCGCCCGCGCCAGGGCCCAGCCGCACCTCGCACCACCGCCGGCACAGGAAGAGCTCGAAATGCCGCTCGCGGAGAAGCTGGCCCTGGGCCGGGCCCTCTTCCTGCCGGCGCTGATAATCCTTGGCGTGCTGGGCTCGATCTATTTCGGCATCGCCGCCCCCACCGAAGCAGCGGCCATCGGTGTCGCCGGTGCGCTGCTGGCGGTCGTCGTCAGCGGCGAATTCCGCCTGGCCGACCTGCACCACACGATCGTCCAGACCGGCAAGGCGATCGGCCCGGTCATCTGGGTCTTCTTCGGCGCCAATTCCCTCATCAGCATCTACTCGCTCTCCGGCGGCGTGAAGTATCTCGCCGGCCTGATCGGTGGCGTGCCGCTCTCGCCGCTCGGCATCCTCCTCCTGATCGTCGTCGTCCTTTTCCTGCTCGGCATGGTCATGGACTGGATCGGTATCGCCATCCTGACCATGCCGGTCTTCCTGCCGGTCATCGATTCGCTCGGCTACGACCCCATCTGGTTCGGCGTCATCTTCTGCATCAGTATGCAGATCGCCTACCTCACCCCTCCCATCGGTGCGTCCGCCTTCTACCTGAAGAGCGTGGCACCGCCCGACGTGACGCTCGGCCAGATCTTCATGTCGATCTGGCCCTTCGTCGGGCTGCAGATCGTGGTGCTCGCCCTGGTCATCGCCTTTCCCGAACTCGCCCTCTGGCTACCGGCGCAGATGGAGTGAGCTCCGGGAAACGGTGAGGCCCCGGCGATCCGACCACCCGGGAAGATACCGAGGCACGGGATGATCACGGAGATCGAGGACTACTTCGCGAAGGGTTGCGGGCGCTGGGCCGAGGGGCTCCAGGCGCTTCGCCGGATCTGCCTGGATCTCGGGCTGGCGGAGACGCTGAAATGGGGGCAGCCCTGCTACACGCACGCCGGCCGCAACATCGCCATCATCGGGGCGTTTCGCGACGATTTCCGCCTAACCTTTTTCAACGGTTCGTTGCTGCAGGACCCGGCAGGCATCCTCGAGCGCCGGGGCCAAAACACCCGGCATGCCGATATCCTCCGCTTCACGGCCAGCGATGAAGTCTTCGACAGGGAGAACCTGATCCGCTCGTACCTGCAGGAGGCGATGCGCTACGCGGCCGACGGTATCCGGCCCCCGAAGGAGGAGGAGGGTGAGCTCGAGCTGCCGAAAGAGCTGGTCGAGGCGATGCAGGCCGACCCAAAGCTCGCCCAAGCCTTCGACGACCTCACCCGCGGCCGCCGGAAGAGCTACGTCATCAACCTTCGCTCAGCACAAAAGCCGGCGACCCGAAGGGCTCGCATCGCCAGGTTCCGGGAGCGGATCATCGCCGGCAAGGGCGCCCTGGAGCGCTGGCCCTAGCGAATCTCCAGAAGGCCGCCGTCAACCGGGATGATCTGGCCGGTCATCCAGGCCGAGCGCTCCGAGGCCAGGAAAAGCACGATCTCCGCGATCTCGGCGGGGCTGCCCCAGCGCGACAGCGGATAGCGGCCGATAACCTGCTCGAGCAGCGCCTCGAAATGCGCCTCGTCCGTAGCCCTTGCGCGGAACTGCGATTCGGAGAGCGGGGTACGCACGGCCCCCGGCGCCACGGCATTGACCCGCACCCCCCGCCCCGCGAAGTCCGCGGCGAGCTGGCGGGTGAGCGCCACGACGGCACCCTTGCTCGCCGAGTAGGCCGCCGTGCCCTTCATGCCGACGAGCCCCACGGTCGAAGCCGTGAAGACCAGCGTGCCGGCCCCGCTCTCGACCAGATGCGGCAGGGCGGCACGGGCGGTGAGGAAGCTGCCGGTGGCGTTCACGGCGAACGCCCGGTTCCACCGGTCGAGCGAGAGGGCGAGGATGTCGCCCTCCACCATGATCCCCGCATTGGCGGCGACACTGTCGAGCCGCCCGGTCCAGTCGCGCGCCGCCGCCACCAGGCGTTCGACCGAGGCCTCGCCCGTGACATCGACCGCACAGGCCCGGGCCGCTTGGCCCGCCGCCCCGAGGGCTTCCGCCACCTTCTCGACCGCAGC
>CAZGUW010000008.1:0-3667 GCA_964528705.1 uncultured Geminicoccaceae bacterium
GGCCGGTGATCCAGTAATAGCCGTCCTCGTCGCGGCGGGCGCCGTCGCCGGTGACGTAGACGTCCTTGAAGGTGGTGAAGTAGGTCTGGATGAAGCGCTCGTGGTCGCCGTAGACGGTGCGCATCTGGCCGGGCCAGCTGTCGAGGATCACGAGGTTGCCCTCGCCGGCGCCGTCTATCCGCTTGCCGTCATTGTCGACGAGGGCGGGCTGGACGCCGAAGAAGGGCAGGGTGGCGGAGCCGGGCTTCTGGGCGATGGCACCCGGGAGCGGGGTGATGAGGATGCCGCCCGTCTCGGTCTGCCACCAGGTGTCGACGATCGGGCAGCGGCCCTCGCCGACGACGGTGTGGTACCAGCGCCAGGCCTCGGGGTTGATGGGCTCGCCGACCGAGCCGAGGAGCCGGAGGCTCTTGCGGGAGGTCGCCTTCACCGGGTCGTCGCCCTTCTGCATCAGGGCGCGGATGGCGGTGGGTGCCGTGTAGAAGATGGAGACGGCGTGCTTGTCGACGACGTTCCAGAAGCGGGACATGTCGGGGTAGTTGGGCACGCCTTCGAACATCAGCGTGGTGGCACCGTTGGCGAGCGGGCCGTAGAGGATGTAGCTGTGGCCGGTGACCCAGCCGACATCGGCGGTGCACCAGTAGACGTCGCCTTCCTGGTAGTCGAAGACGTACTGGTGGGTCATCGAGGCATAGAGCAGGTAGCCGCCCGAGGTGTGGAGCACGCCCTTGGGCTTGCCGGTGGAGCCGGAGGTGTAGAGGATGAAGAGCGGGTCCTCGGCGTTCATCACCGTGTAGCCGCATTCGTCGCTGGCCTGCTGCATGGCCAGCATGCCGTCGACGTCGCGGCCTTCGGTCATCGGCACGTCGATACCGGTGTGGCGGAACATGAGGACCTTGACGTCATCGGCGCACCTGGCGAGCGCCTTGTCGCAATTGCCCTTGAGCGGCACGCTGCGGCCGCCGCGGAGCCCGCCATCGGCGGTGACCACGAGCTTCGAGCCGCAGTCGTTGATGCGGTCGGCGAGGCTGTCCGGCGAGAAGCCGCCGAAGACGACGGAGTGGATGGCGCCGAGGCGGGCGCAGGCCAGCATGGTGTAGGCGGCCTCGGGGATCATCGGCAGGTAGATGGTGACCCGGTCGCCCTTCCCGACGCCCATGTCCTTGAGGATGTTCGCGACCTTGCAGACGTTGCGGTGCAGGTCGCGATAGGTGATCTTGAGGTCGACGTCGGGATTGTCGCCCTCCCAGATGATCGCCACCTGGTTGGCGCGGGCCGGGAGGTGCCGGTCGACGCAGTTGTAGCAGACGTTGAGCTCGCCATCCTCGAACCACTTGATCGAGACGTCGCCGCTGTAGGTCGTGCTCTTGATCTTCGTCGGCGGCTTGGCCCAGGTCAGCCGGCCCGATTCACGGCCCCAGAAGGCTTCGGGGTCAGTGATCGATTCCTCGTACATTCGCCGATAGGTGGGCAGGTCGCAATGCGCCGATGCCGCCCACTCCGCGCTGACTTCGTACAAGTCCGACATTCTTGTCCTCCCTTCCGGAGCGGCCCCTCGGTGATCGCCCGAACCGCGCCGCGCTCCATCCCGTTCAATGCACTGGCCGATCTCGCCGGCCTACAGGTGCGCCCGGAGATTTTGGCCGACGATCCCCCAGGATGCCACGGGGACGTTTTGCCGCAAGGGTGTGCCGTCCGGGAGAGCCGGTTTCGTTCAGCTTCTGTCCCGCCACTTATCCACAAGCTGACGCACATGGCTACGACTATCCCCATCATTATCAACAAGATGTGGGTAAGTCACTGATTCCGGACGGCTGCCGGCGGGGTCCCGCGGGCAGCGAATGCAGGCCAGCGGCCGGCTTTCGTCAAGCGCAAAGAGCGCTTGACAGGTGCTCAATCGGCGGTTTTGTCGAGCCAGTTTTCAATCGACGGTAGTATGCGCTCGACGATCACGGCGACGCCCTCGGCGTTGGGGTGGATGCCGTCCGGGTTGAGGTAGGCCGGCTCGGCAGCGACGCCGTCGAGGAAGAAGGGGTAGAGGGGCACGCCGTACCGCTCGGCGAGCCGGGGGAAGACGGCGGCGAAGGCTTCGGTGTAGCGGGCTCCGAGGTTCGGCGGGGCCAGCATGCCGAGCAGCATGACGTGGACGCCCTCGGCCTGGGCGCCTTCGACAATGGCGGCGAGGTTGGCCTCCATGGCGTCGACCGGGAGGGCGCGCAAGGCGTCGTTGCCGCCGAGCTCGACCATGAGGTGGGTGGGCTGGTCGCCGAGCACCCAGTCGAGCCGGGCGCGGCCGCCGGCGGAAGTGTCGCCCGACACGCCGGCATCGATGATCTCGCAGGCATGGCCCGCCTCGTCGAGCGCTGCCGCGAGGCGCACCGGGAAGGCGTCCTCGAGGGCGACGCCGTAGCCGGCGGTGAGCGAATCGCCGAGGATGGCGATGCGGCAGGCTTCAGCACTCGTGGCCGAAAGGGCGGCGATGAACCAGGCTGCGACGACGCAAACCCGGGCCGCGCGCTTGAGGAAGCGGCGGCGGGTCCCAAGTTGGATGGGATGTTGTCCGTCGATCGCCCGATGATTGTCAGAAGGTCCGGTGCTCATGATCAGCTTGCGTGACGTCCATTTGACCCTGCGGAGCAGCGCCGGCCCGGTCGACATCCTGCGGGGGATCGACCTGGACGTCGCCGCCGGCACGAGCCTCAGTGTCGTCGGTCCGTCCGGCTCGGGCAAGTCCAGCCTGCTCGCCATCATCGGCGGCATCGAGCGGCCGACGCAGGGCAGCGTCGAGGTGGCGGGCACCGACCTCGGTGCCTTGGACGAGGACGGCCTGGCGCTTTTCAGGAGGAAGCGCGTCGGCGTGCTCTTCCAGTCGTTCCACCTGATCCCGACGATGACGGCGCTCGAGAACGTGGCCCTGCCGCTCGAGCTCGCCGGCGAGGCCGATGGCTTCGAGCGGGCGCGGGCCGGGCTCGCCGAGATGGGGCTCGGGCAGCGGCTCGACCACTACCCGGGCCAGCTCTCGGGCGGCGAGCAGCAGCGCGTCGCCCTGGCGCGGGCGCTGGCGAACGAGCCGGAGCTGCTGCTCGCGGACGAGCCGACCGGCAATCTCGACCGGAGCACCGGGCGGCAGATCGCCGAGCTGATCTTCGCCGCGCGCGAGCGGCACGGTGCCACGCTCTTCCTCATCACCCATGACCCGACGCTCGCCTCGCTCTGCGACGAGACCCGGGCGATGCGCGACGGCCGGCTGGACACGGGCGACATCGAGGCCGATGCGTTCGCGGGGGCGGCGTCCTGATGGCAGGCCCTGCGGGCGGGTGGAACCTGGGCGCCCTCTGGCACATCGCCTGGCGCGATCTCCGCGGCAGCAGCACAGCGGCCTTCATCATCCTCGGCTGCCTGACGCTGGGCGTGGCAACGATCACCGGCATCGGCTCGCTCCGCGCCAGCCTCACCGACACCCTCGAGCGCGACGCGCGGGCGCTCCTGGGCGGCGATCTCGTGGTCGAATCGACCTATCGCGAGCTGCCGCCGGAGGAGCTCGAGGCGATCGTCCCGGCGGACGCCACGGTCGCGCACGTCATCACCACCAACGCCATCGCCTTCGCCGACAGCGGCCGCCAGGTGCCGGTGGCGCTGAAGGCGATCGACGGGGCCTACCCGCTCT
>CAZGUW010000008.1:3677-37850 GCA_964528705.1 uncultured Geminicoccaceae bacterium
CTGACGTCGCCGCACGTGCGATCGCGCCGATTGGCGCAGGCTACACGGCCTTGTGTTTCATCACCGGGTCGATCTGGGGTCAGAAAGGCTGGGGCGCGGGGTGGCACAATCTCATTCTCGGAGACAGTCGCCTGATGTCCGTCCTGGTGATGCTTTTCCTGTTTCTCGGCTATATCGCGCTTCGGGCGGCCTTGGAAACTCGCCAGAAGGCAGCCCGCGCAGCCGCCATTCTGGCGCTGCCGGCGCTCGACGGGGCCTACCCGCTCTATGGCGAGGTGGGCATCGAGCCGTCGGTGCCGCTCGCCGAGGCGCTGGCCGACCAGGGTGCGCTGGTCGAGCCGGCGCTGCTGCAGCGCCTCGACGTCGCGGTCGGCGACAGCCTCGCCCTCGGCAATGGCCGGGTCACGGTGCGGGGCGTGCTCACCGCCGAGCCCGACCAGATCGGCGGCTTCGTCGGTCTCGGGCCGCGCATCATGATCGACCGGGCAACGCTCGACGCCCTCGACATCCTGGCCCCGGGGGCGCTGGTCCGCCACAAATACGGCCTGGCGCTGGCCGACCAGAGCGAGGCACTGGCTTACGTCGCCACGCTGCGCCGCGACTTCCCGGAGGCGTCGTGGCGGGCGCAGACCTTCAACGACGTGCAGCCACGCATTGCCCGCAACGCCGACCGGCTCGCGGGCTACCTCTCGCTCGCCGGAATCGCCGCCCTGCTTGTTGGCGGGCTCGGCGTCGGCATCGTCGTGGACGCGCATCTGCAAAGCCGGCGGCGCAGCATCGCCACCTTCCGTTGCGTCGGCATGACGACGAGGGACGTCTTCCTCGTTGCCGGGCTCCAGGTGCTGCTGCTCTGCTGCGGCGGGCTCTTGCTGGGTGCCGCGCTCGGCACGGCGCTGCCGTTCGCCGTGCTGCTGGTGCCGGAAGGTTTGATCCCTATCGACCTCGCGATCGGCGTGCAGCCCGGGGCAATCGTGGCGGCTGCCCTGTTCGCCTCGGCGACGGCCGCGCTCTTCACCGTGCTGCCGCTCCTGAAGGCGGTCTCGGTGACGCCGGCCGCCCTCTTTCGCGACGATGCGCTGGCAGCGGGCCGCCGGCCATTGCACCGCCGGGCCTGGCCCTGGCTCCTGGGTCTCGGGCTCGTGCTGGTACTGACGGCGCTGCTGGCGGTGCCCGCCCCCCATGTCGCCATGATCTTCCTCGGCATCGTGCTCGTGGCCGCCCTCGCCATGACCGCCCTTGCCCGGCTCGGTCTCGTTGGCGCCGGGCGGCTGGCGCGGCACACGACCGGGCTGTGGCGCCTGGCGCTCGGCCAGCTCCGCCGGGCGGAGCGGATGGCGGTGGCGTCGGTGGTGGCGCTGGCGGCCGGCACGGCCGTGCTGACGGCGGTGCTGCTGGTCGAGAACGGGCTCTCCCGAGAGCTCCGCGAGAACCGGCCGATGAACGCGCCGAGCACCATCTTCATCGACATCCAGGGAACGCAACGGGCGGATTTCGAGGCGGTGATCGGCGAGTTCCCGGACGCCACCATCCTGCAGATGGAGCCGGTGCTGCGCGCCCGGGTGGTGAAGATCGCCGGGGTCGGGGTCGACGAGGCAGCGATCCGCGAGGGCGCGCGCTGGACGGTGCGCCGCGACCGCGGGCTCTCCTATCGCGCGGCCCCGCCCGAGCACACGACGCTGGTCGCCGGCGAATGGTGGCCGGTCGACTATGCCGGCCCGCCGCTCGTCTCGATGGAGGACGACATCGCGGAGGGCTACGGCATCGGCGTCGGCGACACGGTCACGTTCAACGTGCTCGGCCGGCTGATCGAGGCCGAGGTCGCCAATCTTCGGCCCGAGATCGACTGGTCGGAGGGCAGGATCGACTTCGTGTTCGTGCTGAGCCCGGGCGTGATCGACCAAGCGCCGCACACGCTCGTCGCCACGGTGGACGTGCCGGCCGACCAGCAGGCGGCGCTGCTCGACCGGATGGCGCGCACGCTGCCGAACGTGACGCCCTTCGCCATCGACGAGCTGATCGCGAAGGTGGCCGACATCCTCGACAAGATCAGCCTCGCCATCCGGGTGATGGCGGCGGTGACCCTGGTCACCGGTCTCGCGGTCCTGACCAGTGCCCTCGTCGCCGCCCGGCGCGAGCAGCTCCGCCAGGCCGTGCTGCTCAAGGTGGTCGGTGCCGAGCGCCGGCAGATCGGCGGCCTCTTCCTCGGCCAGTACGCGGCGATCGGCATTGTCGCCGCCCTGCTCGGCGCGCTGCTCGGGCTGGTCGCGAGCTTCGCCGTGCTGCGCTTCGCCTTCGGCCTCGGCTGGCACCCGTCGGTCGTGCCGGTGACCGTCGTGCCGATCGTGGCGGTGCTCGCCACACTGGTGCTCGGCGCCCTCGGTCTGCGCCGCATCCTCGCCGTGCCGGCGGCGCTCATCCTGCGCGAGCGCTAGCCGAACATTGGCGCCAGGGCGACGAACGGATGAAACTTCCTTAATGTTCGGCAGGAAGCGATGGCAGCGACATCGGGCGACCGCCGGGGCGGCTTGATCAGGGGCGCCCGTTCGCCATATTGGCACTGGAGTTTCGGGGCACATTCGCTCGCTGGAAAAGGGTCAGAAAACATGGAACCTCGCACGGATCAGCGGTTGGCGCACGGTGCCGTCGTCGACACGTCGATCGACGCCGGCCTGCGGAGCCACATGCTGTCGGTCTACAACTACATGGGGCTCGCGTTGGTCCTGACCGGCCTCACGGCCTTCGTCACGGCATCGACGCCGGCGCTCCTGCAGGTGATCTTCGGCACGCCGCTGAAGTGGGTGGTGATGCTCGCGCCGCTCGGCTTCATCTTCTTCCTCGGTGCGAAGATCCGCACGATGAGCGTCAGCGCCGCGCAGATCACCTTCTGGTCGTTCGCGGTGGTGATGGGCCTGTCGCTGGCCAGCATCTTCCTCATCTTCACCGGCGCCAGCATCGCCCGGGTGTTCTTCATCACGGCCGCGACCTTCGGTGCGATGAGCCTCTACGGCTACACCACCAAGCGCGACCTCTCGAAGTTCGGCTCGTTCCTGTTCATGGGCCTGATCGGCATCGTCATCGCGTCGCTGGTCAACATCTTCATCGGCAGTTCGGCGCTGCAGTTCGCGATCAGCGTGATCGGCGTGCTCGTCTTCACCGGCCTCACCGCCTACGACTCGCAGCGGATCAAGGAAGAGTACTACTCGTTCAACAACGCCGAGATCGCCACCAAGGGTGCGATCATGGGCGCGCTCAGCCTGTACCTGAACTTCATCAACCTCTTCATGATGCTGCTGCAGCTCTTCGGCAACCGGGAGTAAGCCGCGCAGTGAAGCCCGGGTGGCCTTCGCGGCCACCCCCGGGTAGTCGGTATCGAACGGCCCGCTTCGGCGGGCCGTTCTGCTTTCCAGCCACCGGTCAGGCGGGGGCCTCGGCCCAGGCGCTGCTGTCGCCGGCGCAGGTGGCGAGCAGCCGCTCATCGCGCTTCAGCGCCGCCGGGGCACCCTCGGCGACGATCGTCCCCTGCGCCAGCACGTAGCCGTAATCCGCATGGTCGAGCGCCGCCTCGCCGTAGCGATCGGCGAGCAGCAGGGTGTAGCCGTCGCGGGCGAGGGAGCGGACCAGCTCGCCGGCCCGGTCGGCGCCGAGGGCCGGGAAGAGATCGTCGATCAGCAGGATGCGCGGCATGCCGAGCATCGCGCGGGCCAGGTCGACCAGCCGAAGGATGGCGGCTCCCTGCGTCGCCGCGGGCTGGTCGAGGCGGACGTCGAGCTCCGGCAGATATTCGGCGAGCCGGGCCCGCGCCCGGGACCGGAGGCGACCGCCGGCCACGGCCAGGGCCAGATGCTCGCCGATGGTGAGACCGGGGAAGACCGGCGGGTCGGCGAAGGCGGCGCGGATGCCCAAACGCTGCCGGGCGAGCGTGGGCAGGGCGGTGATGTTCCTGCCATCCAGATAAACGCTGCCGCCCCGCAGGCCGGCGAGGCCGAGCACCAGGTCGACGATCAGCGACTTGCCGGCGCCCGGTCCGCCGACGAGGGCCACGGTGCTGCCTTCCATGACCTCGAACGACACGCCCTCGAGGAGCCAGGTACCGGCGGCGACGACATCGACGGCTTCTAGACGGAGGAGGGCAGTGTTCAAAGCTCGGCTCCGGTGAGCGCCTCGAAGACTCGCGAATCCTCGCCGATCATCTGCGGCGTTGCCGTGGCCAGCGGGCGCCCGCGATGCAGCACGAGGCAGACATGGGCCGAAGGCCCGAGCGTGGCGAGGTCGTCGTCGATGGCGACGACCGCCGGGCCGGCCGCCGCGACACGCTGCAGGAGCGTGGCGAAGGCCTTGCGGTCGACTGCCTCGAGCCCGGCCAGCCCGTGCTCGACGACGAGGACGCGCGGCCGCATGGCGAGGCACCTGGCGAGCTCGGCGAGGCGGGCCTCGAAGCCGCCGAGCGTCGCTACCCCCCGCTCCGCGAGATGGTCGAGACCGATGAAGCCGAGCAGCTCCTCGACATCCTCGCGGTCCTGGCGGCCCGGTCGGCCGAGGCCGAAGGCGAGCGACCAGACCGGTCGCGTCACTGCCAGCCGGGCAGTGAGCATCATCGCGCGCAGGCTGCAGTGCTGCACCAGCCGCTCCGGGCCGCAGGGGATGATGCCGAGGCGCATCCGGGCAGCTGCCCCGAGCCGCTCGATGCGCCGGCCGTCGAGGCGCATGACGCCCCGATCCGGCCTGAGCTGGCCGGTGAGGAGGTCGCAGAGCGTGGCCCGCCCGGAGCCCTCGATACCGACGACGAGAGTGGTCCGGGCCGCGTCGAAGGCGCAGGTCAGGGGCTCGAGCGGCGGTCGGCCCGGCTGGTGCACGCCGATGCCGACGAGCTCGAGCAGGGGCTGCAGCGGCTGGTCGAGGGTGAGATCGCTCATCGGCCGGCGAGCCGCCTAGCGGGCCGCGGCGAAGGGCGAGGCGGCGCGCTGCCTCGCCGGCCGGATGAAGAGCGCCAGCGAGCCGTCGCGCCGCACCACGGCCTGGAGGACGAGGGCGGCGAGCGCCATTGCCAGGGTCAGGTCGGCGAAGACCGGCGAGAGGGTCACGGTGAGCCGCGGCAGGAGGGCCAGCGGCAGTGCCGCCAGGAGGCAGCCGCCGAAGCGGGCGCCACCGAGCCGGCCAATGGCGAAGAGGGCGATGGCGAGGGCCGACCAGCTTTCCGGCGTCGCGGGTGCTGCCGGCGCCGGCCCGATCAGCATGACCGCGCCGGCAGTGGTGGCGATGGCGGTGGCGAGGCTGAGCCCGGTGATCCGCCAGTCGGCCACGGCGAGGCCCGCGGCCTCACCGCGCAGCTCCGAGGCCGCCGCGGCCGAGGCGAGCTCGGCCAGGCGCGAGCCGGCGAAAAGCCTGGCCAGAACCGCGAGCAGGCTCACGATCGGGACGAGCACGAAGGCGTCGTCGAAGGCGATGCCGTCGCCGCGGCCGGCGTCGGCGGCAAGCGGCAGCACGGCAAGCGGGAGTGTGGCGAGCGGCAGGAGCAGGGCGAGGCTCAGAAGGGCGATCGTCGATTCCCGACCGGTCGCCGTCAGCCAGCGGCCCAGCAGACCAAGTGCCGCGCCGAGGCCGAGGCCGAGGATCGGGACGAGGCCGAGCGCCACCCAGGCCTCGAGCCCGGCGACTGCGGTCAGCACCTGGACGAAGGCGGCGCCCGCGGCGGCCAGCCCACCGAGGCAGAGGAGCGGCAGGCGCAGCACGCCGATCGCGACATGGGCGGCGAGGACGAGGAGCACGAGACCGGCGGTGAAGCCGGTGAAGGCCGCGGCATGGGGCTGGCCGATCACCAGCAGCATGGCCGGGAGTGCCAGATAGGGGGCGAGCGCTATGGCCTGGGCGCCCATGTCGGCCCTCAACCCGTCACCGCCGGCCGCGGCCGCCAGAGGGCGAGCCCGACGACCGCGAGCGTCAGGCCACCCATGGAAAGGGCATGCGGCAAGGGCGGCAGCAGCCAGCCGAGCCCGCCGGCCAGGGCGCCGGCGAGAAAGGCCAGGACCACGCGGCGGGCCGTCCGGCCCGGGCGATGGTCCGTCCGGGCGAGCCAGAGGAGGGCGAGGCAGGCGAGCGGCAGCCAGTCGGTGGCGGTCGGCGGGGCCGGGGCAGCCATGCCGGCGAGCGCCGCGAGACAGAGGCCGAGGGCCAGCGGCAGTCCCGGGCGCGGGGCGATCCCGGCCCTGACGAGGCCCGGCGCATTGCCGGCCATCGCCCGCCAGAACGGGCCGCGCGGCGTGAGCTCGACGAGGGCGACGGTGGCGAGCAGGGCAGCGCCGCCGGCCAGCTTCAGCACGGTCAGGGCGGTGGGCGTCAGCTCGCCGGTGACGGCGCCCGCCGCGAGTGCCATACCGATGGCGGCCGCGAGGGCGATCCAGTCGAGGGCCGACCGCTCGAGCACGAGGCCGCGCATGGTCGCCCAGCCGCAGGCGGCGGCAACGAGGAGAAGGGCCGATTGGACGACCAGAGCGTAGACCAGGGCCAGGGCAAGGGCGTCAGACATCGATCAGCCTGGTTCGACGGGCCGCACGGGGGCGCCGACACGTGGGCGGAAGGGCCGGCACAACGGCCGTGGCGACGCCGGCTTGCCGGCCTTCTGGCATGCGGCTCGTTGCTCGTCGCACTGGTCGGCTGTGTCGCCGAGAGCGCCATACCTTCTGCCACGCCGTCTGTCACGATCTCTCACCTCGAAGGTGAGCCTGCCGGTGTTCGTACCGCACCGGGAGTCGAGCTTCTCCTCGCCCTCGAGCTCACCAGCGACGATCCGCGCTTCGGCGGCTTCTCCGGCCTCGCCACCGACGGGCGGAGCATGTGGCTGCTCGGCGACCGCGCGGTGCTCTGGCAGGCCACGCTCGGCCTCGAAGCACTGCCGCGCCGGCTGCGGCTCGAGGACTGGCGCGCGGGCCCCATCCACCCTGATGAAGCCGACCGGGCGGCGCTCGACAGCGAGGCCCTTGCCCTCGACGCCGATGGCGCCCTGGTCGCAGGCTTCGAGCAGGATGGCAGCCTGCGCCGGCTCGTGGCCGACGGGGCCGGCGGCTGGACGACCCGGCGGCTGCATGAAGGCGCGCTCGGTGCTGACGCTCCGGTCAATCGCGGGCTCGAGGCGGCGACCGAGCTCGGGGATGGTGCTTTCCTGGTGCTGTCGGAAGGCGGGCGGCAGGCGGTGGACGTGGCGCTCGGCGCCCGACTCGGGCCGGATGACGGGCCGGCGCCCGTCGGCTACCGGACGGCAGCCGGGTTCAGCCCGGTCGGGGCGGCGCTTGCCGGTGACCGGCTCCTCGTGCTCGAGCGCTCGGTCGGCGTGCTGACCGGCTGGCAGGCCCGGGTGACGGTCGGCGGGCCGCAAGGCTGGATGTCGGCCGGGCCCATGGAGGGTCGGGAACTCCTGCGCATCGGGACGGGGCCGTACGCCGAGAACTACGAGGGCATCACCA
Organism: uncultured Geminicoccaceae bacterium; assembly: GCA_964528705.1. Taxonomy (GTDB): domain Bacteria; phylum Pseudomonadota; class Alphaproteobacteria; order Geminicoccales; family Geminicoccaceae; genus SLRI01. The sequence continues at coordinate 11,135 of CAZGUW010000008.1, forward strand.
TCATCGATGTCGGGGACGCCGGCCGCCTCCTGCTGCTGGTCGCCGATGACAACCAGTCGCCGCTGCAGCGCAGCCTGCTCCTGGTCTTCGGCTGGCGCGACGCCCAGCTCTAGGCCGGCTGGTGCTTTGGCAGCGCGTCCTGCCGGCCCATCAGGACGCGGAACGGCAGGAGCATGGCCAGCGCCACGGCGAGCTTGACGCCGAGATCGCCGATCGCCCAGCCGATCCAGGGCAGGCCCGTGCCGGCGAAGGCGAGGGCGAAGAAGAGAGCGGTATCGAGGGTCGAGGCGACCGCCGAGGAGACCAGCGGCGCGCGCCACCAGACCGCGCGGCGGAGGCGATCGAAGAGGCTGACGTCGAGGAGCTGGGCGGCGAGGAAGGCCGTGCCGGAGGCGAGGGCGATGCGCGGTGTCGCCAGCAGGACCGAGCAGAGCACGGCGAGCGCGAAGCCGAGGCAGACGACGCGCCGCGCTGGCCCTGGGCCGAGCCGGCGATTGGCGAGATCGGTGACCAGGAAGGCCACCGGATAGGTGAAGGCGCCCCAGGTCAGCCAGTCATTGACCGGGAACTGCACGAGGACGTTCGAGGCGACGACAATCACCGTCATCGCCAGCCCGGCGGCGACGATCATGGGCCGAAATTCCGTGGTGCGGTCGAGCAGTCGCTCAGCCGGCGTCGCGGGTCGCGATCAGCCGGCGGATGCGGCCGAGCTCCGACGGCAGGTCGGTGCGGCTGCTGGAGAGCAGGAAGGCATCGAGCCCGCCACGCTTCTCGATGGTCCGCAGTGTGTTGGTGGCGATGCGCAGCCGCACGGTGCGGCCGAGGGCCTCGCTGTAGAGGCGCCGCTCCTGGATGTTCGGCAGGAAGCGCCGGCGCGTCTTGTTGTTGGCGTGGCTGACATTGTTGCCGGCCTGCACGCCCTTGCCCGTCAGACTGCAACGTCTGGCCATGACCCGTCCTCATTCATGGGAAGCACAAAAAAGGCGACCGAAACGGGTCGCGCACCGCGGCTTGCTACCGCCAAGGGCGGCCGCCGTCAAGCGCGGTGCGGCAGCTTTACCGGTTGTTCACCTGGCACGGCTAGTCTGGCAGGGTTCGATGACGGTGGCGAGGCGCGGGTGCGGCGAGACAGGTGCCAGAAATGCCGGACGAAGGTGTGTCGGGCCGGAGCGGCCCTGGCCATGGCGCTGCTGCTCGGCCTGCTCTTGGCCTGGCCGGCCGCCGCGGCGCCGGCGGTTTTCGGCACGCTCGACCGGCTGGCGCTCGACATCCGCGGGGCCATGGCGCATGTGGCCCGGCTGCGCGACCGGCTCGATGACCGCCTGTCGGCCGACCTCTCGGGCGCCAGCCCGGCGGCCGAGGTGGCCGGCATCGCCGATGGCCGGTTCGGCTCGACGGTCGCCTCGCTGCGCTGGGCGAGCCGCGGGCTCGACCGGCGCCTCGCCCTCCTGCGTGCCACCGTGGGAGTCCCCGAAAGCCCGGAGATGGCGGAGATCCTGCTCGTCATGCGGGTCGAGCTCAGCAGCCTGCTCTGGACGATCGAGGAATTGGGCGACGGTACCGCCGGAGTGGTTGAGCCGCCGACCGCCGCCGAGCGGGCCGTGGTCCTGGACCAGCTGAACGCCTCACTCGAGCAGCTCGCCATCGCCACCTCCGCCATGGCCGGCTTCGACTGGGGCGACCTCTGAGGACGCGGCAGGGCTGACCGGCTTCGACGGGCGGTGCCGCGAGCATTCGCGCCCAAGCCTTTCGGCCCGACTTGCCGGCCCCCCCTGCGGATTGACAAGCCGGGCCGCAAATGGCCCACTCGGGCATCGCGAGACAGGTCCGGATCACGCTGGCCAGTCATGCAGGCCAGCCGGTCAGGCAGGAAGGCGCGCATGGCACCGCAGACGAAGGCGCTCATTGCCCAGGGCGGCGGCCCGACGGCGGTCATCAACCAGAGCCTGGTGGGGGCGGTGCTCGAATGCCGCAAGTTCCCGCAGATCGACCGGATCTACGGGGCGCTGCACGGGGTGCGCGGCATCGTCGACGAGGACCTCCTCGATCTCACCCAGGAGACCACGAACAATCTGGAGCTGGTGGCGGAGACGCCGTCATCGGCCCTGGGCTCGACCCGCGACAAGCCCGACCGCGCCTACTGCAAGGCGATCTTCGCGACCCTGCAGGCCCACGCGATCAGCTACTTCCTCTACATCGGCGGCAACGATTCCTCCGACACGGTGCGGATCGTCGCCGAGGAGGCGAAGGCGGCGGGCTATCCGCTGCGCTCGATCCACATCCCGAAGACCATCGACAACGACATCGTCCAGAACGACCACACGCCGGGCTTCCCCTCGGCGGCGCGCTTCGTGGCGCAGGCCTTCATGGGCATCAATCTCGACAACAAGGCGCTGCCCGGCGTCTACATCGCCGTCGTCATGGGCCGCCACGCGGGCTTCCTCACCGCCGCCGCCGCACTCGGCAAGAAGTTCCCGGACGACGGGCCGCACCTCATCTACATGCCTGAGCGCGACTTCGATCCCGACGCGTACCTGGCCGGTGTCAAGGCGACGTTCGACCGGCACGGGCGCTGCATCGTCGTCGTCTCGGAAGGCATCCACGACGCCCGGGGCCAGCCGATCCTCGGCCGCCTCGCCGGCGAGCTCGAGCGCGACGCGCACGGCAACGTCAACCTCTCGGGCACGGGTGCCCTGGCCGACAGCCTCGCCGCCCTGGTCAGGGACCGGCTCGCGATCAAGCGGGTGCGGGCCGACACCTTCGGCTACATGCAGCGCTCCTTCGTCGGCTGCGTCTCGGACGTCGACCAGCGCGAGGCCCGCGAGGTGGGCGAGAAGGCGGTCAAGTTCGCGCTCTGGGGCGACCGGGACGGCTCGGTCACCATCCAGCGGGTCGGCAATTACCAGGTCGACTACGAGCTGGTCGATCTCGAGGAGGTGGCGGCCAGGACCCGGACCATGCCGGACACCTTCATCGACGCCGCCGGCACCGGCGTCACCGACGCCTTCCACATGTATCTCCGCCCGCTGCTCGGCTCCGGCATGCCGAACGAGCATCGCCTGCAGACCAGCAACCGGGTCGCGCGGCTGCGTCAGGCGGACTGACGGCGGGGCAGGTTGCGCCAACGATCGTCCGCGCTTGCCGGCGCGCCGCCGGCAAGCGCGAGGGTCCTCGTGCCGGTCGTCGGTTGCCCGCCGGCGCCGGCTGCGTCACATTCCGTCAACGATCCGGCACGCCAATGAAGGGACGAGAAGGCTCATGACGGAAACGAGGCGCCGCACCGACCCGCTGCACTGGGGGCGGGGGGAGCGCGTGCTCGAGATGTTCCTCGAGCCGACCTGTCCCTTTTCGGTGCGGGCGTTCAACAAGGTGCCGGAGCTGCTCGCCGCGGCCGGCGAGAACCGGGTCGCGGTGAAGCTGCGGCTGCACGCGCAGCCCTGGCACATGTATTCCGGCGTGATCGTGCGTTGCGTGCTCGCCGCCTCGATGCTCCCCGGTGGCCGCGAGGACGCCTGGCGCGTGCTCAAGGCGGTGGGCGACCACCGCGAGGCCTTCGAGTTCGAGGGCCACTGCAAGGGGCCAAACCGGGACGCCACGCCCAACGACATCATCCGGCGGATCGAGGCGCACAGCGGCCTGGTACTCGCCGAGGCGTTCGAGTTCCCGGAGCTCGTGGCGGAGATCAAGTGGCACACCAAGCTCGCCCGTCAGAACGGCATCCACGTCTCGCCCACCTTCATGATCGACGGGCTGATTCAGCCGGACATGGGCAGCGGCGACCCGGTCGAGGACTGGGCGCGCAAGCTCCTGGCCTGAGGCTTCGCGAAGCGGGCGCCCGCCCGGCGGCAGAGCGGAACTCGGTGGCGGCTCGGCGGTTCTTGGCGAGCAGCGGTGCGGGCCGAGCGCGCGCCGCACCCAATTCGCGAAAGGGAACGACCGTGAAGGACCTGAGCCAGCTATTCCAGCACATGCTGATGGACGTCTATTACGCCGAGCAGAAGATCCTCAAGAGCCTGCCGAAGATGGCGGAGAAGGCCAGCGACCGGGCGCTCGTCGAGGCGTTCAACGCGCACTTCACCGAGACCGAGGGGCAGATCGACCGGCTCGAGCGGGTCTTCGAGATTCTCGACAGGAAGCCCGAGGGCGAGACCTGCGAGGCGCTCGACGGGCTGGTGGCCGAGGCCGAGGAGATCATGGAGGAGGCGAGCAGCGACGCCGTTCGCGATGCCGGACTGCTGGCGGCGGCGCAGGCCGTGGAGCACTACGAGATCTCGCGCTACGGCACCCTCGTCGCCTGGGCGCAGCAGCTCGGGCTCGCCGAGGCGGCGGGGCTCCTGCAGGAGACCCTCGACCAGGAATATGCGGCCGACGAGCTGCTCGACCGGCTGGCATGCGAGAAGATCAACAAGCTCGCCGCCTGAGGCCGTGCGGATTCCGGCGGCTCAGGTCGCCGGGCCTGCGCGAACCAGCGGGAAGGTGACGGTGAGCGTGGTGCCGGCCGAGTGGCACCGCTCGACCGTGCCGCCGAGCTGCCGGGCCAGGGCCTCGACGAGGCGCAGGCCGAGGCCGGGCTCGCCGGGAGAGTCCGGCTCGAGCCCGATGCCATTGTCGCTGACGGCGAGGGTCACCGTCGGGCCTGCGGCGCGCAGCGTCACGTCCACCTTCGCCTGCCGCCCCGCCGGGCGATGGTCGGGAAAGCCGTGCTTGCCCGCATTGGTGAGCCCTTCGACCACGATCAGGGCGAGCGGAATGGCGCGATCGGCGGAGAGCTCGACCGGGTCGGCACTGCAGTGCACTTCGATGTGGCGCTCGTCCTGGGCGATAGCCGAGCCGGAGCACAGGCGGCGCAGGAGCCGGGCGACGTCGACCATGCCGTCCCCGGTCACGGAGTCGAGCTGGCGATGCACCTCGGCAATGGCGTGGACCCGCTGCGCCACGTCGTCCAGAACGGCACTCGAGCCCGCGTCCTGCTCGCGACCATGCAGGCGAAGCAGCGACTCGATGAGCTGGAGGCTGTTCCGCACCCGGTGATTGAGCTCCTGGTAGAGCATTGCCCGATGCTCGGCAGCCTCGCGGCTGCGGGCCACCTCGGCCAGATCGGAGGTGTGCTGCAGGCGGCGGCGTACCTCGCCGATGACCAGCAGGGAAAGCGCGGAAACAGCGGCCAGGACGGCGGTGATCATGAGCATCCGCCAGCCCCAGGCCGCCCGGATGGTCTGGTTCGGCAGGCCGTAGCTGGCGAACAGCGGAAAGCCCTCGACCGGCAGGGTGGCGTAGAGACGGCGCGTGCCGTCGGCCTGCGCGGTTGCTTCGTAGACGGCGTGAAGATTGCCGGCGATGACCTCGAGAACCGGTGCGGGAGGCTCGAGCGTGAGCGGCGGTGCCGTGGGGTCGTGGCGGACTAGAAGGCGGCCATCGTCGCGGATCAGCGAGGCCGCGACCCCGTCCTCGCCCGCCAGGGTCCCGAGGAAATCGGTGAAGACGGCGACCCGCACCGCGGTTGCCACAAGCCCGTCGAACTGCTCGCCGGGCCGGCGGCGGGCGACGACCAGCGCATCGGCTCCGGATGGCTCGACGACGAGCCGGTCGACGACGATCGACCGGTCACCGTCGCGCAGCTTGCGGAAATAGTCGCGCTCGCGGGCGTCGATACGCGGCTCGGCCGCGCTGTCGGTGACCAGGAAGCGGCCGTCGGCTGCCACGACGCCGACCCCGATGGCGTGCCCGTCGCCTCCCGTCAGGGCCCGCAACTCCGCCGCGAGTGCGACGCGGTCCGTATTGAGGCGATCCGGCTTCGCCAGCTTGTCGGCCTGGCCGAGCAACCGGTCGAGGCCGGTCAGCACGCGCTCGCTGTAAGACGCTACCAGCCGGGCATTGCGCAGCACCGTCGCCGCCGCGGCGTCGTGCTCGGCCCGCCAGGACCAGACCGCAAGGATGCCGGCGACCAGCAGCGGAACGAGGACGGCAAGAAGCGGCGCGTAGCGGAGTGCGCTCGTGCCCGTCGCTGACGGCTGCCTGCGCCACATCCGGCTCGTTTCCCGATCGAACCGGTCGAAGCGCCGGTCTGCCCACCGGACAGAGGGCCACAACGGCCCCTGCCTGTCATTAACATTTGTTGGGTCCGGGAGACTTCCCAGACCGGCGCTCAGGCGCCGGCCGGCTGGGCGCCGGCCGTCTTCGTCTGATGCGCCTTGACGGCGAGCAGTCGGGTGCGGCGGCGCTGCAGCTGCTGGTCGGTGAGCACGCCGAGCAGGATAACCGTGCCCATCACCGCGAAGTTCAGCGAGGTCGGGATGCCCAGGAGATTGACGAGGTTCTGCAGCACCTGCAGCAGCACCGTGCCGAGGGCGATGCCGAGGATCGAGCCCTCGCCGCCCCGGAGCGAGCAGCCGCCGAGCACGGCCGCGGCGATGCCGTAGAGCTCGTAGAAATTGCCGTGCGCCGAGGGCTGGATGGAATAGGTGTAGAAGGCGAGAAAGACCGCCGCGAGCCCGGCGAGGGCACCGCTGATGACGTAGGCCGAGGCGATCACGAGGCTCGTCGGGATGCCGGAATAGCGCGCCGCCTCCTCGTTCTTGCCGACCGCGAAGAGGTAGCGGCCAAAGACCGAGCGGTGCAGCACGATGCCCATGACGACGGCGACGACGACGAAGGCGATGAAGGTGTGCGGCACGCCGAAGCTGCGGCCGGAGGCGAGCCACTCCAGCGTGTCGAAGCCGCCGGCATAGCCGAAGCCGATGGTGGCGTCGGCCATGTAGTAGCGGGCGGCGCCGCGGTAGATGAGCAGGCCGCAGAGGGTGACGACGAATGGCTGCATGTTGAAGCGCGTCACCAGCACGCCGTGGATAATGCCGAAGGTGACGCCCAGGCCGATGGCGACCGGCAGGACCAGTTGCCAGGGCATGCCCTGGTTGGTCATGAGGTCGATGAAGACGACGCCGATCAGCGCGAACATCGAGCCGACCGAGAGGTCGATGCCGCCGGTGATGATGACGACGCCGATGCCGATCGAGAAGATGCCGAAGAGGCCGACGAGGTTCGCCATGTTGCCGAGATTGACCGGCGACAGGAACACCGGATTGAGCGCCGTGGTGATCGCCCCGACGACGAGGATCAGCACGAGGAGGCCAAGATCTTTCTTCTGCATGACGGCGGTCGCCCCGGATTATGCGGCAGTGCGGCCCGGCGAGTTGACGGCGAGCTCGAGCACGTTGGTTTCGGTGAAGCTGTCGCGGTTCTCGAGGATGCCGCTGATCCGGCCCTCGTGCATGACGGCGATGCGGTCGCTGACGCCGATCACCTCCTCCATGTCGCTCGAGATCATGAGGATGGCGACGCCGGCATCGGCGAGCTGGCGGAGGATGGCGTAGATCTCGCTCTTGGCGCCGACATCGATGCCGCGGGTCGGCTCGTCGAAGATGACGACCGACGGGCGCATCGCCAGCCACTTGGCGAGCACCACCTTCTGCTGGTTGCCGCCGGAGAGCGTGATCGCCTCGGTGTCGATCGAGGGCGTGCGGATGTTCAGCCGTGCCTTCTGCCGCTCGGCCGTTTCCGCTTCCCTGGAACCGCTGATCAGCCAGGCCCGGCTGTGGCTCTCGAGGTCGGCGAGCGTGACGTTGACACGCACGGGGAACTCGAGGACGAGGCCCGAGCGCTTGCGGTCCTCGGGTACCAGGTAGATGCCCCGGGCGATCGCCTGGCGCGGCGTGCCGGAGGCCAGCGGTGACCCGTCGAGCCGGATGCTGCCGGCGAGCGGCGGGTCGATGCCGAAGAGGGCCCGGGCGAGCTCGGTGCGGCCCGAGCCGATCAGCCCGGCGAGGCCGAGGATCTCGCCCCGGCGGATCGCGAGGTCGACCTCGCGGTCGGGAAAGAGAATGGTGCGCAGGCCCCGGACCTCGAGGCCGGTGGCGGGCTCACGGCCGGGCGGGGTGTAGAGGGCCTTGAGGTCGCGGCCGATCATCAGCCGGATCATGGCCGCATGGGCGATCTCGTCGTGCGCGAGCGCACCGGCGACGACGCCGTCGCGCAGGCAGACGACGCGGTCTGCGCAGTCCTTCACCTCGTTCAGGCGGTGGGTGATGTAGATGACGGCGACACCCTGCGCCTTGAGCTCGGCAATGACGTCGAGCAGCCGCTCGGTCTCGGAGACGGTGAGGCTCGAGGTCGGCTCGTCCATGATGATCAACCGCGCGTCGAGCGAGAGCGCCTTGGCGATCTCCACCATCTGCCGCTGCGCGATGGAGAGCCCCGCCACCGGTGTTCGGGCGTCGAAGTCGACCTTGAGGCGTTCGAGGAGGGGCTGTGTGCGCTCGTAGAGGACCTGCCGGTCGATCAGCCTGAGCGGCCCGCCCCAGCGCGGCTCGCGGCCGATGAAGATGTTGGCGGCGACGTCGAGATTCTCGAAAAGGTTGAGCTCCTGGTGGACGAAGGCGATGCCCGCCGCCAGCGACTGCGGCACGGTCAGCGCCTGGTGGACCGTGCCGTCGATCTCGATCTGCCCCTGGTCGGGAGCGACGACGCCGCCCAGCACCTTCATCAGGGTGGACTTGCCGGCACCGTTCTCGCCGATGAGCCCGACGACCTCGCCCCGGGCGACCTCGAGATCGACGTCGGCAAGGGCCGTCACCCCCGGATAGGTCTTGCCGATCCGGACGAGCCGGAGGAAGGGGGCGGCCCCAGGGCCGCCCCGCTCCGCGTTCAACCGGTCGTTCACTGGGCCAGGAGCTTCTGCATCTCCTGGCGGAACTCGTCGACGTTCGAGCTGTCGATCACCTTGGTCGGGATGATCATCAGCCCGTCCTCGGGGATGACCGAGGTATCGCCATCGAGCACCTTCGCCATCAGCATCATCGACTGGTAGCCGAACTCGTATGGCTGCTGGACGACGGTCGCGTCGACGACGCCGTCGGCGATGCCGCGGAGCGTCACGGGATCCTCGTCGAAGCCGATGATCTTGACCTGGCCGTCCTTGCCGGCGGCCTTCACCGCCTCGACGATCTGCGGCGTGTTGTAGGACCAGAGGCCGACGAGCCCGTCGATATCCGGGTAGGTGGTCAGCGTGTCCTCGACGTTGCGCTTGGCGCGGGCGAAGTCGACCTCGTCGGTGCGGATGTCGATGATCTCGATATTGCCGCCCTCGAGCACGTTCTTGATGCCCTGGACGCGCTCCTGGGCGTTGGCCGCACCCATGGTGCCGACGAAGAGCATGATCTTGCCGCCGTCCGGCAGCGACTGCTTGATCAGCTCGCCGGCCTGCTCGCCCGCGGCGACGTTGTCGGTGCCAACATAGAGCATACGGTCGGTATCGGCGGCGTCGCTGTCGGAGGTGAAGAGCACGGCCTGCGAGGCGGCACGGTTGAGGAGGTCGCGGCTGTTGGCCGGGTCGATCACGCTGACGGTGATACCGGCGACGCCGCGGGTGAGCAGGTCGTCGATGATGCGCCGCTGCTCGGCCGCGGTGGCCTCGGAGACGATGTGCATCTCGGTGGTGTAGCCGTCGAGCTCTTCACCGGCCTGCATGACGCCGGCGCGGCCGATGGTCCAGAAATCGGCGGCGGCGTTGGTGACGAAGGCAAGGACCGGCTTGTCCTGTGCGGCTGCCGGGCCGATGGCGAACGTGCCCGCGAGCAGCGCGGCCGCGAGCGTCAAGGCATGACGTCGAATCATCCTGGTTCCTCCCTGAAATCCTGATCGTGCGATCGCCCCGCCGGAGCGACGCGGCGGATCGTGCGTCGGTGGTCAGGCGAGGTCAATCGGCTTCTCGGACGCACCCAAAGGGCGTCGAATGCTCAGCCCTCGAGCGCTGCGGCGAGGTGCCGGGCCGCCTCCAGGAGCGGGCCGCGATGGGTCTCGTCGACGGTGTGGCCGGCGGCGATGGCCTTCGCCAGCTCGTCGAGCACGTCGGCGAAGAGGTGGTAGTGCAGGTGGATGTCGGCCTGCCGGCGCTCGGTGCCGGCGCGGATCAGCCGGATCGTCACGCCCTCGCTGTCGGCCACCGCCTCGAAGGCGGAGTGGCGGGTGAAGGAGCCGAGATAGGACTTGTCCGGGAAGTCGATGCCCACCTCGGCACGGTCGGCGATCGGTCGTCTGGTCATGGCTCCCGCCCCTTGCTCTGATCCTGCAGCGCCGGGTAGCAAGGCGACGCAGCGGGAGGAAGTGCAATGAGCGAGCTCGGGGTGGCGATCGGCGGCTTTGGCGCCATTGGCCGCGAGGTGGCGAAGGCCCTGGTCGACGGCCTGCCGGGGCTCAGGCTCAGGGCGGTGAGCGGGCGCGACCGGGCGAAGGCCGAAGCAGGCCTCGCCGAGCTCGGTGCCGACGTGCCGGTGCTGCCGCTCGGAGCGCTGGCCGAGACGGCCGAGATCGTCCTCGAGTGTCTGCCGGCCGCGGTCTTTCGCGAGGTGGCGGAGCCGGCGATCAGCCAGGGGCGGATCTTCATGCCGCTCTCGGTCGGCCAGCTCCTGGTACATGGCGACCTGATCGAGCGGGCGCAGGCGACGGGTGCCCGCATCCTGCCGCCGACCGGCGCTCTCCTCGGCCTCGATGCGGTGCGTGCCGCCGCCGAAGGGCAAATCGAGAGCGTCGCCATGGTGACGCGAAAGCCGCCGGGCGGCCTCGCCGGGGCGCCGCATCTGGTGAACAACGGAATCTCGGTCGAGGGGCTGACCGAGCCGCTCATGGTGTTCGAGGGCACGGCCCGCGAAGGGGCGAGGGGCTTTCCCGCCAACGTCAACGTCGCGGCGGCGCTCAGCCTCGCCGGGATCGGCCCGGATCGCACCACGCTCCAGGTCTGGGCGGATCCCGGCGTGACCCGCAACGTGCACCGGATCATCGTCGAGGCCGACAGCGCGCGCTTCGAGATGCTGATCGAGAACGTGCCGTCGGCCAACCCCAAGACCGGAAAGATCACGGCACTCAGCACCATCGCCGCGCTCCGCGGGCTGACCGCGACGCTGAAGGTAGGATCCTGACGGGGAAGGTCGGCTCCTGATTGACTTGCCCCGTCCCGTGGCGGGATAACTCGCCCGAACCGTCGTAGGAGTGTCGTCATGCTGACCGAGGAGCTGTCCCGGACCGTCGCAGCGCCGAACAATCTCGAGGCCTTCTGGATGCCGTTCACCGCGAACCGGCATTTCAAGGCCGAGCCGCGGCTGATCGCCCGCGCCAAGGACATGCACTACACCTCCATCGACGGCCGGCAGATCCTCGATGCCACGGCGGGTCTCTGGTGCTGCAATGCCGGCCACGGCCGGACGAAGATCGTCGAGGCGGTGCAGCAGCAGGTGGCCGATCTCGACTTCGCGCCGAACTTCCAGTTCTCGCATCCGAAGGCCTTCGAGCTGGCCTCGCGCCTCGCCACGATGTTCCCGGGCGATCTCGATCACGCCTTCTTCACCAATTCCGGCTCGGAGGCGGTCGACACGGCGCTCAAGATCGCGATCGCCTATCAGCGGGCGCGGGGCGAGGGGACGCGCACCCGGCTGATCGGCCGCGAGCGCGGCTATCACGGGGTCGGCTTCGGCGGCATCTCGGTCGGCGGCATGGTCAAGAACCGGATGTGGTTCGGCTCGCTGCTCACCGGCGTCGACCACCTGCCGCACACGCTCGACCTCGAGCGGAACGCCTTCTCGAAGGGCCAGCCGGCGCATGGTGCCGAGCTCGCCGATGAGCTCGAGCGGCTGATCGCCCTGCACGACGCCTCGACCATCGCCGCCGTCATCGTCGAGCCGGTGGCGGGCTCGATCGGCGTCTACCCGCCGCCACGTGGCTATCTCGAGCGCCTGCGGGCGATCACCGAGAAGCACGGCATCGTGCTCATCTTCGACGAGGTGATCACCGGCTACGGCCGGCTCGGCAAGGCCTCGGCCGCCGAGTATTTCGGCGTCCAGCCGGACCTCGTGACGACCGCCAAGGGCCTCACCTCGGGCGTCATCCCGATGGGTGCCGTGATGGCGAGGAAGCACATCCACGACACCATCGTCGGCAGCACCGCCGACGAGCGGACGATCGAGCTCTTCCACGGCTACACCTACTCGGCCCACCCGGTCGCCTGCGCCGCCGGTCTCGCCACGCTCGAGACCTATCGCGAGGAGGGCCTCTTCGAGCGGGCCGCCGAGCTGGCGCCCTACTGGGAGGAGGCCCTGCACAGCCTTAAGGGTCTGCCCAACGTCATCGACATCCGCAATATCGGCCTGATGGGTGCCGTCGAGCTCGCCTCGCGGCCCGGCAGCCCGGGGGCGCGGGCCTATGATGCGATGTGCAAGGGCTTCTTCGACCACGACATCATGATCCGCATCACCGGCGACACCCTCGCCATGTCGCCGCCCCTGATCGTCACGAAGAGCCAGATCGACGAGATCGTCGAGCGCGTGGGGAAGGTGCTCCGCGCGGTGGAGTAGGCGCGAGGCAAAGGGATGGCTGGCCGCTGTCACAGCAGTGTCCGGGCAGACAGGAGACACGCTCTGATCGGGCAATGGCCATGACCCAGTCGGCTGCCCGGGAGCGCGAGTGGGGTCGCCCCGCGATAGCGGCTGACAGGGCGGGCCGTGCTGCTGTATGCGACGAAGCGGTCGCCAATGGAGGAACGGACATGAGGTTTGCCACTCGTCTGCTCGCTGCAAGCTGTCTCGCCGCCGGGCTGTTCGCCCTGCCGGCGCTGGCGGAGCCGGTCAGCATCAAGCTCCTGCAGGTCAACGACTGGGACCGCTACCAGGATGACGACGGCCGGGGCGGCTATGCCCGCTTGGTCTCGATCCTCGGCGCCGAGAACGCGGATGCCGACGACACGCTCTTCATCCATGCCGGGGATGCCGTCTCGCCGTCCCTGCTCTCGGGCTTCGACCAGGGGGCGCACATGATAGCGCTCCTGAACGAGCTGCCGATCGACGTGTTCGTGATGGGCAATCACGAATTCGACTTCGGTCCCGAGGTTGCGGCGGCGCGCATGGCCGAGGCCGGGTTCGACGTCGTCAACAGCAATGTCCGCACCGCCGCGGGCGAGCTCTTCCCGAATACGATGGAGAGCAAGCTGGTCGAGGTGAACGGCATCAAGCTCGGCTTCTATGGCCTGACGACGCCGGACACGATCGAGATCTCGACCACCGCCGACACGCGGTTCGAGCCGGTCGTCGCGACGGCGAGCCTGATGCAGGAGAAGCTGCGCGAGGCCGGTGCCGACCTCGTCGTCGCCGTCGTCCACACCGGCTGGGGCGAGGACATGGAGCTCTACCGCGCCCGTGTCGCCGACATCATCCTGACCGGCCACGACCATGACCTGAGGATCATGTACGACGGCCGCACGGCGATGGTGGAGAGCGGCTCGCAGGCCGACTTCGTCACGGCGATCGAGCTCACCGCCGAGCGCGACGAGGACGGCGATGTCGAGTGGCGGCCGGCCTTCCGCGCCATCGACAGCGCGGCCTTCGAGCCCGACGAAGCGGCCCTCGCCAAGCTGCAGCCCTACGAGGACAAGCTCTCGGCCGAGCTCGACATCGACATCGGCGAGACCCTGGTCGAGCTCGACACGCAGCGGGCGACGATCCGTGCCACGGAGAGCGGCTTCGCCAACCTCATTGCCGACGCCATCCGGAACGCGACGGATGCCGATATCGGCCTCACCAATGGTGGCGGCATCCGCGGCGACCGGCTCTACGAGGCGGGCCACGTGCTGACCCGGCGCGACATCCTGAGCGAGCTGCCGTTCGGCAACACGACGGTCCTGGTCGAGCTTTCGGGCGCCGACCTCATGGCGGCGCTCGAGAACGGCGTCAGCCAGGTCGAGGAGGGGGCCGGGCGCTTCCCGCACGTCTCCGGCCTGCGCCTGACCTACGATGCCAGCCAGCCGCCCGGCGCCCGGGTCACCGAGGTCATGGTGGGCGATGCACCGCTCGATCTGGCAGCGACCTACACGGTCGCCACCAACGACTACATGCTCGGCGGCGGTGACGGCTATGCCAGCCTCGGCAATGGCGAAGTGATGATCGACGGTGCGGCCGGCACGCTGATGGCGAACACCGTGATGAACTACATCACGGCCATGGGCGGCAAGGTCGACCAGGTGGCGGAGGGGCGCGTCACGCGCCTCAATTGAGCCGGCAGCCGGTCGTTTCACCCTTCGATGAGGCGGGCCGATTGACCTGTGGCCGATCGGCCCGCTAGTGATCGTCGCTGCAGCGCCAAGCCCGCCTGGCCGCCAGCGGGCGGGTCGCCGCCGGGCCTGTCGAAAGGATGTAGCCGATGCGTCGCGGATTGATGCCGTTCCTCGTGATCTCCCTGCTCACCCTGAGCGGCCTGGCGCTCGGCGCCTGCGCCATTCAGCTGCCCGACGGCACCCAGACCGAAGGCTGGCTGAAGGACCGCAACAAGTATCAGTAGGCGTCGCAGGTCTCGCCGCTCGATGTCGCCGGGCCGCGGCCTGCGCGCCGCGGCGCTGCTGCTGTGGCTCGCTGCCTGGGCGGTGGTCGTCTGGGCGATGCTCGACCCGGCGCCGCTGGATCTGGCGGGCCAGTCGGACAAGGCCGTTCACTTCGCCAGCTTCTTCCTGATCAGCTTCACGTCGCTGGCCTTCTGCCGCAGCGGTGGCCAGCTCCTTGCGGCCGGCCTCGTCTGCCTCGCTGCCGCGTTCGGGCTGGAGCTGGCCCAGGGGCTGGTGCCGAGTCGGACCTTCGAGGGCGCCGACATCGTCGCCAACCTCGCCGGGGTGGCCACGGGCATGGGGCTGGCCCGGCTCGCCCTGGTTCGCTTCAGGCGGCGGCGTCTGCGCCCGGCCTGAGGACGCGCCTCAGGGCTGGGGGGCCAGCATCGGGCCGAGCTTGCGGCCGGCGAGAATGTGGACGTGGAAGTGCGGCACTTCCTGGTGTGAATCGGGGCCGTGATTGGCGAGCGCGCGATAGCCGCTGGTGGTGGCGCCGACCTGCTCCGCGACCTTGCCCACCGCCCGGAAGAAGCCGGCGATGGCGGCGTCCGGGGCCGCGGCGCTGAAGTCGCTGAGCGAGACGTACTCGCCCTTGGGGATCACCAGGACATGCACCGGTGCTGCCGGGTTGATGTCCTCGAAGGCCAGCGCCCACTCGTCCTCGTAGACCTTCCGGCAGGGCAGCTCGCCGCGCAGGATGCGGGCGAAGACATTGTCGGTGTCGTAGCTCATCCGGGATGCTCCAGGGGCGGCAGCCGCCCGCGCTTGATGGTCCTCGGCGGCGTTCCTGGGCGGGCCGGCCGCTGCTTGTCAAGGCGGGCCGGGACTGGCAGAGACGGGTGGCCGAACTTTCGGGCAACGATCCGGCCGGGCAGCCTCCCGGCGCGGCAACCACCCGGGAAATCCTCATGTCGCTCGCCGTCGCCATCCAGATGGACCCGCTCGAGACCGTCGCCATCGACGCCGACAGCACCTTCGTGCTGGCGCTCGAGGCGCAGCGCCGTGGGCACGGCCTCTATCACTACGAGCCACGCCACCTGAGCTACCGGCAGGGCCGGGTCTCGGCCAGGGCGCGGCCATTCGAGGTGCGGCGCGAGCCGGGCAACCATGTCACCTTCGGTGCGCCGGAGGTGATCGACCTCGCGACGCTCGACGTCGTCCTGATGCGCCAGGACCCGCCCTTCAACCTCGCCTACATCTCGGCGACGCATCTGCTCGACCGCGTGCATCCGGGCACGCTGGTCGTCAATGACCCGCACTCGGTGAGGAACGCGCCCGAGAAGCTCTTCGTCACGCATTTCGCCGAGCTGATGCCGCCGACGCTGATCTCCTACGACATCGACGAGATCCGGGCCTTCCGCGCCGAGCATGGCGACGTCATCGTCAAGCCGCTCTACGGCAATGGCGGGGCCGGGATCTTTCTCATCAAGAAGGACGACAACAATCTCTCGAGCCTGATCGAGACCTTCCAGAGCTTCCTCAAGGAGCCCTTGATGGTGCAGCGCTACCTGCCGGAAATCCGCCAGGGCGACAAGCGCATCATCCTGATCGACGGCAAGCCGGCAGGTGCCGTCAACCGCGTGCCGCCCGAGTGGGACGTCCGGGCCAACATGCATGTCGGCGGCCGGGCCGAGAAGTCGGCGCTGACCAAGCGCGACCTCGAGATCTGCGAGGTGATCGGGCCGGCGCTCGAGGAGTATGGCCTGCTCTTCACCGGCATCGACGTGATCGGTGACTACCTGACCGAGATCAACGTCACCTCGCCGACCGGCCTGCAGGAGATCGACCGCTTCGATGGCGTCAGCCTCGAGCGGCAGATCTGGGACGCGATCGAGACGAGGCTCGCCAACGGGCCGACAGCGCGGCGCTGGATGAGCTGAGCGCCTGCACGGCGACCGTATACTTCGTCAGACTGCGATCGATCGGTGCTCACGTAGCATAGGCTACGCTGCGCGCCGATCGCCTTGCCTCCTCGTCTACGGCCGCCGCGCAGGCGCTCAGACTGGTGGTGGGGCCGAGCGCCAAGCAAAAAGGGCTCCCTCGCGGGAGCCCTTGTCTAAGCCGGGACAGGTGCGCTCAGGCGGCGGCGGCCAGCAGCACCTTCTCGAGCTTCTTGGTCGCCTCGGTCTCGTCGACCGAATCGATCGCCGCGACCTCGCGGGCCAGACGCTCGAGGGCAGCGCGGTACATCTGCCGCTCACTGTAGGACTGGTCGGTGTCGTCGGCGCGGTGCAGCTCCCGCACCACCTCAGCGATCGAGACCGGGTCGCCGGAGTTGATCTTCGCCTCATACTCCTGTGCGCGCCGGCTCCACATGATGTTGCGCCGCGGCCGCGTGCGGATCTTAAGTGCATCGAGGGCCGACTGGATCTTCTCGCGGCTGCTGAGCTTGCGCATACCGGAGTTCGGTGCCTTCTCGACCGGCACGCGCAGGATCAGCTTCTCGTTCTCGAACGAGACGACGTACATCTCGAGATGGATGCCGGCGATCGTCTGCTTCTCGATGCCGGTGATCCGTCCGACCCCGTGGCTCGGGTAGACGATGTAATCCCCGGCATCGTAGGCGAGGTCTCTTGCCATCGACTTGATTCTCCACTAACGGTGGTGCCCCAGCCACGCGAATTCAATCGAGCCTCGTCCGGACCCCCAAATTTGGACGACCGACAGCGCCACCCGACCGTCCGGTGGCGTAGCCCGTATGTCCGTGGGGCCGA
This sequence comes from uncultured Geminicoccaceae bacterium, assembly GCA_964528705.1. Classification (GTDB taxonomy): domain Bacteria; phylum Pseudomonadota; class Alphaproteobacteria; order Geminicoccales; family Geminicoccaceae; genus SLRI01. The sequence continues at coordinate 28,262 of CAZGUW010000008.1, forward strand.
GCCGAGGGCGACTCTCGAGGTTGTTCTTCCTCGCTATCCAACGCAGCGTGTGATGTTTAGCACAAATTCGTCTCAAATACCACACCGCTGTCGCAGTGCAGCGCAAGGCCGCACCGGCTGGCCGGACGTCTTATGCAGGGGCAGGCGGCTGGCCCGCGCTAGCTGCCGGTGCCCGGGTTGGGGCTGAAGTACTTCTCGTACTTGCCCTTCTCGTCCTTGAACTCGTCCGCGTCAGGCGGCTCGTCGCCCTTGCGCGTGATGTTCGGCCAGGGCCCGGTCGAGTACTCGCGGTTAAGCTCCAGCCACTTCTCCGCTTCACCTTCGGTGTCTGGGAGAATGGCCTCGGCCGGGCATTCGGGCTCGCACACGCCGCAATCGATGCATTCGTCCGGATTGATGACCAGCATCGTCTCGCCCTCGTAGAAGCAGTCCACGGGGCAGACCTCGACACAATCCATGTACTTGCACTTGATGCAGGCTTCGGTGACGACGTAGGTCATCGGGTCTCCGTCCTTCGCTGGCGGCTCCGGTTCTAGCCAAGAACGCCGCACCGGGCCAGCCGGTTCGCCAATGTTTTCGTGCGTCTCAGCGACGCCCGAACAGGCGCTCGATATCCGCCTTGCCGAGCGCTATCGAGGTCGGCCGGCCGTGGATGCACTGGCCGGAATGCGGCGTCCTTTCCATGTCGCGCAGGAGCGCGTTCATCTCGGCCGGGGTGAGACGCCGGCCGGCGCGCACGCTGCCGTGGCAGGCCGCCCGGGCCACGACCTTCAAGAGCGCCTCCTCGAGCGGCAGCGCCTGGTCGAGATTCGCGAGGTCACCGGCGATGTCCTGCAGTAGCACAGCCACGGAATCGGTGCCGATCAGCGCCGGCGTCTCGCGGACCAAGACTGCCTCGCTGCCGAAGGCCTCGAGGACGAGGCCGAGCGGCAGGAGGTCGGCCGCCCGCTCGAGCAGGAGCTCCCGCGTCCTGGCATCGACCGTCACCACCTCGGGAATCAGCAGGGCCTGGCGGGCCACCCCGCCCGCCGCCAGCGCCTTCTTCATGCGCTCGTAGACCAGCCGCTCGTGGGCGGCGTGCTGGTCGACGATGACGATGCCGTCTTTGGTCTGCGCCACGATGTAGGTCTCGTGCACCTGCGCGCAGGCGGCACCGAGCGGGAACTCGGCTTCCTCGACGGCGGGGGGCGCGTCGCCATGCCGCATGCTGGGCGGGCCGATGTCGAGACCGGGCGGCGCCTGGTAGCGCTGCGCTTCCTCGGCGAGGCCGGCGGCAGGCGGGGCCACCGGCCGAGGCCAGGCGGTGCCGGAGCCACCGGCGGGGCTGTTGCCCGGGGTGAACTTGCCGAGTGCGGCGGTGCCGGTGGTGGTGCTGCTGCGGTGGCCGTGCTCGGCCAGCGCCCGCTTCAGGGCGCCGACGATGAGCCCGCGCACCTCGCCGCTGTCGCGGAACCGCACCTCCGCCTTGGTCGGGTGGACGTTGACGTCGACCATGGCCGTCGGCAGCTCGAGGAAAAGGGCGGCGATCGGCTGGCGGTTGGCCGGCAGGAGGTCGGCATAGGCGGCGCGCAACGCACCCTTGAGCAGCCGGTCCTGCACCGGCCGGCCATTGACCACGAGATGCTGGTCCTGGCCGTGGTTGCGGCTGAGCGTCGGCAGCACCGCGAGGCCGAAGAGCCGCATGAGGTCGCGCTCGGCGGCGATCTCGATGGCGTTCTCGACCACGGGCCGGCCGAGCAGGGCGGCAAGGCGGGTGTCGCGATCGGCCGGGGCGAGGTCGATGAGGCGCCGCCCGCCGGCCTCGAGGCGAAAGCCGACTTCCGGATGTGCCAGCGCCAGCCGCTCGACGATCTCGCGCGCCAGCTCCAGCTCGCGCCGCTCGGACTTCAGGAACTTGAGCCGGGCCGGCGTATTGAAGAAGAGGTCCAGCACATCGACGCGCGTGCCGGCCGGGGCCGCAGCCGGCTCGGGCGCGCCCAGCCGGCCGCCGTCGCCCGCGAGCCGCCAGCCATGCGCCTCGCTGGCGGTGCGGCTGGTCAGCGTCAGCCGGCTGACCGAGGCGATCGACGGCAGGGCCTCGCCGCGAAAGCCGAGGGTCCGGATGTCGACGAGCTGCTCGTCCAGGAGCTTCGAGGTGGCGTGCCGCTCGACCGCCAGCTCCAGCTCGGCCCGGGACATGCCCGAGCCGTCGTCCTCGACCGTGATGGCCCGCCGGCCGGCCTCCTCGAGCGTCACCCGGACACGGGTCGCTCCGGCGTCGATGGCGTTCTCGACCAGCTCCTTGACGGCCGAAGCCGGGCGCTCGACCACCTCGCCCGCAGCGATGCGGTTGACCAGGCCCGGGGGCAGGCGGCGGATGCGCGGCGCCTGGCCCGGGGCGGGGGGATCGCTGCTCTCAGCCCTTGCCGCCATGGCCGTTGGCCGCGACCACCGGGTTCAGGCGGGTCGCCTCGTCGAGGCCCAAAGGATCGCCGACGACGGAGAAGAGCGGCTCGGTCGCGAACAGGCGCTCGCTCGCGCGGGCGACGTCGGCGAGGCTGACCGCTTCGATGAAGGCGTTGCGGCGCTCGAGATAGTCGATGCCGAGCTCCGCCACCTGCATGCCGACGAGCATGCGGGCGACGCTTTCGTTGCTGGTGAAGCGGAGCGGGAAGGAACCGGTCAGGTAGGTCCGGGCATTGGCGAGGTCGTTCTCGCCGATGTCGCCCCTGGCCATGCGCCCGAGCTCGGTGCGGATGACCTCGATCGACTGCGCCACCTGGTCGTTGCGGGTCGCGACCCCGCCCAGCCAGAGCGGGGCGAGCTCGGCGTCGACGAGCTGGGAATGGACCGAGTAGGCGAGCCCCCGCTTCTCGCGCACCTCCTCGAGGAGCCGGGACGCGAAGCCGCCGCCGCCGATGATGTAGTTGGCGACGTAGGCGGCGTAGTAGTCGGCATCGGCGCGGGCGATGCCGGGCAGGCCGAAGGTCACGACACTCTGCGGGATGGTCATGGGCGTGACCAGCGTGGCGCCGGTCGCAGGTGTCGCCGGGACGAGCGGCGGCAGGTCGGCCGCGGCCGGCAGGTGGGCGAAGGCCCGGTCGAGCAGCGGCGCCAGCTCCTCGGCGGTGATGTCGCCGGCGACGCCGATGACGAGATTGTCGCGGGCGAGGCGCTTGCCGACATACCCCTGGAGGTCGGCCGCCGTGATCCCCCGGATGGCCTCGATCGTGCCCTGCGCCGGCCGGCCATAGGCGTGCCCGTCGAAGGCATGCGCGAACCAGACGCGGCCCGAGACCGTGTTGGGGTCGGTGCGCCGGCGCTGCAGGTCGCTTGTGATCTGCTGGCGGATACGCTCCACCGGCTCGGCATCGAAGCGCGGCTCGGCGAGCGCCATGCGCAGGAGCTCGAAGGCACGGTCGCGGTTCTCGCTGAGCGTCATCAGGCGGCCCGCCAGCGCGTCGCGCTCGGCCGTGAAGTGAAGCCGGATCGCCAGATCCTCGAGCTCGGTGCGGAAGGCGAGGCTGTCGAGCTCGCCGGCACCCTCGTCGAGCAGCCCGGCAACCATGCGCGAGAGGCCCTCGCTGCCCGCGGGATCGGCGGCGGCACCGCCCCTGAAGCTGCAGGCGACGGTGAGCAGCGGCACGCTCGGGGCGTTGACGAGCCAGGCCTCGAGGCCGGCCGGAGTCAGCACCCGCTCGACGGCAGTGCCGGCAGCGCTGCCGGGGACGGTCGTGGCCGCCTGGGTGGCGGCGGGCATGTCGTGCAAGGCCTGCTATCCCGTGGTTGCGGCGGCGTCAGGCGCCGGGCGGCCGCCGTTCCGTGCCGGCGTGAGGCGCCCGGTGACCGAGTGGCCGCGGTCGAAGAGCTCGCGGGCCGCCTCCTCGACCTGCGCCTTCGTCACGGCGGCGATGCTCACGGGCCAGCTCTCGACGTCCTCGATCGTCGAGCCGGTGGTGAGCGCACTGCCGAAGACGCGGACGGCGGTGGTCAGGCTGTCCCTTGCATAGACCGATTCGGCGATCAGCCGCGACTTGACGCGCTCGACCTCGGCCTCGGTGACGCCGTCGGCCACCAGCTTCTCGATCTCGGCATCGAGGGCTGCCTCCAGCCGGTCGAGATCGACCTCGCCGCGCGGGCTGCCGTAGAGGCGAAAGGCCGTCTGGTCGAGGCTGGTGCCGCGATAATAGGCGCCGATGCCCGAGGCCAGCGCCTGGTCGATGACGATGGTGCGGTAGAGCCGGCTGGTGCCGCCGCCGCCGAAGAGCTCGGCCAGGACCTCGAGCGCGTGCGCCCGGCCGTTCACCGCCGTGGCGTGGCTCGGCGCCAGGTAGGAGCGCACGAGGCTCGGCTGCTCGACCCGCTCGTGCGCCAGCTCGATGCGCCGCTCGGCGAGCTGCGGCGGCTCGACCAGGCGTTGCCGCTCGGGCGTGGGGCGGGGCGTCAGCAGGCCATAGGTCCGCTCCGCCAGCGGGCGCAGCTCGTCGAGCGTGATGTCGCCGGCGACGACCAGGATGGCGTTGTTGGGTGCGTACCAGAGGTCATAGAACGCGAGCGCGTCCTCGCGCGTGTAGCTCGCGATCTCGTGGTGCCAGCCGATGATCGGCAGCCGGTAGGGGTGGTTCAGGAACTGGGCGGCGTCGAGCTGCTCGTGCAGCATCGCACCCGGCTGGTTGTCGACCCTGGAGCTCCGCTCCTCGAGGATGACGTCGCGCTCGGCCAGGACATGCGCCGGATCGAGACGGAGATTGGCCATTCGGTCGGCCTCCATCTCCATCGCCATGGCCAGCCGGTCCTTCGCGATGTTCTGGAAGTAGGCGGTGAAGTCGCTCGACGTCATGGCGTTGTCGTTGCCGCCGTGGCGGGCGACGATCTTCGAGAACTCGCCGGGGGCGATCGCCTCCGTGCCCTTGAACATCAAATGCTCGAGGAAATGCGGCAGGCCGGACTTGCCGGGCGGGCTGTCGGCCGTGCCGACCCGGTACCAGACCCAGTGCGAGACGACGGGTGCGCGGTGGTTCTCGATGGCCACCACCTGCATGCCGTTGTCGAGCGTGAAGGTGCTGGGGTGGAACATGCCCGCGGGCGCACCCGTGCCGGCTGCGTCGTTCAGTCCCGTCGCCATGGTTCCGGCTCTTGGCATCGTTGTCGTGCCCCTACTGGTCAGGCTCTGACGGTTCGACCACCGACGTGCCGACCCGCTGCGTGACGACGCGCGCACTCTGGCCTTCCGCCTCGAGGCGGGCCGCCTCGGCGTTCGGGTCGAGCGGCTGGTAGATGCCGGAATTGTCGACCATCCGCCGCCGCTGGAAGTCGAGGATGAAGAGGAAGCGGCTCTCGTCGAGCTGGGTCATCTCGGTGTTCTCCTCGAGGATGACCTCGCGGATGTTCGGCTGGATGGTGCCGGGCACCTCGGCGAGGAGCGCCACCTCGGCCGGGCTCTGGGCATTCTCGCTGACCGGCTGGCCGAACAGCAGCTCCTGCGTCTGCAGCGACGCCGTGCCCTGCTGCTGCGCCGGACTCGGCGTGCCCGGTTCCGGCAGATTGTAGTTCGGCGGCAGCACCAAAGGCTGGCGGCGCACGACCTGGAACTCGTCGGGCGCGCGCCGGCCCATGCCGAGCCGCTCCTGCAGCGTGCCGCTGCCGCAGCCGGTCAGCACGACGAGGCCGAGCGCCATGCAACCGACGGCAATATGACGTCCCAGGCCCGCTCGCTTCACTCTTGTCTCCCTGCGACAGGTAGCGCGTTCCGGCCGCCGAGCAGGCTGTCACCCACCAGGGCGACCGCGCCGACGACGATGGCACTGTCGGCCACGTTGAACGCCGGCCAATGGTAGCCGAAAGCATGGAAATCGAGGAAGTCGACCACGGCGCCGTAGCGTACCCGGTCGACGACATTGCCGAGCGCCCCGGCGAGGATCAGCCAGATGGCGAGGCGCGGCAGCGACCGCCGCTCGCGCCAGAGCCAGATGACGAGCACGGCCGAGACCACGAGCGCCACGCCGACGAGCAGCCAGCGGCCCTCCTCGCTGCCGGCCTGGAACATGCCGAAGCTCACGCCGCGGTTCCAGACGAGGACGAGGTTGAAGAAGGAGGTGACCTCGATGAAACCCTGATCGGTGAGCCGGGCCAGCGCCCACTGCTTGGTCAGGAAATCCAGGACCAGGATCAGGAGGAAGACGCCGGGGCCGAGCCAGCGCCGGGCCGGGTCGTTCGTCAAGCGGCCATGGCGCCGACCGCCCCGGTGCAGCGGCGGCAGAGCCCGCCGGCCTCCTCGACCTCCTCGAGCACCTGCCAGCAGCGCCCGCATTTCTCGCCCCTCGCCAGCGCCGGCACGACGCCCACTCCCGGCACGTCGGCGAGCGCGAAGGCGCCGGCTGGCGGGGCGCCGATGACGATCTCGACGCCGCTCGTGATGCAGAGCTCGGCCATGTCGAGCCCCTCGATGGCGGCGGCATGGGCCTCGGTCAGATGGACCGCGGGTGCCGCCTGCAGGCTCGAGCCGATCCGCTTCTCGCGGCGCTCGACCTCGAGCGCCCCGGTGACGACGCGGCGCACGGCCCGGACCTTTTCCCAGCGGGCGGCGAGGGCGGGGTCGCGCCAGTCGTCCGGCAGCGCCTCGAAGAGCTGGAGATGGATGCTGCCGGTCTCGCCCCTGGTTCGGGCGAGCCAGGCCTCCTCGGCGGTGAAGGGGAGGACCGGGGCGAGCCAGCGCACCAGGCAGTGGAAGACCCGGTCGAGCACGGTGCGGGCGGCGCGGCGCCGCACGCTGTCGACCGCGTCGCAGTAGAGGCTGTCCTTGCGCACGTCGAAATAGAAGGCCGAGAGGTCGATGGCGCAGAAATGGTGGATGGCGCTGTAGAGCCTGGGGAAGTCGTAGCTCGCGTTGCAGGACCGGACGAGGTCGTCGAGCTCCTTCAGCCGGTGCAGCACCCAGCGCTCGAGCTCCGGCATCTGCTCGGGCGGCAGGCGCTCGATCTCCTGGAAGCCGGCGAGGTTGCCCAGCGCATAGCGCAGCGTGTTGCGCAGGCGGCGGTAGTTGTCGCCGACCCCGTCCAGGATCTCCTTGCCGATGCGGATGTCGTCGACGAAATCGACCGAGACCGACCAGAGCCTGAGGATGTCGGCGCCGTGCGTCTTCATGAGGTCGATCGGCGAGGTGACGTTGCCGAGCGACTTCGATTCCTTGCGGCCGGTGGCGTCGACGACGAAGCCATGCGTCAGGACCGCGGCGAAAGGCGCCCGGCCACGCGTGCCGCAGCTCTCCAGGAGCGACGACTGGAACCAGCCGCGATGCTGGTCCGAGCCCTCGAGATAGAGGTCGGCCGGCCATTTCAGCTCCGGCCGCTGCTCCAGCACGAAGGCGTGGGTCGAGCCCGATTCGAACCAGACGTCGAGGATGTCGTCGACCTTCTCGAAGTCGTCCTTTCGGTAGTCGGGCCCGAGGAAGTCCTGGGGATCCCTCGTCCACCAGGCGTCCGCACCTTCGGCCTCGAAGGCTTCCGCGATGCGCTCGACCACGGCCGGATCGCGCAGCGGCTCGCCCGTCCGCTTGTCGACGAAGACGGCGATCGGCACCCCCCAGGCGCGCTGCCGGCTGATGCACCAGTCGGGGCGGGTCTCGATCATCGAGCGCAGCCGGGTCTTGCCGCGCGCCGGGACGAAGCTCGTCTCGTCGATGGCATCGAGCGCCTTGCGGCGAAGATTGAGATCGCCCTCCATGGGGATGAACCACTGGGCCGTGGCGCGGAAGATCAGGGGCGCCTTGGACCGCCAGGAATGCGGGTAGGAATGGACGAGGGTGCCCCGCGCGAGGAGGCTGCCCTTCGCCTCGAGGGCCTCGATCACCGGCTCCGCCGCCTTGAAGACGTGGGTGCCCTCGAAGCCCGGCACTTCCGCTGTGTAGGTGCCGTCCTCGGCAACGGTGTCCGGCACCTCGAGCCCGTGGCGCTGGCCGAGGTCGAAGTCGTCGGCGCCGTGGCCGGGCGCGATGTGGACGAGGCCGGTGCCGTCCTCGTCGCTGACGAAGTCGGCCGGGTGGAGCGGCACCTCGAACCCGTAGGCGTCGGCGTGCCCGGCGAGCGGGTGGGCGGCGATCGAGCCCTCGAGGTCGCTGCCCTTGAAGGTCTCGAGCACCCGCCAGTCGGCGATGCCGGCCGTCGCCATGGTGGCCTCGACCAGCGCCTCGGCCATGATCAGCCGGCGGCCGGCGGCCGCGACGAGCGCGTAGTCGATGGCGGCACCGTAGGCCACGGCCCGGTTGGCCGGGATGGTCCAGGGCGTGGTGGTCCAGATGACCACGGCGGCATCGGCGAAGCTCGCCTTCACCGGGCGGACGAGCGGGAACGCCACCCAGATCGTCGTCGAGGTATGGTCATGGTACTCGACCTCGGCCTCGGCGAGGGCCGTCTTCTCGACCACCGACCACATCACCGACTTCTTGCCGCGATAGAGCGAGCCGTTGAGCAGGAACTTGCCGACCTCGCGATAGATGTCGGCCTCCGACCGGAAATCCATGGTCGCGTAGCGCCGATCCCAGTCGCCGACGACGCCGAGGCGCTGGAACTCGGCGCGCTGAACGTCCATCCACTTGGCCGCGAACTCGCGGCACTCGCGACGGAAGTCGATGATCGGCACGTCGTCCTTGTTCCTGCCCTTCTTGCGGTACTGCTGCTCGATCTGCCACTCGATCGGCAGGCCGTGGCAGTCCCAGCCGGGGACGTAGGCCGCGTCGTTGCCGAGCATCTGCCGGCTGCGGTTGATGACGTCCTTGAGGATCTTGTTGAGCGCCGTCCCCATGTGCAGGTGGCCGTTGGCGTAAGGCGGGCCGTCATGGAGAATGAAGCGCGGGCGACCGGCGGCGGCGTCGCGCAGCCGGGCATGCTGGTCCTCGGCCGCCCAGCGTTCCAGCTGGGCCGGCTCGCGCGCCGGCAGGTTCGCCTTCATGGCGAAGTCCGTGCGCGGCAGGAAGACGGTGTCCTTATAGTCCTTGGTCATCCGGTCGTCATCCGATCGGGCGCGCCTTCGGCCCCGGCGCGCCGCGTCAAGCGTTCACTCTCAGCTGCTCGTGGATTTGCCGCGCCGCCGAGCAATCCTCAGCGATCCGGGCCTGCAGGGCCTCGATCCCCGGGAACTTCATCTCGCCGCGCAGGCGCTCCAGGAACGCCACATCGAGCCGCTGTCCGTAGAGATCGAGCTGCACGTCGAGGAGATGCACCTCGAGCAACAGCCGATCGCCGTCGAATGTGGGGCGGCGACCCAGATTCGCTATGGCGGGATACCAGACCTTGCCCGCCGGTGTACAGCGGCCGGCGCGCACGGCGTAGACGCCGCTGGCCGGCAGGGCCCAGCGCTCGGCGGCCGGGGCGATGTTGGCCGTGGGAAAGCCGATGGTGCGGCCGCGCTGATGGCCCTCGCGAACGATGCCGGTGAGCTCGAAGGGATAGCCCAGGAGGCGGTTGGCGAGGGCCAGCTCGCCCTCGGCCAAAGCGGCGCGGATCCGGGTCGAGGAGCAGGGCAGGCCGTCCTCCATGACCGGCGGCACGGCGGCGAAGGTGAAGCCCCGGGCGGCCGCGGTGTTCCTCGATGATGCGGGTCGCGTGTGGGTGCG
>CAZGUW010000008.1:37860-44734 GCA_964528705.1 uncultured Geminicoccaceae bacterium
CTGAAGGAGGGCCGCGTCGCCCTGCCGCCGATGGCCGAAGCGGAAGGCCTCGCCCGCCGCGAGGCCCTTGATGCCGAGGCGGCCGACGAGGATCCGCTCGATGAACTCGGCCGCCGGCATCGCCATGAGCGGCCGGTCGAAGCGCAGGAGGAAGAGGTGCTCGACGCCCAGGTCGCGCAGGAGCGCTATCTTGCGGCGAAGCGGGGCGAGGCGCAGGGGTGCGGTCGCCGGGCTCAGCACCTCGCGGGGGTGCGGCTCGAAGGTGACGACGCCGAGGCCCGCGGACCCTGCAACCTGGTGACGCGCCGCCTCGATGACGGCGCGGTGCCCCTGGTGCACCCCGTCGAAATTGCCGATGGCGACCGCGCAGCCGACCGCCTCGGGCGGCAAAGCTGCGCAACCCCGATGGACCCTCATGAGGCGCCTTCTTCCACGGGCCGCGGAGCCTGTAAAGCTCGGCCCGTGGAAGGATTCCAGCGAGGCCCCGGTGCCGGTCGCCCCGTGGCGCGCCCTAGCGGCAGAGGCCGGCGATCGCGCGCTCGAGCGCGGTCCGGTCGGTCACCCGCTGCGCATGGCCGATCTCGCCGGCGCTGACGACGTTCGGCGGCGTCGCCTTGCTGCCGTCATTGATCCGGCCGACGACGAAGGGATCGCCCGACGGGCTGCGCCAGGTCAGGGTGCTGCCGCTGATCTGCGGGGCATAGGTGCCGCCGCCCGGATGGATCTGCTCGCCGACCGGCCGGCCGCTGACGGGCACGAGCCACACGCCCCGGCCGCTCGTGTTGAAGTGGTAGGTGATGTAGTCGCCGGCGGCCACCTCGTCCGAGCCACGCGCAAGGAAGAAGGCCTTGGGCTTCGACTCGCTGCCGATGGCCGAATTGGTCACGGCCCGGCCGACATAGTCCCAGTATTGCGCCGTGCCGCGCCCGTCCGGCCCGCGATAGGGCTTCTTGTTGCTGGCATAGGACGGCAGCACGTACTCGCCCTGGTAACCCCAGGTCGCGTCGATCTTGGCGGCGTAGGAGTGCCGCACGCCGCCCGTCTCGAACTTGGTGAAGTCGCTGTGCGAGACGTACTGGCTGAACGAGCCGCCCTTGTAGTCGCGCCAGCCATAGAGCGGCTCGGCGATCATCCGGCAGCGCCAGACGTCCGGCCAGGACTGCCATTTGCCGGCCGTCGTGTTGCCGCCGAGCTGGGCGAAGTCGCCGAAATCGATGTTCGACGTCTTCAGGTGCATTCGGCCCAGGACAATGAACGGCCGCACCGCGTCTTTATGGGTCTTGATGCGGATGAGGGTGCCGACGCCCTCGGTGCGCCGGTTGTTCGGCGAGGTCAGCCAGCCGGCCGGCTGCGGATCGAACGAGGCGCCGATCCAGTAGACGCCGCGGAAACCGTCGACATCGATCTGGAACTTGCCGTTGATCGACTGGTTGGGGCTGACCAGCAGGAGATCCTGGTCGGCCCGGCCGGTGACCTTCTGGAAGCCTGACGGCTGGACATAGTGGATGACGAGGTTGGCGGCCGGCTTGGGGATGGCCGGCACGCCGGCGAGGCTGCCCGACCCGGAGCTGCTGCCGGTTGAGCCGCCCGACGACGGGGTGTCGGAACTGGAGCCGCCGATCGGCGTGTTTCCGAAAGTCCAGCTTCCACCAATCGAGCTGCCGGAAGTCGACCCACCGGTCGTTGGCGACTCGGTCTCGGAGAGCTGCAGCAGCTCTCCGAGACCGAGCATCGGCTGCTGTGTCGTCTCCTGGGCGGTGTCCTGAGTGCCGGAGAAGAAGGATCGGAACGAATTGCGGAAGCTGAACGGCTCGGCGGCGAGGGCGCCGGTGCCGGGTGCGGGCGGCAGGACGGCGGCAGCGGCGACGGCCGCGCCGAGTGTCAGGGCCCGCACGACGGGTGGCATGGCGGCTCGAGGCATCCGGCGGCTGGCGGCGGCAGGGCTGGTCACCGCGTCGGGTCCGCGGCTCCGGTCCAGGGTCATCGCACCTTCTCCTTGCTTGTCCGTGCTGGGGTCGTCCCTGCTGCCTGCATTCGTGCCCATCCGATCGTTCCGGCGCTGCTCCCGGGCGCGTGGCGGGCCTTCGAAGGAGACATTCGAGGCATGCGTTGCAGCCCGGGTAGCAAAACTGAAGAGCGGTATCTAGAACGCAATCGAGAAAAGTTTTGGTTAAGAAAAATTCCGCCAACCCGACTAAATCAGTATCATGATACTGATCGGGAGATGAGTTTCGAACGCCCCGATGCTCATCAACCAGGGCGCGAGCGAACGTGGTTTTTTCGCTTGCCCGGTGTTCGGCGGACGTGGAGGTTGTGACGGAACGATGTCCCTTGTAATAGCGTGGGACACGCCGCGGGCACGGCGATTCTCACAATCATCCGGGAAGGGGCGTCCAATGAGACCTCCCGCTATGTCGCGGCGACTCGCCGCCATAGGTGTTTTGCTTTCGGTACTGGGGCTCGCCGCCTGCGAGACACCGGTCGAGGGATATGGGGCAGTCGGCAACAGCCTGCGGAATGTCGACTTCGACGCGCCGGCGGCCAGCGAGACCGCTACCACGAGGCCGACGCCGACGACCGGCGGCACGGTGACGGCTGAGCGGCCGCAGTCGCAGCTCTTCTTCGGCCAGAACCCGGCACCGGGGAGTGAGACCGCGGCGACTGCGGACGCCACGGGCGGGGTCCGGCTCAACTTCGACGGCGCCAGCCTGCGCGAGGTGGTGGACGTGGTGCTGGGCGAAATCCTGGGCGCCAGCTACACGATCGACCCGGCGGTGAGCGGCGACGTCATCCTGTCGTCGACGGCACCGCTGTCGCAGGCCGACATGCTGACCGTGCTCGAGACCATCCTGCAGATGCACGGTGCCACGCTGGTCGACCTCGGCGGCACCTATGCGGTGATGGCGGGGGCGCCCTCGGTCGGTGCCGCGCAGTTCACCACCGTCGGGGGCGAGCAGGCCCCGCCCTTGATCATCGGCACCGGTGTCACCGTCGTGCCGCTGCGCTACGTGAGCGCCGCGGCGGCGTCGCAGTTCATCCAGCCCCTGCTCTCGCTGCCCGAGCAGATCCGCATCGACGACGCGCGCAACCTCCTGCTCTTCGTCGGCAACGCGGCGGAGCGGCAGAACGTGGTCCGCACGCTCGGCGAGATCGACGTGGACTGGATGGCCGGCCGGTCGGTCGGCATCTTCCCTTTGAGCACGGCCACGCCGGAAGCCGTGATCGCCGAGCTCGACGGCCTGTTCACGCCGTTCGGCGGCTTCGACATCAGCTCGTCGGGCGTGCGCTTCCTGCCGATGGACCGGCTGAACGCGGTGCTCGCCATCGCCAGCCAGCCCGAGCAGCTCGTCGACATCGAGCGCTGGGTGCAGCGCCTCGACCGGGGCAGCGGCTCGAGCGTGCAGTTCTTCGTCTACCAGCTCCAGAACACGCCGGCCGCGTCGATGGCCGAGCTCCTCAACGCCACCTTCGCCGACGCGGCGGCCGGCGACCTCGTGCCCGCTTCGGCCAGCCTCTCCGGCGAGTTCGGCTCGGTGCCGTCGCAGGCCGGGCTCGAAACCGGCGACTTCCTCGGCGACCAGCCGCCCTTGCCCTTCGACGCGCCGTTCGCCGACCTGTCGCAGACCGAGCGCCGTGACATCCTGGCGTCGGTCAAGGTTGTGCCCAACGAGCTCAACAACTCGCTCGTCGTGCGCGCCACACCGCAGGCCTATGCGCTGATCGAGCAGACCATCCGGCGGCTCGACACGGCACCCCTGCAGGTGCTGATCGAGGCGACCATCGCCGAGGTCGTGCTCAACGACCAGCTGCGCTACGGCGTGCAGTACTTCTTCCAGGCCGGCAGCTTCAGGGCCGGGTTCAACACGACGACCGACGGCGGCACCACGGGTGCGGTGAACCCGAACCTGCTCGATCCGCTGGCCCTCGTGCCGGGCTTCAACTTCGTCTATTCGGGCGCCAGCTCGAACATCACCATCGACGCGCTCTCCCGGGTCACCGACGTGCAGGTGCTCTCCTCGCCGTCGCTGGTCGTCCAGGACAACAGCGAGGCGGTGCTCACGGTGGGCGACGAAGTGCCGCTGGTCACCCGCACCTCGCAGGGCGTGGAGAACCCGGATTCGCCGATTGTCGCCAATATCGAGTACCGCGAGACCGGCGTCATCCTCGAGGTCAAACCGCGCATCAACACGAACAATGTCGTGTCCTTGCAGATCTCGCAGGAGGTGAGCCGGGTGCAGGCGGTGGGCGAGGACCAGTTCGGCAACCCGACCATCGCCCAACGGCGGATCACCAGCAGCGTCAACGTCACCAGCGGCCAGACCGTGGTCCTGGGCGGGCTCATCCAGGACGACACGATCCGCAACAACAGCAGCGTGCCCGGCCTCGGCGACCTGCCGGTCGTGGGCAAGCTCTTCGGCAGCACCAACGACGTGTCGCAGCGCACCGAGCTCATCGTCTTCATCACGCCGAGGGTGATCCGCAACGCGGATGACGCGCGGGTGATCAGCGAGGAGCTGCGCGACCGGATGCGGGCCGCCCAGCCGCCCGCCGATGCCGCGGGCGAGCCGCTGACGCCGTCCGGCGCGCCGGCGCCGCTGCCGAACACGACGGCCCCGGCGGTGCCCGAGCCGACGCCGCCGCCGTCTCCGCCGGCGGAGACGGTCCCGCCGCGGCCTTTGACCACGAGCGAGCTGCCCGACCCGACTCTGCCCGACCCGGCCCTGGTCGAGCCGGAGCCGGTCGATACCGAACCGGCTGATGTCGGGCTGGCCGAGTCCGGGCCGGTCGGGCCCCAGCCGGCCAACGGACCGGCCGAGGCGCCAGACGATGGGCCGATCCCGGGCGTCGTGCCGGTCGCCTGGGTCGAGCCGGCGGCCGCCGTGCCGCCGATCGCCGCCCTGCCCGTGGTGGAGCCGCCCTCCGTCGGGCCGCCGGACGGCGTGCCGCCGCGCCGCCGCCCGTCGGTCGACCCGGACGCGGCCGACGCGCCGCCCGCCCACCTGCCGCTGGCGCGGCCCATCCCGGGCGATCTCGTCGTGCCGGCGGCCCGACCCGTCGCGGTGGGCCCGGTCGAGGCGGCCCCCGTCGAGGCGGGGATCGCCCTCTAGGAGCCCCGTCTGGCCGCCGCCACCCAGGCTCTCGCCGCAGCCCTCGCCGGCCTCGCGGTCGGCAGCTTCCTCGGCGCCCTGGCGTCGCGCTGGCCGGCGCTCGACCGGGGCTTCCTCCTCGGCCGGTCGCGCTGCGCCGCCTGCGGGGCGGCGCTCGGCTGGCGGGAGACCCTGCCGCTCTGGAGCTGGGTCGCGCAAGGCGGGCGCTGCCGGCACTGCGGCGGCGCCATCGGCTGGCAGCCGCCGGCCGCCGAGCTCGGCGGTGCGATCATTGCCGGAACGGCCTTCGCGATGCTGGCCCCGGCCCCGGCATTGCTGCTCACCGGCGTCGGCTGGTGCCTCCTGCTGCTGGCGCTGATCGACTGGGCGCATGGCCGCCTGCCGGACATCTTGACCTTGCCGCTGGCTTTGGCGGGACCGCTGGTTGCTGCCTTGGCACCGTTGCCGGGGTTGGTCACGCCGCTCGAGGGGCTGGTGGGTGCGGTGCTCGGCTTCGGCCTCTTCTGGGCGATCGGCCGGCTCTACACCGCCTGGCGCGGGGTCGAGGGGCTCGGGCTCGGCGACGCCAAGCTGCTCGCCGCGGCAGGCGCCTGGCTCGGGCCGATGGGCCTCGCCCCCACCATCCTGGTCGCTGCGACCCTGGGCCTCGCCGCCGCCTGGCTCACCGGGCGCCGGCGGGGCGGCGACGCCATCGCCTTCGGCCCGTTCCTGGCCCTGGCCTGCTGGCTGCTGCTTTTCGGGCGGCTCGTCGGGTTCGAGGGCGGCTTCTAGGCGCCGGCCTCGCGGTTGATCTCCTTCAGGAGCGGGCGGATGGCGCCGAGGTCGTAGCCGGCCGTGGCGGCGGCGGCGATCAGCGCGTCCGGATCCTCGTCCCGCGCCCTGACCAGCGCCCAGAGATGGCAGGAGCGGGTGCCCGAGCGGCAATAGGCGACGAAGGGGCCGGGATTGGCCGCGATCGCCGCCTGCATCGCCGCCAGATGGTCCGGGAAGATGCCGCCCGACACGACCGGCACATGCA
The DNA here is from genome assembly GCA_964528705.1 of uncultured Geminicoccaceae bacterium. Classification (GTDB taxonomy): domain Bacteria; phylum Pseudomonadota; class Alphaproteobacteria; order Geminicoccales; family Geminicoccaceae; genus SLRI01. The sequence continues at coordinate 43,987 of CAZGUW010000008.1, forward strand.
CGTATGCCAGGCCCTGCGCCGCCGCCAGGGTCGCCGCCTCCGCATCGGCGAGCTGGTCCGGCGCCTCGCCGTCGGGGCGGTTGTTGATCACCGTCCGGATGCCGAGCTCGGCCGCCTCGGCGAAGTCCGCCGGCTCGAGCTGCGGGGCGACGTAGAAATCGGATGCTACTTTCCGAAAGGTGGTCATGGGCGCAACGTGAACATGAGCGACGGCCCGTCATGCGGGTTGATGGATTTTTATCCTATCAGATTCCGGCGGCCTGCACAAGGCCCCGTGGGTTTGTTCGGCAATATTGTCTTCCCGGGTTTGCTCGCCGAGCGGCGAGGTAGCCCAAATCGCCACAAAACCATTCATTATCAAGCGGTTGCGTGATGCCGGGTTCGTTGGTCATCGCTCGGGTTCGTTCGTCGAAATCCCGGGTTCGATGGTCGAATCGGCGGGTTCCTTGGTCGATTCCGCGGGTTCGTTCGTCGCCAACTGTCGCGCATAACGCGACATTTGCCATAACACTGTCGCATATAACGCGACAGCGAGCGGCAAGTGTCGCGTATAACGCGACAACCCGGGCCCAACTGTCGCGCTATATGCGACATCCCGAGGATCGGTGTCGCGTTATATGCGACAGCAGACGGGGTCGCGATGCGGCGGGAGCCCTAGACGACCGGCGCCAGGATCGCCTCCGGATCGGTCGAGAAACCCGGGCTCGTGACCAGCGCCTCGACCTCCGGGGTGGCGAAGGCGCCCTCG
>CAZGUW010000009.1:0-18742 GCA_964528705.1 uncultured Geminicoccaceae bacterium
CGTCGGTGGTGGCGATGGCGGCACGGCGCGCGAGGTCATGAAGCACGCCACCGTGGAACGGGTGGTCATGGCCGAGCTCGATCCCGGGGTGATCGAGTTCTGCCGGAAGTTCCTGCCCGGGCTGAGCGACGGGGCGTTCGATGACCCGCGGCTCGAGCTGGCGTTCGGCGACGCCGCCGCCTTCATGGCGAAGGAGGGCGAGGGCTTCGACGTGATCCTCGTCGATTCGACCGACCCGATCGGTCCGGGGGCCGCCCTCTTCACCGAGAGCTTCTACCGCGACTGCCGCCGGCGGCTGAACGAGGGCGGCATCCTCGTGACCCAGGCCGGCAATCCGGCGCTCGCCGGCAAGGAGCTCGCCGACGTCATGGCGCGCAAGCGGGCGGCCGGCTTCGCCGATGTCGACTTCCTGCTCACCGTGGTGCCGACCTATGTCGGCGGCTTCATGGCGCTGGGCTGGGGCTCCGACGACGCGACCCGGCGCCGGGTGCGCAGCGACACGCTGCGTGCCAGGCCCCTGCCGGAAGGGCTCCGCTACTACACGCCCGACGTCCACGTCGCCGCGTTCGCCCATCCGGTCTGGGTCGAGCGCATCGCCAGGGGCGAATAGCCGGGCGGCAATCGCCCATTAACTTAGTCGGTACTCCAGTGCATTCGACCGCTAGGTGATCAGCCTTGTTGCGGCTCGTCGACATGGTTAACTCTCGTTGTACTTGATTGCAGCCAACGAGCTGTGATCGGCCGTACGGATCGCAACAACGGCAAGAACAATGAGCAACACAGCAAGCGCGGCGCAAGGCCGTGAGGCCGGCGCCGCCACGGACGAGGCGGAGGCGGTGCCCGACAGTGACGTGCCGACCCTCGAGCTGACGGATCTTCTGCAGGATTCGAACGGCGAGATCGTGCTCTTCAACGACTCGCACCTCCCGGCGCTGGCGGTCCGGTCGGACAGCCGGCCGGTGGACACCGGCGCCGTCGGCCAGCACGTCACCGCGGGCGGCGACGACGTTACCGGGTTCCGTTTCGTCGCCTTCGATGACGGCACACGGCTCTATTACCAGGAATCGCTGCACCTCATGGTGCTCGACGACCCCACCGCCACCTCCGCCTGAGCCGGCGCCTACTCCGCCCGCGAGAAGGCGGCGCGCTCCAGAGGCGTCATCGACTCCATGAGGCGCTGGATCGTCTCCTCCGGGCTGTCCTCGTCGTTCGGCGTGAACAGCCGGAGGCGCTCGGCCAGCCAGAGGGCGACCTTCAGATTGCCCTCGGCGACCTCGTCGACGACTTTCTGGCGCACCCTGGTCTCGATCGTACCGGCATCCGGCTCGCTGGGGCCGGCCGGGCTCTTCGCCGCGTACTCTGCCACCAGCGCCCTGAACAGGCCGCAGCTCGTCATGCGCCGGTGGAGCTGGCTGCGTGAGCAACCCACCTGATGGGTGATCTCGCGCGGCGGCAGGCCGGCTGCCGCGAGTCGTGCCGCTTCGCACCAGTCGATCGCCATGTTCCGCTCCAGCTCCGGCCGCCATTCAGGGTGCCCCGGCACGCAACATAGTGGAATAAGTTCCTATAGGCAACTGTCTTGCGGTGTTTATCAACCGTAGGTAGATAACGTTGGGTGCCGAACGGAGGCCGCATGTCCGATATCCGCCCCACCGTCCCGATCCCGCACGAGCCCGGCCGCATCCCCCCCGCGCCGGGCACGGGCCTCGCCGCCGAGAACGAGCGGCTGCGCGCCGAGCTCGCCGCGGCGCAGCGCCGGCTCGAGGAGCGCGGCCTCTTCCTCGCCATCATGAGCCACGAGCTGCGCGAGCCGATGAACGGCGTGCTGGGCATGGCCCGGCTGCTGCGCGACACGGCACTCGACGCCGAGCAGGCGGGCTATGTGGAGGCGGTGATCGGCTCGGCCGAGGCGCTCATCACGCTCGTCAACGACATCCTCGACCTCGCCCGGATCGACGCCGGCCGTTCGACCTTCACCCTCGTCGACTTCGCCATCCGCCCGTTCCTCGAGCGCCTCGCCCTGGTCTTCCGCCAGCGTGCCGAGCAGAAGGGCATCGCCTTCGCGATCGAGCTCGGACCGGACCTGCCGGAGGTGGTGCGCGGCGACCCGGGCCGGCTCCGCCAGCTCATCACCAACATCGTGACCAACGGCATCAAGTTCACGAGCGAGGGCGAGGTGCGGCTCGCCGTTGCCCGGGCGGACGCGGCCGACGGCCGTCTCGGCCTCGCCATCGCCGTCAGCGATACCGGCATCGGCATCCCGGAGGAGCGGCGGGCCGACTTCTTCTCGCCCTTCGCCCAGGCCGATGCGCAGACCGCCCGCCTCTTCGGCGGCAGCGGCCTCGGCCTGATGATCGCCCAGCGGCTCGCCGCGACCATGCACGGCCGGATCGCCATCGCCCCGCCGGTCGGCCGCGGCACCACCTTCGAGATCCATCTGGAGCTCGAGCCGCCGCTCGCTACGGCCCCGCGCCGCGATCGCGCCGCCATCGCCGGCGCGCGCCTGCTGATCGCCGACGCGCAGCCGCGCACCGCCCGCATCATGGCCGAGCTGGCGCGGCTCTGGGGACTCGAGGTCAGGGTCACGAAGAGCGCCGCCGAGGCGCTGACGGTCCTCCGGGAGAGCGCGGATCGCGGCGCCGCCTTCGACTTCGCCGTCATCGACCGCACCCTGCCGGACCGCCGGGGCGACTCGCTCGGCCCCGTCCTCCGCACGGCACCGGGCCAGGCCGGGCTCAAGCTCATCCTGCTGGTCTCGGCCGGCGTGCGCGGCGACGCGGCCTCGGTCCAGGCGCTCGGCTTCGACGCCTATCTGCAGAAGCCGGTGACCGCCAGCACGCTCCTCGACTGCCTGCAGCAGCTGCACGGCAGCGCCGGCCAGGGCGAGCTGCTCACCGTCCACGCGCTCGGCGAGGCGCGCAGCCAGAAGCTCCGGCTGCTGATCGCCGACGACAACCCGGTCAACTGCAAGCTGGCGGCGATCATGCTCTCGAAGGCCGGCCACGAGGTGCAGATCGTGACCAACGGCCAGGAGGCGCTCGACGCGGTCACCGAGATCCCGTTCGACGCCGTCCTGATGGACGTGCAGATGCCGGTCATGGGCGGGCTCGAGGCGACCCGCCGCATTCGTGCCCTGCCGGATTCCGCCGTGGCCGGCCTGCCGATCATCGCGATCACCGCCAATGCCATGCGCGGCGACGACGACGACTGCTTCGCCGCCGGGATGAACGGCTACGTCACCAAGCCCATCGACCGGGCGACGCTGCTCGCCACGGTCGAGCGCCTGACCCGCGCGGCGCCGGCCGCCTGACCACGCGCCGACGCAGGAGGGGCGCTCAGGCCCCGCGGCTCCGCTCGACGAAGCCGCGCAGGCGGCGGCGGGCGGTGGCGAAGGCGCCGGTCATCGCCTCGTGCAGGTCGCCAACCGGCTCGCGGCTGACCACGAGGTCGTGGCCGGGCAGCGCCAGCTCGATCCGCACCGCGTAGGTCTGGCCCTTGGTCTGGCCGCGATGCGGGCTGCCGACCACCACCCTGGCGCCGGTCATCCGGTCGCAGAGCGCGTCCAGCCGGGCCACGCGGCTGCGCACGTTCGCCTCGATCGCGTCGCTGTGCGGCAGGTTGTCGAAGGTGATCCGCAAGGGCTTGTCCATGGCGCATCTCCCGTTGCCCGAACCGACCCGTCGTCCCAGGCAAACCAAAGTGTGGAAGATTCGTCATAGCGGATCAACCTTCGGGTGTGAAGCGCCGCATTTCATCGCTTGATAAGAGATATCCGGCGCATATAATCGCGCAATGGTTGATATACGCCAGGCACCCGCAACCGGAGACGACCCCATGGCCACGCGCGATCGCTGGCGATGCCATTCGTGCGCACGGGTCGTGGCCGCGCTGGCGCTCGCCGCGGCGCCGGGCGCTGCCGATGGCGCCACCGCCACCGACCAGCTCACCGTCACGGCGACCGTCCAGTCCGGCTGCACGCTGACCGGCGGCACGCTCGACTTCGGCAACTACGTCTCGGGTCAGGCGAGCAACCTCGATGCCACCGGTCGCATCGGCTTCGCCAACTGCTCCGGCGTCCTGACCTTCGAGCTGGACGGCGGGCAGAGCGGCAATGTCAACGCCCGCACCATGCGCTCGAGCGGCAACAGCCTGACCTACCAGATCTACCGGAACTCGGTGCGCAACGCCGTCTGGGGCCAGGGGCAGAACGCCATGCAGCTCCAGCTCCTCCAGCCGCAGAGCGGCGAGGTCAACGTCTATGGCCGGATTCCGGGCGGCCAGGCGGTGCCGGGCGGCGCCTATGTCGACATCGTCAACATTACCCTGACCTTCTGAGAGGCATCATGCGTCGCGCGAATCGACGAGCGATCCTCGTCCTGGTTATCGGCTTCGTCCTGGTGCCGCTGCCGGCCGTCGCCACCTCGCTGAACGTGGCGCCGACACGGATCGACCTCGACCCCGATTCCCGCTCCGGCTCGGTCACGTTGAACAACACGGGCGAGGGCGCCACCACGGTGCAGGTCGAGACCTTCGCCTGGCGGCATGGCAACTCGGTGGCGGAACTCGAGCCGACCCGCGGCCTCCTCGCCGTGCCGGCCGTTTTCAATCTCGAGCGGGGTGCCCGGCAGGTGATCCGCGTCGCCACCCGGGAGCCCGCCTCGGGTGAGGTCGAGACCGCCTACCGGCTGGTGATCACCGAGGTGCCGGTGGCCGGCGACACGACCGCCGCGGGCGTCCGCTTCGCGCTGCGCCTCAGCCTGCCCGTCTTCATCACCCCGCCGGGTGCGGCACCCGTGCCGGACTGGCGGCTGGTGCAGGATGCGGGCGGGCCGGCGCTCGAGCTGCGCAACACCGGCAACGCCCATTTCTACGTCAGCCGCCTCAGCCTGCGCGCCACGGGTGCCGGCGAGCCGCTGGCACTGATCGAGACGCCGAGCTACGTGCTCGCCGGCAACACGCAGCGCTGGCCCCTGCCTGACCTGCAGGGCCGGCGCGACCTCGTGGTGGAGGCGACGACCAACCTCGGCGACCTCGTGGTCGAGCTGCCGAACTGACGTGTCCGATCGCCTGCATCGCGGCCTCACCGGCTGTGCCACGCTGGGCCTCCTGCTGATCCTGCTCGGCGTCGACCGGGCACCGCTCGCCGGGCCGGGCGGGACCGCAGGGACGCCCGAGGCGCCGCTGCCCGAAGCGGCGCCGGCCGCCGGCCCGCCGGCGGGCGATCGCTACAGCGCCGCACTCGCCAGCCTCGTCCTGCAGAGCCGCGAGCCGTCCGCCGGGCCCGTCCTGCCGCCGGCAGCCCGGCCGGCCCCGGAGCCGGACGTGCCACAGGCCGCGCCGCCAGCGCCCGTCCCCCGGCCGGTGCCGGTCGCGGCCGCCGGGCAGCCGGTGGCGCCCCTGCCCGAGCAGCTCCCCGAGCAACTGGAGGCGCTCGACCGCATCGAGCCCGGCGGCATCACCTACCGCCGCGACCCGCTCGCTCTGCCGCTCCTCGAGTCCGGGCGCTGGACCGAATGGGTGCTGTCGGTCGAGCTCAACGGCGAGCTCGTCAGCAACGGGGTGATCTTCATCGAGGACCCGGTCACCGGCCGCCTCGCCGTGGAGCTCGCCACCGCCGAATCCTGGCGGCTGATTATCGACCGGGATGCGATCCTCACCTTCGAGGGCGTGCCGTTCTATCCCCTGGACGCCATTCCGGACGTCGTGGCGGTGCTCGATCCGGCCGCCCTCGTGGTCGCCATCGAGGCGCCGCCGGACGTCTTCGGCCTCTTCGCCATGGACCTCGAGGGGCTGGAGCGCACGCCGCCGACGCCCGGCAGCGGCGCCTATTTCGACTACGACCTCCTGCTCCAGGGCGGCGGCGACATCGACGATCAGCTCGACGGGCTGTTCGAGGCCGGCGCCTTCAGCCACGGCAACGTCTTCCTCAACAATTTCCGCGTCGAGGACGCCGGCGACGAGGCCGAGGTCGACCGCCTCGAGACCACCTTCTTCCGCGACTTCCCGGAGCGCCGCGCCACGTTCCGCGCCGGCGACAGCCTGACGGTCGGCGGCGCCTTCGCCCAGCCGGTGCGCTTCGGCGGGCTGCAGTGGTCGACCAACTTCGCCACCGACCCGGCCTTCGTTACCTTCCCCCTGCCGTCGATCGGCGGCCTCGCCGAGCAGCAGTCCGTGGTCGACGTGATCGTCGACAACCTCACCAGCATCACCCGCACCGTGCCGCCCGGGCCCTTCGCCATCGACAACGTGCCGGTCGTCACCGGGGCGGGCGAGGTCCAGCTCCGGGTCACCGACCTGCTCGGCCGCGAGCGGCTGGTCACGCAGTCCTACTATGTCAGCACCCGCCTGCTGAAGGCCGGGCTGCACGACTTCTCCTACGAGGCCGGCTTCAAGCGTAACGACTTCGGCCAGCGCAGCTTCGCCTATGGCGACGCGCTGGCGACCGCCACCCATCGCTACGGTTTCACCGACACCGTCACCGGCGAGGCCCATCTCGAGGCGGGGCAGGACGGCGCCAGCCTGGTCGGCGGTGGTGCGCTGCTGCTCGGCGCCTACGGCCTGCTCTCCGGCGGCGTCGGCGCCAGCACCGACAGCAGCGCCGACGAGGGCTGGCTCGGCCAGCTCGCCTACGAGTATGTCGGCAAGCAGCTGAGCCTCGGTGCCCGGACCCGCTTCACCTCCGACGACTTCCGCCAGGCCTCGACCGACGACGGCCGCACCCGCCGGGTCGACCAGTTCAACATCGGCTACGACACCGGCAGCTTCGGCCGGCTCGGCCTCCTCTTCCTCAATCGCGACCGCGTCAACCGCGACGACGACCAGTCGCTCGCGGCCAGCTACAGCCTGCCGCTCGGGCCGGGTGCCCTCATCGTCAACGCCGCCCAGACGCTGTCGCCGGACAGCGACTTCGCGCTCACCGCCGCCTACTCGATCTCGCTCGGCGACAACCGCAGCATGACCGCGATCGCCGACGCCGGCGACAGCCGCAACCGCGGGCGGCTGCAATACACCCGCACCCGCGGCGCTTCGGAGCTCGGCCTCGACTACCGCATCGCCAGCGAGGTCGGCGACGACGCGCGGCCGGTCGACGCCTGGCTCGGCTACCAGGCCTCGAAGATCGGCACCGAGGTCGCCTACGAACGCTACTCCGGCGACAACCGCTTCCGTCTCGGCGCGGACGGCAGCCTCGCCTTCGTCGACGGCAGCTTCGGCCTGACCCGCCGGATCGGCCGCGCCTTCGGCCTCGTCGACCTGCCGGGCTTCCCCGACGTGCGCGTCTACGTCGACAACCGCGAGGCGGGCCGCACGGACGCCTCCGGCCGCCTCCTCCTGCCCGACCTCAGCCCCTACGAGCGGAACCGGATCAGCCTCGCTCTCGAGGACCTGCCCATCGACGCGGAGATCACCACCGCCGAGACGGCCGCGGTGCCCTACGACCGCAGCGGCATGACCATCGACTTCGGCATCACCGCCGTGCAGCGGGCCACCGCCACCTTCCTGGATCGCGCCGACCGCCCGCTGCCGCCGGGGCTCGCCCTCGCCAGCCAGGCGGGCGATCTCTCCGGCCTCGTCGCCCGCGACGGCTTCACCCAGCTCACCGGCCCGCTCGCCGCCAGGGCCTACCTCATGGGTGAGCAGGGCGGCCGCCGCTTCGTCTGTGCCGTGCCGGCCTTCGCCGGCACGGATCCCCTGCCTGACCTCGGAGAGATCCGATGCGCCGACTGATCTGCCTCTGGTGCAGCGCCACCCTCGTCTGCGCCCTGACCATCCGGCCGGCGCTCGCCGTCTGCCAGTTCGCCACGACCTCGCTCGCCTTCGGGATCGTCGACGTCGCCCGCGGCGCCGACAGCACGGGCGAGATCAGCGTGTCCTGCCAGACGGCGACCAACTTCGAGGTCGCCATCGTCGGCAATGGCAGCCCCGGCAACCGCTATCTCTCCGGCCCCGACGGCGCCAGGCTGACCTACGACGTCTATCCCGACGCCACCCGCTCGGTCCCCTGGACCGATGGCGGCGGTTCCGGTGCGGTCGTGTCGGCGAGCGGCAATCCCAGCGAGACGACGAAGCTCTCGATCTATGGCCGCGTCCCCATCCAGCAGGCAGTGCCGGCCGGGCAGTATCTCGACGCGCTCACCGTCTCGGTCACCTTCTGAGCGATGGCGATCTCCCGCCCACCATGGTTGACGGCCGCTAACACACGGATCGGGCGGTTGTGCTATGACTCCCCGCTACCGGTCGCATGTACGCGGCCGCTGAACGGGAGAGAGCCCCATGGTCGAGCAGGTAGCTCGCGGACGGCTCAAGGTCGCGGCAGTCGCGGCCCTGGGTCTTGCCACGGTTGGCGTGACCGCACCGGCGCATGCCGCCGGCAAGTCGACGACGATGCAGATCAGGGTGCGGGTCGTCGAATCCTGCCATATCCGTATCGACAGAAGCCTCGGGCAGCCGCTGCAGATCTGCGGCGCCCCGGGCGCCATTCCGCCGATCGGCGCGATCCCGCCGATCCCGCCGATCGCCACCATACCGAGGATAACTTACGACCTGCCGCCGCTGCCGACCCTGCCCACGATCGAGCAGCCGGCCAGTCGCCTGTCGCTGGCCTCGCCGGAACGTGTTCGCTTCGTCACTTTCACGTACTGAGCACAGACGGCGACTTGATCGAACTGTCAGTGCCGAGCATAACCTCAGGTAGGGAAACCTGATGGAGGCTCGGCGCTCGATGGCATTCGCAACTCGCCTGCTCGCGGCGCGCGGTACGCGGCATCTGGCCGGGCTCGTCCTGGCCCTCGGTCTCGTCGCGCCGGCGCTGCCGGCCACGGCCGCGACCGAGTTCGCGGCCTGGCTCGACGGCCTGCGCAGCGAGGCGCGCAGCAAGGGCGTCAGCGACCGCACCCTCGACCAGGCGCTGGCCGGGGTCGAGCCGATCCCGCGCGTGATCGAGCTCGACCAGCGCCAGCCTGAAGGCCGCATGACCTTCGTCGAGTACCGCGGCAAGGTGATCTCCGACGCGCGGATCAGGCAGGGCCGGCGGCTGCTCGCCGAGCACGGCCCAATGCTCCGGCAGGTGGAGGCCAGATACGGCGTGCCGGCCGAGATCATCGTCGCCCTCTGGGGCATCGAATCCAGCTACGGCGAGTTCAAGGGCCGCTTTCCGGTGGTCGCCTCGCTGGCGACGCTGGCCCATGACGGCCGCCGCGCCGAGTTCTTCCGCGGCGAGCTCCTGAGCGCCCTGCAGATCATCGAGGCCGGCGACATCGAGCCCGACGCCATGTTCGGCTCCTGGGCCGGGGCGATGGGCCAGTCGCAGTTCATGCCGTCGACCTATCTCGGCTATGCGGTCGACGGCGACGGCGACGGCCGGCGCGACATCTGGGGGACGCACGCCGACATCTTCGCCTCCATGGCCAACTACCTGAGCAAGATGGGCTGGAATCCCGAGTATATCTGGGGCCGCGAGGTGAAGGCCGGCAGCGGCGTCGCCTCGGCCGGGCTCGACGAGGAGCGCGCCCTCGCCACCTGGCAGGCGAGGGGCGTGCGCAAGCTCGACGGCGGCGCGCTCCCGGCCGTGGCGATCGATGCCTCGCTCCTGAAGATGGATGACGGAAGCGGCCCGAGCTACCTCGTCTACGACAACTTCCGGGTGCTGATGCGCTGGAACCGGTCCACCTACTTCGCCACCAGCGTCGGCCTGCTCGCCGACGCCATCCGCGCATGAGGCGGCGCGGCGCGGGCCCGCTTCTCGCCCTCGGGCTCGTCGCCCTGCTGCTCGCCGCCTGCTCCGGATCGCGCTCGACGCCACCCCCCATCGATCCGGTCAGCACGACCCCGCACGGCACCTACAAGCTCGGCCAGCCCTACCGGATCAACGGCATCTGGTACTTCCCCGAGTTCGACCCCGCCTACGACGAGACCGGCATCGCTTCCTGGTACGGTCGCGACTTCCATGGCCTGCCGACCGCCAATGGCGAGGTCTTCGACATGCGCCAGCCGAGCGCTGCCCATCCGACCCTGCCCTTGCCGAGCGTCGTCGAGGTGACCAACCTGGACAACGGCCGCAAGCTCATGCTGCGGGTCAACGACCGCGGCCCCTTCCACGACAACCGCCTGATCGATCTCTCCCAGGCCGCGGCCCAGGAGCTCGGCTTCGAGGGCAAGGGCCTCGCCCGGGTGCGGGTCCGCTTCGTCTCGCTCCTGCCGGCGCATGGCGTGCCGCCGGTGGCCGGCACCACCACCCGCCCGGCCACGGTGGTCGCGAGCGCCGCCCCGGCCGCAACTCCGGTCGTTCGTGCGGCCCCCGCGAAGACGCCCGTCAGGGCGCCCGTCCGCGCTCCCGCCGCGGCTGCCGGCTGCGGCGCCGACGACCACTTCGTTCAGGTGGCCGCCTTCAGCGAGCCGGCCAACGCGGCGGCGCTGCAGCGACGGCTCAATGCCGTGGGCCCGGTCGAGGTCCAGAGCGTGCCGCCCGTGAGCCGCGTCCGCCTCGGCCCCTATGCCTCGCGCAACGACGCCTTCGGCACGCTGGCCCGGGTGCACGGCATGGGCTACCCCGATGCGCTCGTCGTCAGCTGCTCCTGATCCGTCCTGCCGGGCGGATCGAATCGAAGGGAAATCGACCACCATGATGCGGCTTCTTGCGGCACTCGTCCTGCTTGCCACCGCCGTCGCGGGCGGCCCTGCCCGGGCGCAGGCACCATTCGAGACGGCGGCGCGGGCAGCGATCCTCGTCGACTACCGCAGCGGCGACGTCCTCTTCGAGAAGAACCCGGACCTGGCGCTGCCGCCGGCCTCGATGAGCAAGCTGATGACGGCGCTGGTCACCTTCGAGGAGCTCGAGGCCGGCAACCTGCAACTCGACGAGGAGCTGCCGGTGAGCGAGCGGGCCTGGCGCATGGGCGGCTCGCGCATGTTCCTCGAGGTCGGCACCCGGGCCACCGTCCACGAGCTCCTGCAGGGCATCATCGTCCAGTCCGGCAACGATGCCTGCGTGGTGATCGCCGAGGCGCTCTCCGGCAGCGAGGAGGCGTTCGCCGACCGGCTGACGCGGCGCGCCAGCGAGATCGGCCTGACCAACACGACGCTCAAGAACGCCACCGGCTGGCCGAACGACGAGCACCTGATGAGCGTGCGCGACCTCTCGATCGTGGCGCGCCAGATCATCAGCCGCTTCCCGCAGTACTACCAGTACTATTCGCAGCTCGAGTTCGAGTACAACGGCATCAACCAGCACAACCGCAACCCGCTGCTGCAGGGCGGCATCCCGGGCGTCGACGGGATGAAGACCGGCTACACGCAGGATGCCGGCTACGGCCTCGTCGCCTCGGCCGAGCGCGATGGCCGGCGCCTCATTTTGGTCGTCGCCGGGCTCGAATCCTCGCGCCAGCGGCGCAGCGAGAGCGAGCGCCTCTTGGAGTACGGCTTCCGTCATTTCCAGGAGTACCGGCTGTTCGAGCCCGATTCGGTGGTCGCCGAGGCGCCGGTCTGGCAGGGGGCGGAGCCGACCGTCCCGCTCGTCGGCGCCGATGTGGTGAGCATCACCCTGACCCGCGCCGCGCGCGACTCGCTAAACGTCAAGGTGGTCTACGACAGCCCGGTCACGGCACCCGTCGAGGCCGGCCAGGTGGTCGGGCAGATCGAGATGACCGCCGACGGCATGCCCACCCGGGTGATGCCGCTGGTGGCCGCCCGGCCGGTCGAGCGGGCGGGCATCCTCGGCCGCATGACCGGCACGCTCGAATACCTCATCTGGGGAGTGCCGGGCTGAGCGCGACCTCGACCGCGCGCGGCGTCTTCATCACCTTCGAGGGCGGGGAGGGGGCCGGCAAGACCACCCAGCTCCAGGCGCTCCGCCGCTTCCTCGAGGCCCGCGGCATGACGGTCGCCGCGACGCGCGAGCCGGGCGGCACGCCCGGCGCCGAGGCGATCCGCGGCCTCGTCCTCGACGGCCCGGCCGAGCGCTGGAGCCACGGCGTCGAGGCGCTGCTCATGACCGCGGCCCGGCTGGACCATGTCGAGCGGCTGGTCGAGCCCGCCCTCGCCGCCGGGCGCTGGGTCCTCTCGGACCGCTTCAGCGACAGCACGCGGGTCTACCAGGGCATCGCCGGCGGGCTCGGCACCGACCGCATCGACGCCCTGCACGACCTCTTCCTGCCATCGCCCCGGCCCGATCTCACGCTGCTCCTCGACCTGCCGGTCGCCGCCGGCCTCGCCCGCCGGGCGCGGGCTGGCGGCGGCAGCCGCTTCGAGGCGCTGGAGACCGGCTTCCACGAGCGCGTGCGGGCCGGCTTCCTCGAGCTCGCCGGCGCCGAGCCCGGCCGTTTCGCGGTCATCGACGCGACGGCTCCGGCCGAAGCCGTCACCGCCCTGATCGAGGCCACCGTCCTGGCCCGCTTCGGCGACCGGCTCGCCGGATGAGCGAGCCCAAGCCGCCGGCACCGCGCGAGAACCCGCACCTCTTCGGCCACGCGGCAGCGGAAGAGGTCTTCGAGCGGGCCTGGCGCGGCGGCCGCCTGCCGCATGCCTGGCTGCTGCAGGGCCCTCCCGGCATCGGCAAGGCGACGCTCGCCTTCCGCCTCGCCCGCCGCGTCCTCGCCGGCCCCGACACGGCCGACCCCAACGATCCCGAAAGCGCCATCTTCCGCCGCGTTGCGCATGGCTCGGAGCCCGATCTCTTCGTCCTCGCCAATGAGCTCAACCCGAAGACCAGGCGGATGCGCGAGGAGATCGTCATCAGCCAGGCGCGCGGGCTCACCACGCAGCTGCACGCCACGGCGGTCGGCCGCCACGGCCGGGTGGTGGTCGTCGATGCGGCCGACGACCTGAACAGCTCCACCGTCAACGCGCTGCTCAAGCTGATCGAGGAGCCGCCCCGCGGCTGCGTCATCCTCCTCGTCTGCCACGCGCCGGGCCGGGTGCCGCGCACCATCCTCTCGCGCTGCGTTCGCCTGCGCCTCACACCACTGGCGCCCGAGGCCATGCGCCGCGCCCTCGCCGCGGCCGGGCTCGGCGAGGACACGCTGTCGCCGGCCCTCCTGGCCCTGGCCCAGGGCTCGCCCGGCCGCTATGCGGCATTCTCGGACTCCGGCTTCCTCGAGCACTATGCGGCGCTGCTCGACGCGCTGGCCGCCGCGCGGGACGACAACAGCCGACTCCTGGAGTTGGCCGACCGCCTCAACGGCCTCGGCGATGCCGGCCTCGCGGCGGACCTTTTGACACTGGTGCTGCGCCGCGGCACCGAGGCCGCAGGTCGCGGCGGTCTCGACCCGGAGGTGATGCCGGGCGAGGCGGCGAAGCTTGCGGCCCTGATCCGGGGCAGGCGGCTTGATCGCTGGGTGGGCTTGTGGGACAAGCTGCGCGACCTGCCGGGCGAGCTCGATCACCTGAACCTCGATCCGCGCCGGACCTTCTTCCTGGCATTGACGGCGCTGGCCGGCAGCGCGGAGGAGCGGCTGGCCGGCTGATCGCGAGCCCGCGCCGGCACCCGGCACTTGGCCTTGGGCTGGAGACGAAGATGGCGGCCCGCGCTGCATACTACATCACGACCCCGATCTATTACGTCAACGACTCGCCGCATATCGGGCACGCCTACACGACGCTCGCCTGCGACGCGCTCGCCCGCTTCATGCGGCTCGACGGGCGCGACGTGCGCTTCCTCACCGGCACGGACGAGCACGGCCAGAAGGTCGAGAAGGCGGCGCGCGACCGCGGCATGGACCCGCAGGCCTTCACCGACGAGGTCTCCACCCGCTTTCGCGAGCTCGTCCGGGTTATGGGCTTCAGCCAGGACGACTTCATCCGCACCACCGAGGCGCGGCACAAGCACGCCGTCCAGCATCTCTGGACGAAGCTGCTCGACGCCGGCGAGATCTATCTCGGCGCCTATGCCGGCTGGTACTCGGTGCGCGACGAGGCGTTCTACGCCGAGAGCGAGCTCGTCGCCGGCAAGGCGCCGACCGGCGCCCCGGTCGAATGGGTCGAGGAGCCCTCCTACTTCTTCCGCCTCTCGGCCTGGCAGGACCGGCTCCTCGCCTTCTACGACGCCCACCCGGACTTCGTCCTGCCGGAGAGCCGCTTCAACGAGGTCCGCAGCTTCGTCAAGGGCGGGCTCAACGACCTCTCCGTCAGCCGCACCACCTTCGCCTGGGGCGTGCCCGTGCCGAACGACCCGGCGCACGTCATGTATGTCTGGCTCGACGCGCTCACCAACTACATCTCCGCTCTCGGCTACCCCGAGGACGCGGACGGGCTCTATGCCCGCTTCTGGCCCTGCGACGTGCATGTCGTCGGCAAGGACATCCTGCGCTTCCACGCCGTCTACTGGCCGGCCTTCCTGATGGCCGCGGGGCTCGAGCCGCCGAAGCGCGTCTTCGCGCATGGCTGGTGGACCAACGAGGGCCAGAAGATCAGCAAGTCCGTCGGCAATGTCATCGACCCGCACGAGCTGATCGAGCGCTACGGCCTCGACGCCACCCGCTACTTCCTGCTCCGCGAGGTGCCGTTCGGCAATGACGGCGACTTCAGCCGCGCCGCCATGCTGCGTCGCATGAACAGCGACCTCGCCAACGACTACGGCAATCTCTGCCAGCGCGTGCTCTCGATGATCGGCAAGAATTGCGGCGCCGCCGTCCCCCGGCCTGGCCCGATCGAGCCCGCCGACCAGGCCCTGCTCGACCAGGCGGCGGGCCTCCTCGACACCTGCCGCAGGCTGATGGAACGCCAGGCCAGCCATGCGGCGCTCGAGGCCATCTGGACGGTGATCGCCGAGGCCAACCGCTATGTCGACACCCAGGCCCCCTGGGCGCTCCGCAAGAGCGATCCCGAGCGGATGGCGACGGTGCTCTGGGTGCTCGCCGAGACCATCCGCCGGGTGGCGATCCTGACCCAGCCGTTCATGCCCGACGCCTCGTCGCGCATCCTCGACCAGCTCGCCCAGCCGGTGGAGCTGCGCTCGTTCGAGGCCCTGGACGACAAGGGTGCGCTCGTCGCCGGCACGCCCCTGCCGAAGCCGGCGGGCGTCTTCCCGCGGCACATCGAGGATGCTGCCGGTGCCTGAGTCGCGGCCCGCCTTCGTCGACAGCCACTGCCACCTCGACTACCCGGGGCTCGTCGCCGAGGCGGAGGCGGTGGTCGCCCGTGCCGGCGAGGCCGGCGTGGCGACGCTGCTGACCATCGCCACCCGGCTCACCAGCCTGCCGGCGGTGCTCGAGCTCGCCCGCCGCTTCCCGAACGTCTGGGTGGCCACCGGCGTGCACCCGCACCAGGCGGCGGAGGAGGCGGGAAGCTGCGACCCGGCGCCGTTCATCGCCAACGCGGCCGACCCCAAGGTCGTGGCGATCGGAGAGTGCGGCCTCGATTACTTCTACGACAAGAGCCCGCGCGAGGTGCAGCGGGCGAGCTTCGAGGCACAGCTCGCGGCGGCGAGGGCGACCGGGCTCCCCTTCATCGTCCACACCCGCGACGCCGATGCCGACACGCTCGACGTCCTCGAGGCTGCGGCGGCAGAGGGTCCGCTCCGGGGTGTCATCCACTGCTACAGCTCCTCGCCGGAAATGGGCCACCGGGCGGTCGCTCTGGGCCTCCATCTCGGCCTCGGCGGCATCCTCACCTTCAAGCGCTCGGACGAGCTGCGCGCCACAGTCCGCGAGCTGCCCCGGGACCGCATCCTGCTCGAGACGGATTCGCCGTTCCTCGCACCCCTGCCATATCGCGGCAAGCGCAACGAGCCGGCCTACATCCCGCACGTCGCTTCTGTCCTCGCCGAGCTCTGGGGGACCGTCACCGACGAGGTCGCCCGCATCACCACCGACAATTTCTTTCGCCTCTTCGCCAAGGCCGCGCGTCCCAGATGCGGGTGACGGCCTGATGCGGGTGACGGTCCTCGGCTGCGGCACCTCGGCCGGCGTGCCGCAGATCGGTTGCGAATGCGCCGTCTGCCGCTCGCCCGACCCCAGGAACAAGCGCCTGCGCTGCTCGATCCTGGTCGAGACCCAAGGCCGGAAGATCCTCTTCGACACCGGCCCGGACCTCCGCCAGCAGTGCCTGAGAGCCAACATCCGCCGGCTCGATGCGCTGGTCTTCACCCACGCCCATGCGGACCACCTGCACGGGCTCGACGACATCCGGGCGATCAACAATGTCATCGGCCATGCGCTGCCGGCCCATGCCCACACGGATGTCCTGCAGCGTATCGAGGAGCGCTTCCCTTACGCCTTCGGCGGCGGCCAGGATGGCCGGGGCGGCTTCTGGCGGCCGGAGATCCAGCCCCGGCCGTTCACCGGCGATAGCCCCTTCACCATCGGCCCGGTCGAGCTCCTGCCGCTGGCCCACGGCCACGGCCGCAGCCGCGTCTGGGGCTTTCGCATCGGCAACTTCGCCTACTCGACCGATGCCGACCGGCTCGACGAGGCCTATCTGGAAGCGCTCGCCGGTGTCGAGGTCTGGCTGGTCGACGCGCTCCGCGACAAGCCCCACCCGAGCCACGCCCATCTCGACCGCACGCTGGGCTGGATCGACCGCGTCTGCCCCCGCCAGGCCTGGCTCACCCACATGAACCACGAGGTCGACTACGCCACCTGGCAGGCCAGGCTGCCCGAGGGCGTCGCCCCCGCCCATGACGGCCTCGTCATCGAACTGGCGGACTGACCGGCGCTTGACGCCGTGTGCCATGCCACCGAATATGTGCTATCCCTGCCCCTTGAGCGATGCCCTTCGGAGGACTCGGAACATTGTCGCAGCCGGAGCAGATGGATCGCATTTCGTTTGATCCGTCCGTCATGGGCGGCCGGCCCTGCATCAAGGGTACGCGCGTGACGGTCGCAACCGTCCTCGGCCTTGTCGCCGACGGTCTCACGGTAGAGTCCATCCTGGCCGACTATCCCTACCTGTCGGCCGCGGACATCCGCGCCGCTCTTGCCTATGCCGCATGGCTTGCCCGCGAGGAGGTCATCTCCGCCTGATGGCGCGACGCCTGCTAGACGCCAATATTTCTCCCAGGGTCGCCCAAGCGCTTCGAGCGGAGGGGCTCGATGCCCTTCACGTCGGTGAGATCGGACTCCTTTCCGCAACTGACTGCCAAATTCTGTCGCGAGCGAGCGAGGACGGGCGGATAGTAGTGACATTCGACCTCGACTTCGCTGCCATGACGGCGGCGCTCGGTGTTCCCCCCGCTACCGGCGTCATGATCCTTCGTTTGGCGAGTGCGCGTGCGGATCTCGTTCTGTCACGCATCCGGTCCGCACTACGACATGAGGCCGAGGCTTTGATGGATGGTGCCGTGGTGGTCGTCGAGGCAGGGCGGTTGAGGGTGCGTCGTAGCGAGCGCTGAGCCCCCCTAATCGAGCGGCAGCACCGGCTTGTCCCGGCAGTGCGCCGGCAGCTCCATGTCGTCGAGCAGCGTCTCGAAGGACTCCGCCCGGTCGTAGGCCTGGAAGCCGAAGGCCTCGTAGGTGGCAAGCGCCTTGGGATGATCGAGATCGCAAGTGTCGAGATGGAGTCGTGTCGCGCCCTTGGCGAAGGCGTGGCGGATCGCCCAGTCGAGGAGATAGGGCCCGAGGCCGCGGCCCAGGAACTCCGGGACGAGCCCGAGAAAGGCGATCCGGGCGTCGGGCAGCTCGGCCAGGTCGAGCTCGACATAGCCGGCCGGCACGCCGTGCAGCCAGAGCACGCGAAGATCGGTCGTCGGCGCCTGGATGATCGCCGCCAGCGTCGCATCGTCGACCAGCCGGCGCCGGTTCCAGAGCCAGGGAGCGCCGACCGTGGCATAGAGATAGCGGTAGAAATGCACGGGCGGGTGCAGCGCGCGAACGATCTCGGTGCCGGGGCAGGGCGGCTGCAACGGTGGCCCCTTGGGCGGGTCGAGCCGCTCGAGATAGGTGATGGTGCTGGGCACGCGGCCCTTCGGTCTGGCTGGCATGATGGTGTTCCGATCGGCTGGCGAAGGACGTGCCTTGCCGGCCGGCAACCCGACCTGTCAAGGCGCCGGCACGCCCGGCTGACAAGCGGCTCGCGTTAACCAGATCTTCGTGGATTTCGGGTAGGCTCGACGCCCTATTCGACACGCTGTCATTAAGTGCGCGAGGGCCGCTTGACCGCCAATCGCCGTCTTTTCTCCCTGAAGCAGCGGCCCTCGACCTATGCCGAGGCCGGGGTCGTGGCGCCGTTCACCACGCCGCTCCTGCTCCAGGCGCGGCTGCGGCTGGACTACCGGGGAAGGCTCGAGGTCGTCGCGCGCAACCCGACCGGCGCCGACGGCGTGTACGTGGTGCCGCTGGCGGCGCTCGAGGAGTTCTTCCGGCTGTCGGTGCACGACCGGGCGCTGATCGAGCGCGTGCGCAACCTCACCCCGATCAGCCCGCTCGGCATTCGCGAGATCGCGCTCGGCCTCTCCCGGGAAGGTCTCGCCGGGCCCGATGCCGAGGCGGCTGCCGAACGCTCGCTGCAGGAGGAGGAGGAGCGCTCGCTGCTCACGATGCTGCTCCTGCTCGAGCAGCTCCTGCAGGAGGCCGGCCTCGGCCGGATCGACTGGAAGACCATCGACACGGGCTCGAGCGATGCCCGCGAGCGCCTGCGTCCCTACTTCAAGAGCCTCGAGCCCAGCATGGGCATCGGCTCGGGTGAGCTGATCACGATGATCGACGAGCTGAGCGGGCTGGTCGCCTCGATCGGGCATACCAAGGCGCCCTTCAAGAGCCATGCCGACACGACGCTCGAGGAGGTGATCGAGCTCCGCCGCTCGATCGCGGCATGG
>CAZGUW010000009.1:18842-21795 GCA_964528705.1 uncultured Geminicoccaceae bacterium
GTCGTCGAGTGCGCGACGTTGACCATCGACTGCACCGGGCCCGGCCTCGCCAAGGCGAAGACCATCGCGAACAGCGCCCGCCGCCTCTTGCAGGCGCGGGCGAGCGATCGGCACAAGGTCGACGAGGTGCTGACCCGGCCGATCTGGCTGCTCGACGGCTGGCGTCATCTGGCAGCACTCTGGCGCAACGGCGCCGAGGAATCCCGCGAGGCGCAGCGCGACATCCTGATCGAGCTCGCCGAGCTGGCACCGCTGGTGCCGCTCTCCGCCGACGAGTGGCTCGGCAAGCCCATGGAGGTTCGCAACAATTCCGAGCTGAGGCGCTGGGTACGCCTCAACGAGGACTGGCGCACGGGCCACGTGCTCGACCGCCAGGCGGTGATCGAGCAGGTCCTGGCGGAGGCTCTTTGACCATGACCGAGAAGGGTGACGATCAGCTCGCCGACCGCCTCCAGCTGGTCGATGACAGGAAGCTCCGCGACGTCGTGCGCGTGCTCGAATCGACCCGCGAGCGGGGTGCGGTCGAACCGATCCTCGCAGCGTTGCGGCCACGGCTGCGCCGGCTGCGGCCGGAGCGACCGCTGACCGTGCAGCGCCTGCTCACCATGCCGCTCGAGGCGGCGCTGGTCGGCAAGGGCGATGGCGCCTGGTCCTTCGTCGTCGACCGGTCCAGGCTCGGCGAGCTGCACGAAATCACGCTGGCGCGGCTGGCGCCCGGCCTGGCGGCGGCGCAGGAAAAGGCGCTCGCCGGGCGGCTGGCGCACGAGACCGACGCGATACTCGAGCATGGTCGCGTCTTCTGGCCCGCTGCCGCGGCCGCCCTCGCGGTGACGGTGGCGGACGAGGAGCTGCCCGACCGGATCGTCGTCGAGCAGCGGCGGGCCGCGGACCTGCTCGCCATGGCCACGGAGCTCGTGCCGCTGCTTGCGCGGCTGCCCCGGCCGCTGCAGCTCCTCGAGGAGGAGGAAAAGGAGCTGCTTGCCGACATCCTGGCCCTGGCGCTCGCCGGCTCCGACGACCGGTGCGGTACGGTCCTGACGCTGCTGCTGCGCTCGACCAAACGGCCGGCGGCGCTGGTGGACGATCTCCTGGCAGTGGTCGAGCCTCCGGACCAGAGCCGCCTCAAGCCGCTGATCGACCGGATCCTCGCCGAGCACCGGGCGAACCTGGACACGCTCCTCGATGACGTCGCGGCCCGGCCCGAGGCGCCGGTGGCGCACGTCGCCGAGGCCGTCGAGCGGGTCGCCGAGGCGGTGGTCGACGAGGCGGCGGCCGCGGCCGAGCGCGGCCGCCGGGCCGGGGTCGGGGCCGAGACCCGCTCTCTCGCCGCCCTTCAGGATCTCGCGACGCGGGGACCGCTGCCCGGGGGGGATGCGGCGGCCGTGCTCGCCGGCGTGCGCGACCGCGAGGCGATGGCGCGGGCGGTGGCGAAGCTCGGCCGGGCGGCCGGGCGGCTGGTGCGCGGCGACGCCATCGAGCAGGCGACGGCGTCGGCCGTGAATGCGCTCGTCGACAGCGTCAAGGATCTCGCCGGGGAGGGCAGCCCTGCGGCCCATGTCCGGATCGCCCGCCTGATCGAGATCCTGGCCGGGTCCGACCGCGCCTGGGCCCATCTCCGCCAGCACCGCGCCTGAGCGGCGGCTCGCGCTCAGAAGAAGCGTTTGACGCGGATCGCTATGTAGTCGTCGTTGCCGGCCGCCTGCAGGATGTCGTCGCTGGCGACGTTGAAGAAGCCGCGCGCATCGATCTCGAGGAGCCAGGTGTCGGTGAGCCGGCGCGATGCCTCGAGCGAGGCGACAGTGCTGCCGTCCTCGCGGTCGACGATGACGCCGGCCAGCATCTGCGTGTTGGCGAAGTCGTTGAGGGTCAGCCGCGTGCCGAGGAAGATGTCGTCCTCGTAGGGCGCCCCGCTGCCGATCGAGGCGAACTCCAGCTCGTCCCGGCTGTCGTAGAGGTACTCGGACAGGAGCCCGACGCTCGCCGGCGTGCCGAAGACGTCGAAGATCGTGTACTCGAACCCGCCGACGAAGGCGTTGATGCGGTCCTTCTGGCCGGAGCGGGTGATCGCCTCGAGCTTCCAGAGCCAGTCGCCGAGCGTCGCCTGCAGGTCGATGCCGAACTGGTCGATCTCTTCGTAGAACGGCTCGAAGTGCTGGCTGCCGTCCGGCTTGGCCTTGGGCACCAGGGTCGGGTCGCGGCCGGTGCCGTGGAAATAGGAAAGGCCGAGGTCGAACGGCCCCATGCTGTTGGTGTAGCGGGCGGCGAGCGCCACCTCGTCATGGCCCGCGTTCTTGCCGAACGAAGCGTCGTTGACGTTGATCGGCAGCGGGCCGCGCAGCCTCGCGTCGTCGGAGGGGAAGGTGCGCTCGCGAAAGAAGGGCAGCGCGTAGAAGCGGAACGTGCCGTAGTCGCTGAGCAGGTTGAGGTTGACCATGGGCTGGCCGAGCTTCGCGTCGCCCTCGATCCCCTCGACCTGGTCGAGCTGGTTGACGATGTCGACGAGGTGCCGCGATTCGGTGACGCCCCAGAACACCTGGCCGATGCCGACCTCGATGTCCCAGGACTCCGCGACGTGCAGCCAGTTGGCCTCGCGGATGTCCGCGTGCGTGCGCCGGTTGTCGTGGCTGTCCCAGCGGCCGAACGGGATGAAGGTCAGCTGGTCGTCGCCGTCGCCGAGGTCGAGCCGGAACTCCGGCTGGGCGACGAGCGAGACCGACACCCGGGTGTCGTCCTGCCCCTCGAAGGCGGGACTGCGCGGAAAGATGCGGGTCTCGCCGCCGAGATAACCGCCGACATCGAGCTCGGCGGCAACCGGAACCCCGGCCTGCAGCACCGCCGCCGCCAGCAGCAGGAACGTCGCGTGCCCGACGCGCCAGACCGTGACCGGTGCCCGGGCGCATCTCACCGGCTGCGCTCCAGCGCCCGGGTGGTGAAGTCGTTCTCGTCGAGCCCG
>CAZGUW010000009.1:21805-40263 GCA_964528705.1 uncultured Geminicoccaceae bacterium
CGGTAGTCGCTCCAGAGCATCAGCGTGCTCTTGCCGGTCAGCAGGTTCTGCATCAGCATCGAATCCGGCCGCCAGTAACGCTCGTTGTAGAGCTGGTAGCCGTCGGTCGTCAGGGTCTTCAATAGCGCGTCCCGGCGATCGTAATAGTCGGTGCGCTGGATGCGGTAGGCGTCCTGGTCGCGCCAGATCACCTCCCGGCTGTAGCCGGAGGACTGGTCGACGGCACGGCGCTCGTAGACATGGCAGGCAAGATCCGGATCGGTCGGGCAGGGTTCGTCACGCAGCCAGAGATAGGTGAACTTCTCGACCTCGGCAGGCACCAGGTCCTCGTAGGAGAACTCGCTGCCGACGAAGGAGCCCGACTTGTTGGACGAGCTGATGCGCTTCACCCGCTTCAGCGCCGGCAGATAGAGCCACTGGTCGTCGTCGCCCTCGACATGCGCATGGGTCAGGAGAGCGGTTCCCTCGATGTCGCCCGGCCACTCGAACACCATGAGCGTCCGGTCGCCGTCTTCCGTCATCTCGAGGCTCGACGAGCGGAACCGACGCCGGCTCTCCTGGCCGCCCGCGTCACGCAGGATCATCTCGCCGGCCGCCAGCGAATCGCCGTAGCCCTCTTCCCGCTCGGCACCGCGCTCGGCGATCTCGCGCCCCTTTTCCTCCGGCGTCTGGGCCTGGGCCAGGACGGGCAGTGCCAGGGCCAGGAATGCGGCAACGGGACGGATCATGCGGCCCTCCTTCCAAGAAAGATCAGCAATGGCGGAAGAAAGAGCAGATCGGCCACCAGCGCCAGCAGGATGGTCAGTGCGGAAAGGCTGCCCATGAGCACCGTGACCGCGAAGCCCGAGAACGCCATGGCGCCGAAGCCGATAATCAGGGCGACGGACGTGACGAGCACCGGCGTGCCGACCGAGGCGACGCTGTAGCGCACGGCGTCGATCGGCTCGAGCGCCAGCTCCCGCCTGCCGCGCAGGTAGCGGGCGAGCAGGTGCACCGTGTCGTCGACGACGATACCGAGCGTCATGGCGCCGACCACCGAGACCGCCAGGTTCACCTCGCCGTCGAGATAGCCCCAGATGCCGAAGGCGAGCAGCGCCGGCACGAGGTTGGGCACGAGGCTCACCAGCCCGAGCGGGATGCTGCGCAGGACCACGAGGAGCACGCCCGAGATCAGCACGAGGGCGACGGCGGTGCCGAGCAGCATGCTCTTGATATTGCGCTCGGACATGTGCGCGTAGAGCACCGAGAGCCCGGTCGCCACGCCGGCCATCTCCGGCGCGTGCTCGCGCAGCCAGGCCTCGCCCCGGGCCGCGAGGTCGCGCACCTGGGCGGAGGTCACCTCGTCGAGCTGCACCGTCATGCGCGTCACCGAACGGGTGATGTCGATACGGTGGTTGAGATCCTGGCCAAAGGGCAGCGACAGCTCGTAGAGCAGGAGGTATTGCGCGGCGAGCTCGCGGCTCTCGGGCAGGCGATACTCGGCCGGGTCGTCGCCGTGCATGTTCATGTTGAGCCGCTTCAGCGTATCGCTCAGCACCGTGACGTGGCGGACCTCCGGTTGCGCCCGGTACCAGTCGGCGAAGGCAGCAATACTGCGTAGATAGGCGGGCTCGGCGATGGCATTGGCCTCCCCCGCCGGCAGTGCGAACTGCAGGGCGTTGATGCCGGTCAGGTTCGCCTGCATGAAATCCGTGTCGGTCCGGAAGACGAAGCTCTCGTCGAAGTACCGGACGACGTCGTCGTCGATGACGAGCTTCGGCAGGCCGGTGACGACCGCGACGAAGATCAGTGGGCCGCCGATCAGCAGCGGTCGCCGCCGGGCGATCACCCAGTCGGCGAAGCGCCGCATCAGCGCCTGCGTGTCGACCTGCGGTCCCCGGCCCACCGGCAGCAGCGTCAGGATCGCCGGCAGGAAGGTGATGCTGAGCAGGTAGGCGACGACCACCCCTAGCGCCACGATGTTGCCGAACTCGCGCAAGGGCGGGCTCTCGCTGAAGTTCATCGTGAGGAAGCCGATGGCGGTGGTCAGGCTGGTGATCGCCACCGGCGTCGCGTTGATGCGCAGCGCATCGACGATCGCCGCGGCCCGGCTCTGCCCCTCGACCTCGCGTTGCCGCATGGTCGAGACGATGTGCACGCAGTCGGCCACCGAAAGCGTCAGGATGACGATCGGCGTGCCGGCGGTGGCAGCGTTGAGCACGACCCCGGTCCAGCCGGCGAGACCGAGGGCGATCACCACGGCGAGGATGACGACGACCAGCGTCGCCAGGCTGGCGATGGCGCTGCGCAGTCCGATCGCCAGCATGACGGCGACGAGGACGACCACGCCCGGGATGAGCCGGGTCATGTCGCGCTGCGCCGCCTCGCCGAAGGTGATGTCGGCCATCACCCCGCCGGTCAGGTAGAGGGCGATCTCCGGATGGGCGGCACGCATGTCGTCGGCGAGCTGGCGGGCGAAACCCGCCACTTCCGCCACCTCGCCGCGCTCCCTGCCCGGCATCAGCACGTCGACGCTGACCACCGCGACATGTGCGCGTGCCGATACGAGGAAATCGACGAGTTCCGCCTCGCCCAGCGCCGTCGTGCGGATCTCTTCGAGCCCGGCCGGGTCCCGCGCGGCCGCGTCCGGCACCAGGTCCTCGACGATCAGCTCGTCGCCGACCGCGTAGCTGTGCTGGAAGTTGGTGAGCGAGTTGACCCGCGACGTGTAGGGTGTGCGCCACGCCAGGTCGGTCAGCTCCCGCACCGCTGCCAGCGTCTCGGTGGTGAACACCTCGCCATCCGCCGGTGCGAGGACGAAGAGCAGGCTGTTTGCCCGGCTGAAGGTATTCTCGAGCCGGTCCAGCGCCTGCCGGCCCGGGTCGTCCGGCCCGAAGAAGAGCCGGCTGTCGGGATTGAAGGTCAGCCCGCGCAGGCCGTAGCCGGCAACCAGCGTCACCAGCAGGGTCAGGCAGATGATCGCCCAGCGCCAGCGCAGCACCGCCGCGCCAAAGGCGTGAACCGGTCCGCTCTCAACCGCGGCGCGGGCCACGCGGTTCTTCCCTGCAGTTACGAGGTCTACTCACCGCTGACGACTGGCACTGCGGACAGGGACACCGAACCCAGCACGTCGGCGATGCTGCTGTCCGGATCGGATACCACCGCCCGAACTACCTTCATGTAATCCTCGAGCAGTCGTACTGCCGTTTTCTGTTCGAACATATCGCCATTGTAGCTGATGGTCATGTGAATTTGTCCGTCATTCTCCATCTCGACGAAGAGAAGGTCCCTGCGGATACCCGCAACTGACATGGGGAATGTCTTTATTTCGAAGGGGCCGATCTGCACTTTGTCCTTGTTGAAGAGGATCGAGCTCAATCCATGATCCTCGACATTGTCCGGACGCTGCATCAGGAAACCGACCTGGTCCAGAGCGGTGCGTCTGGTCACGAAGTCCGGCTGAACCGCTTCGAAGACCAGGGGATAGGGATACTCCTGATGGTCGAGCGCTTCGATGACGGTGGCCGCCACGGCGTCGACGAAGTCCCTGAAGCTGGTCTGTGGGTCGATCGCCGAGCGGAACACGACAAAGTTGAAGAACTCGCCGATGACGTTCTCGAATTCCTTGCGGTTGCGCGCCGAAGTCGTTGCCGAGACCAACAGGTCGCGGCGACCGGTATAGGTGAAGAGCAGCAGCTTGAAGGCCGAGAGCAGGACGACATAGCGGGTCGTCGATTGCTCGGCGGCCAGCTTCTTCACCAGCTTGGTGACGGCCTTGCCGATAACGCTGTTTTCTGCGCCGTACTTGCGGATGCCCAGTCGATGATTGGGCCGCGGGGGATGGTCCGCCGGCAGCTCGAGTGGCGGTCCGGCATCCCGCAAGCGGTCGACCCAGTAGTCGAGCTGCTTGCGCCCGGCAGGGCTCGCGATGAACGCGCGCTGCCAGCGGGTGAAGTCGGCATAGGTCGCCCTTGGTCCCGAATCGTCGGTCGCCTCGTCGGGCTCGATGCCGAAATAGCTCATGAAGAGCTGGCTCATGACGAGCGTGGCCGACCAGCCGTCGAGGACCGCGTGATGGGCGCTCAGCACGACGACGTCTGTGGAGTCGGGCTGACGCAGCACCTCCAGCCGGATCATCGGCCCGCGTTCCAGATCGTACGGAGCCAGGATCCTTTCATTGACAAGCTCTTCGAGCTCGTCCTCCGACATTGCGTCCTGTTCGGTGAGAACCAGGCCCTGGGGATGACGATCGAGCACACGAAGCACCGGCCCGTCCTCGGATTCGGCGAAGCAGGCCCGCAGCATCTCGTTCTCCTCCACCAGCTTGTCGAAGGCCTCCGAGAGCCGGTCGAGATCGAGGGCGGGCCGCACGGCGATGGCGATGCCGAGACGGTTGTTGACGTTGAAGTTGAGGGACGCCGGCGCCTCGCGCTCATAGCGCCAGAGATACGCCTGCTCCGCCGAGAGCGGCGCCTCCGCCGCCTCGTCGATGTCCAGCTCGGCGGCCTGGGGATCGTCGCCGAGACTGTCGAGGATCGCTTCGCCGAGCGTCGCGACAGTCGGCTTCTGCAGGAACTTGCTCGCCGGCAGCGTGACACCGAGCTCGCTCTCGACCCGGTTCTTGAGCTCGAAGGAGGTCAGCGAATCCAGTCCCAGCTCGCTGAGGGGCCGCTCGCTGTCGATCTCCGCCGCCTCGACCCGGAGCACGCGCGCGACCTGCGCCTTCAGGAAGCGGGCGAGCAGGACCGGACGGCGGGCGGCCGGCGCCGCCACCAGCTCCGCCCGGAACCTGCCGCCGCGGCCGCCGGCGTCGTCGCGTTGGAGCAGATGCCCGACCCTCGGCGAATCGGTGAGCGCCACCTGCGCCTTGCCGAGCTTCTGCCAGTCGACCCGGATGACCGCGACCGAGCCGGGATCGAGACGCAGGACACGGCCGAACGCCGCCAGCGCCTCGTCCAGCTCGAGCGGCACGATGCCCTGGCTGTCGAGATAGTTCGCGATGGCGGCGTTGCGGGCGACGATGCCCTTGCCGCCCAGCGCTCCCCAGGCCAGCGCGGTGCCCGGCAGACCCGCCGCCCGCCGGAACCCGGCGAGCTTCTCGAGGAAGGCGTTGCCGGCGACATAGTTGGCCTGGCCGGTGGAGCCGAGGAGTGATGCGACCGAGGAGAAGACGACGAAGAAGTCGAGGTCCTCATCCAGCGTCGCCTGGTGCAGGTTCCAACCGCCCAGCATCTTGGGCTTCAGGGCCGTCTCGAACCGCGCCCGGTCGAGCTGGGTGATGAAGCCGTCGTCCAGCACCATGGCCGCATGGACGACACCTTTGAGCCGGCGACCGTCGGCACCGGCGGCGGCGACCGCACGGCCGACATCCACCGGGTCCGTCACATCGCCGGCGACGATGGTGACCACGGTGCCCGCAGCCTCGAGCTCGGCCACGGCGGCCTTGGCCTCGTCGCTCGCCGCACCCGAGCGGGACACGAGGACGAGCTGGCCGGCCCCGGCCTGACCGAGCGACCTCGCCACTTCGAGGCCGAAGCCACCGAGCCCGCCGGTGACGAGATAGGCGCCGTCGGCGGCGAGGGCGAGCGGCCGCTCGGGATCGAGCGCGACCTCGAGCTTGGACTCGTCGATCTCGATTACGACCTTGCCGATGTGCCGTGCCTGCGACATGAAGCGGAAGGCTTCGGCCGCCGATGCCAACGGGAAGATGTTGGTCGGCAGGGGCTCGATCCGGCCCTCGGCCAGCATCGTTGCCACTTCGCCGAAGATCTGCTGCAGCACCGCCGGCCGCTCGCGGCCCATGGCCTCGAGATTGACCGTGACGAAGGAATTGCTGTTCTTCAGCGAGGCGAGGCCGATCGGCTTGTCCGCGAAGAGGTCGCGCTTGCCGATCTCGAGGAAGCGGCCATAGGGCGCCAGGATGCCCAGGCCCTTGTCGATGAACGGGCCGGGCAGCGAGTTCAGGACGATGTCCACGCCCCTGCCGCCGGTCGCCGCCATGATCTCGTCGGCGAAGTCGAGCGTGCGCGAGTTCATCACGTGGTCGATGCCGATCGAGCGGAGATAGGCGCGCTTCTCGTCGGTACCGGCGGTCGCGAAGATCTCGCAGCCCTTCTGCCTCGCGAGCTGAATGGCGGCGAGGCCGACGCCGCCGGTCGCCACATGGATCAGCACCTTGTCGCCCTCGGCCATCCGGGCGACGTGGTTGAGCGCGTAATGGGCGGTCATGAACACGGCGGGCACCGTGGCACCCGCGGTGAACGCGACGCTGTCGGGAATGCGCTGCAGCTCCACGGCCGGCACGGCGATGGCCGAGCCGATGCAGCCCTTGGCCGAGCCCATGACCCGGTCACCCGGCGCCAGCGTCGTGACGTCGGGGCCCACTGCCCGGACCACGCCGGCGAACTCGATGCCGAGCATCCGCCAGCCCTCGATGTCCTCGGCCCCTTCGGGCAGGAGACCGGCGGCGGCCAGCACATCGCGGAAATTGAGCCCGGCCGCCCGCACGTCCACCACCGCCCGGTCGGGCGAGGCTTCGACGCGCCCCATCTCGCCGACCAGCATCGCCTCGAACACACCGGGTGCCGGCATGGTCAGGCGGTAGTCGCCGGAGGACGCGAGCGCCGCCACCCCGACCCGTCGCCGGGGCAGCGTCTCGGGGGGCACGACATCCACCCGGTTGACGTAGCGATGCTCACCCCTGAGCGCCACCTCGAGCTCGGGCGTGTCGGCCAGGATCTCGGCCATCAGGTCGGCAACGGCACCTTCGCCGTTGTTCGTAGCCTCGGGATCGAGGTCGACCAGCGTCAGCCGCAGCTGCGGCTGCTCGTTCGCGGCCGTTCGGGCGAAGCCCACGAGCGGGGCGAGCGCCAGCCGCCGCAGGCTCTGGCTCGGGGTCTCCTCGACCGGCAGCAGGTGGGCGCCGCGCATGGCGAGATAGAGCCGGGGGGCGAGCGCCTCTCGCTTGGCCAGGGCCTGCACGAGATGGAGTGCGGCGAACACCGTCGGCGCCTGCGCCTGCATGAGTGCCGCCCCGTCCACCGGGTCGCCCGCGCCTTCGTGAAGGCTCCAGAGATCGACGATCCCGGCGAGCTCGGCATGCCTGCCGGCCACGGTCTCGATCAGCTGCTCCATGTCCTCGGGCGAGTCGGGGCGGATGTGAAACCCGCCGCCCTCGAGCGCGGCAAAGGCCGGGCCGGCGTCGACGAGGACCGGGGAGGCGCCCCGCGCGGCGAGGGCACCGGCAAGGGTGGCACCCGTCCCGTTCGTGTCGGCCAGGACGAGCCAGGTGCCGGAAAGCCCATCGCCCGACGGCATGTCCAGCGCCGATTCCTGCCAGAACTCCTGGCAATGCGAGACGGCGACGGTCTTGCCCGCGCGCGCCGTACGCGACGCGAGCTTGCGGGTCTTGAAACCGTCGATGATCAGGACGAGGTCGCCCTCGGCATCCCTGGCCACCACGTCGCAGGCAGCGCCGCGGTCGTCCTCGTGCACCAGACGGACCGAGACCTCGAGCGGCGAGGTCGGGCGCTTGAACACGCGCAGCTGCCGGGCTCCGGTCGGCAGGTTGATCGTCGACCGCTGCCGATCGGCATCCAGGGCGAGCCCGTGCAGACCGATGCCCACCTGCAGGCAGGCGTCGAGGATCGCCGGATGCACGTGATAGGCATCGAGCCCTCCGGCCAGCGCCTCGGGCACGCTCACGCGGCCGAGCGACGCGCCGGGCGCGGTGCGCACCTCGTCGACCCCCTGGAAGAGCGGCCCGTACTGGTGTCCCTGGCTCTGCGCGTACTGGTAGATCTCGGCGCGGGCAACGGGCGCCGAGGTGGCCTCGAGCGACCCGAACGGGACCACCCTGGCCGCCCCGTGCCGGACCCTGGCGGCGGCTCGCAGCGTCCATTCGGGGTCGCCGTCGCGGAGCCGCGTGAACACCTGTAGCTGCCGCCGCGTCGGGTCATAATGCGTCTCGAACAGGAACGACTGCTCGTCCTGGATGAAGAGGGCCTCGTGGAAGACCACGCCCTCGAGCTCGACCGGCAGCTCGCCCAGCCCTTCGACGGCGGCGGCCAGCATCATCTCGACATAGCCGGCACCCGGGAAGACGACGGAGCCATCGACGCGGTGGTCGTCGATGAACTTGTGGGTCTTGAGATTGATCTCGTTGGCCCAGATCGCGGCCTGGCCGCGGCCGCGCTCGCCGAGGAGCGGGTGCGTCCGGGGCTTGACGAGGGCGGCCCGCGCTTCCTCCGAATCGGCCCAGTAGCGTTGCAGCTCCCAGGGATAGGCCGGAAGGCCGACACGCTGGTGGTCCGGATCGACCAGTGCCTCGAAACGGACCGGATGGCCACGCACGTGGAGGATCGCCAGGCTGGCCAGGAGCTGATCGAGGTCACCGTGCTTGGCATGCAGCGACGGCACGGCGACGCCCTTGGCACCACGCTCCATGAGGCCGCTCGAGATGATGCCGGAGAGGGTTGCGTGCGGCCCCATCTCGACGAAGGTGTCGACGCCCGCCTCGAGGGCGGCGTCGAGCGCGTCCCGGAAGAGGACGGGCTCGCGCACGTTCCGCCACCAGTAGTCGGCGTCGAGCAGGGTGTCCGGCTCGAGCAGCCGGCCGGTCACCGTGGAGATCATCGGCAACGTCGCCGGTTTCGGCCGGAGGCCGCCGAGGCTCTCGACGTAGACGTCCCTGATCACGTCCATCTGGTGGCTGTGGGCGCCGTAGTCGACCTTGAGCAGCCGGCAGAAGAGGTCCGGGTCGGCAGCCTGGAGGTTTTCGATGAAGGCCGTGAGTGCGGCCTTGTCGCCGGCGATGGTGACCATTTGCGGGCCGTTGTCCGCGGCGACCTCGACCTTCGTCTCGCCCAGCTCGGCGAGCTTCTGCCGCACGTCCTCGGCCGACATGGCGAGGGCGGCCATGGTCCCCGCCCCCTGGGTCTCGTCCTGCAGCCGGCCGCGATGGTAGATGATCTGTGCCGCGTCCTCGAGGCCGATGGCGCCCGCGGTATAGGCCGCCGCCACCTCGCCGAAGCTGTGGCCGATGACCATGTCGGGCTCGATGCCGAGATCCCGCCAGCGGGCGACGAGGCCGATCTGCACGGCGAAGATCGCGGGCTGGGTGACGTCGGTGCTGTGGATGCGCGAGCTCGCCTCGTCGGCCATGAGCGCTTCGATCGCCGACCAGCCGGCGATATCCTTGAAGACCTCATCGAACGCGTCGACGGCGGCGCGGAAGACCGGGTCATCGGTCAGGAGTTCGCGCGCCATGTCCCAGGACTGGCCGCCCTGGCCGGCGAAGACGAAGGCCGTGGCGCCCGGCTCCTCGCGGCGGCCGGTCACGAGCACGGCCGGCGCTCCGTCCTCCTGGCCCGGCATCGGCTGGTCGTCGGCGAACGCCGCCAGGCGCTCGGCCAGCTCGGCGGTCGAGCCGGCGATCACGGCCAGCCGCTGGTTCAGATGCGAACGTCGGAGCGCCAGCGTGCCGGCCAGATCGCCGAGCGGCGGGGCCGCGTCGCCGGCCTCGCCGAGCATGCGGGCGAGATCGGCGGCGCGCGCCTTCAGCGCCTTTGGGCTGGCGGCGCTGAGCGGGACGAGCGTGAGCCGGCGTGCATCGGATGACGGCGCGGCCTGCGCCCCGTTCTGCGGTGCGCGCTCGAGCAGGGCGCAGGCATTGGTGCCGCCGATGCCGAAGGAGTTGACGACGGCCAGCGGCCAGTCCTGGGTGACCGGCGTGGGCTTCGTGACGACCTCGATGTTCAGCTCGTCGAACGGAATGGCCGGATTCGGCACGTTGAAGTTCAGACTGGCCGGCAGGGTGCCGTGATAGAGGGCGAGCGTCGTCTTGATGAGGCCGGTGACGCCGGCCCCCGATTCGAGATGGCCGGTCTGCGTCTTGACGCTGCCGACCCGGATCGGATCGCCGGCGGGCCTGGCCTTGCCGAACACGCGGCCGATGGCGCTGGCCTCGATCGGGTCGCCGACCGGCGTGCCTGTGCCGTGCGCCTCGACGTAGACCACCTGCTCCGGTGTCACACCGCCGCGCCGGCAGACCTGCTCCAGCATCGCCGCATGCGCTTCCGGGTTGGGCTGCGTCATGGTCGACGTCGAGCCGTCCTGGTTGACCGTGGTCGCCCGGATCACCGCATAGATGCGGTCGCCGGCGGCCTGCGCGTCGGCCAGCCGCTTGAGCACGACGATGCCGCCGCCCTCGGCGCGCACGAAGCCGTTGGCCTCGGCGTCGAAGGCGTGGACCTTGCCGTCTGTCGACATCATGCCGGCCGAGCTGAAGTAGAGAAAGGCGCCGGGCTCGAGCAGGGCGTTGACGCCGCCCGCCAGCGCGACCTCGCAATCGCCGTCGCGAAGGCTTCGGCAGGCCTGGTCGACGGCGACCATCGAGGAGGAGCACGCCGTGTCGACGGCGAGGCTCGGCCCGTGGAAGTCGAAGCGATGCGAGATGCGGTTGGCCACGATGCAGAGCGCGGTGCCGGTGCCGGCATGCACGCTGTCGGCGATCGGATGGTATTTCTGTACCGTCGCGTAATCGTTGACGGACACGCCGACGAAGACGCCGGTGGACGAGCCCTTGAGCCGGTCGGCGGCGATCCCGGCATCCTCGAGCGCTTCCCAGGCGACCTGCAGCATCAGGCGCTGCTGCGGGTCCATCTCGGCGGCCTCGCGTGGCGAGATGCCGAAGAAGCCGGCGTCGAACCTGTCGATGTCGTCGAGGAAACCGCCCCATTTGGTGGTCGATCGGCCGAGCGTGCCCGGCACGGCATCGTAGAAGCCCTCGAGACTCCAGCGATCCGGCGGTACTTCGACCACGCCGTTCACGCCGGCAAGGAGGTTGGACCAGAAGCCCTCAGGTGACCGCGCGCCGCCCGGCAGGCGGCAGCCTATCCCGACAATGGCGACGGGTTCCCTTGGAGTTTGGGCAATGTCGGCCCGCGCGTCGTCGACAGTGGGGATCGCAGACATTGTTTCCTCCTTTGAGGGCGTCTCGTCGGGTAGTCTCCAGCTTGAGCCCAGCCTGATCCCAAATCCATGTTGGGCAGCGATTTGGCCAGTTGGTGCAGCTACTTGCATGCCAACGTTAAAGACGAACGCGATGAGACATTTGTCGTGAATTATGTCTCATTTTGGCTTGTCACATTAAGGTTATTTCACTTTTGTATGTGCTGCAATCGTTATGTACGATGGACGTCTCGGCTATTGGTCGCCTTTCAATAGATTTACTTCGCCCCCGTGCGACCCCTGCGTGCGCCGTGCCGGGACCGCCGCGACAACGACAGGGCCACGCTCCGACGCCCGACCATGGCCGGTCAGGCCGGCGAACGAGCGAGCCTTATGGCAGTCTGCGAGGTGAGTCGGGCGAGGGGCGGCACGTGCCATGCCCGAGGTTCAGGCGTCGGCCGCCCGACGCCGCGCACCCGGCCTTCGGCAATCGCGCGAAGGCGGCCGGAACCCTCGGATGACCCGGAAATCTTGGATGACGATGCGGTGGGGTGGCGCGCCCGAGAGGACTCGAACCTCTGACCTCGTGCTCCGGAGGCACGCGCTCTATCCAACTGAGCTACGGGCGCTGACCGGCTGCCTATAGCGCACTCCGCGCCCCAGGCAAAGCGTCGTCACGCTCGTCCCGGGCCGGGCCGGTGAGCCGCAGGAACAGCTCCTCGAGATCGGCCTCGGCCGTGGCGAGGTCGCTGATCGTCAGCCCCGCCGCATTGGCCGCCTCCAGCACCTCGCCGACCTTGGCCCTGCTCGGCCGGTAGCGGACGACGATGCGCCCGGCCTGGTCGAGCTCGGCGCCGAGCCGGGCCAGGCGCTCGGGCAGCTCGGCGAGCGGCCGGTCGACGCTCAGCGTCAGCGTCTTCTCGTCGAGCTGGCGGAGCAGGGTCGCCGTCCGGTCGCAGGCGACGACGTTGCCCTGGTCGATGATGGCGATGCTGTCGCACATCGCCTCGGCCTCCTCGAGATAGTGCGTCGTCAGCACGATGGTGATGCCGCGGGCGTTGAGCTCGCGCATGTGCTCCCAGAGCTGGCGGCGCAGCTCGACGTCGACGCCGGCGGTCGGCTCGTCGAGGATCACGACCGGCGGATGGTGGAC
Organism: uncultured Geminicoccaceae bacterium; assembly: GCA_964528705.1. Classification (GTDB taxonomy): domain Bacteria; phylum Pseudomonadota; class Alphaproteobacteria; order Geminicoccales; family Geminicoccaceae; genus SLRI01. The sequence goes on from CAZGUW010000009.1 coordinate 33,888, forward strand.
CAGCGCCTTGGCGACCAGCAGGCGCCGCCGCATGCCGCCCGAGAGCGAGCGCGCATAGGCGTCCGCCTTGTCGGCGAGGCCGACGGCCGCGAGGATCGCGTCGGTCGTGCGGTTGCGCTTCGGCACGCCGTAGAGGCCGGCCTGCAGCTCCAGCACCTCGCGCGGGCTGAAGAAGGCGTCGAGGTTGAGCTCCTGCGGCACCACGCCGATGGCGAGCCGCGCCCGCCTCGGGTGCCGGTCGATGTCGATGCCGTAGACCTCGGCCGTGCCGGCGGTCTTGACGACGAGCCCCGCCAGGATGTTGATCAGCGTCGACTTGCCCGCGCCGTTCGGGCCGAGCAGGCCGAAGATGGTCCCGCGCGGCACCTGAAGGTCGACGCCCTTGAGCGCCTCCTTGTCCGGCTGGCCGCCGCTCGCCCGGTAGGTCTTGCGCAGGCCCTTGAGCTCGATCGCATAAGCTGGCAAGGGAGCGGCAGCCCCGTTCGTCGGGCTTGCGGATGCGGCGCGGGCGATCATGGAGCGGCTCCGGCTGGTTGCGGCCGGCAGGATAGCCGGGAGAGCGAGAGATGGCTGACGACGAAGTCTATCTGGTCGACGGCGAGGAGGTCGTCCTCACCGACCGGATGCACGTCCAGTGCGATGGTGGCGGTGGCGCGCTCGGCCATCCCGTGGAGTACCTGACCCTCGAGAAGGGCGGCCAGACGGTCTGCAAATACTGCGACCGCCGCTACGTGCACAAGTCCCGTGCCGAGGCCGAGACGATCCGCAGGGCCGGCCAGCGCTTCGCCGCCTGAGCAGGGGCGTTGTTCAACTCCTGGTTTAGTTAAGAGCACGTCTGCAAAATTTTTGGGCTTGTCTGCCCGAATTTTAGGCTGCACCATGGCTTTGGCAAGTCGAGCCTGAGCTGTGGCGCGACTCCCCGCGTCGCATCACCGCCCGGACGGTTGAGAGAAAAAGAAGAAGCCGGGCTGCGTATCGGGACGCGGACATGGGCTCTCCTGTCTACACTTCCCTGCCGGGCTTCATCGAGCGCCCGGGCCATGCGGGGCGTTCGCTGGTTCTCTGGCTCTGCCGGCGCCACAACGTGGTGCAGCTCGTCGGCTACGAAGCCGGCAACCTGGCGCTCCTGGCGCAGCACGGCCTGGCCCCGGGCCACGCAGGCGCGTTCGAGGCCCTGGCCGCGGCGTCCTTCATGCTGGGCTCGCTCGGCATCTGCTTCTTCGATCCGGCGCGGCGGCCGGCGCTGTTGTTGCTGGGCGGGCTCTGGCTGACCCTGGGCGGGCTGATGCTGGTGCTGGCCGGCTACCCGTTCACCGGCGGTGCCGTCATGCTGGCATCACTCGAGACGGCCCGGGGTGGGCTCGCAGCATTGCAGGAGGCCGCGGGCAGGGGGCCGCTCGCCGGTGCTGCCACGCTCCTCATGGCGCCCTATTGCCGGCTGGCGAGGCTCGTCATGCAGGGCGTCCCGACGGTCGGCGACTTCGTCCAGAACCGCCCCTTCCTCACCAGCACCATGATCAAGCTGCCGCTTCGGCTCGAGTTCATCCTGCGCAACCTCGCGGCCGGCGATGCGGTGGGCGTGCTGATCGGCCTTTCCTGGATGCTGCTCGGCGACGGCGCCCTGGCGCTCAACGATCAGGGACTAAAGGAACGGCTCGAGCGCGCCGCCGGAGCCGAACGGCGCCCGGCGCCGCGCTGAATCGCCAGGCCGGCGCCTTCAGCTTTTCGGCCGCAGGCCATGCCACGGCGCTTCCGCGGCCATGTCGATCATCTCCACCCCGTCCGCCCCGACGGATGGTCCGAACATCGCCAGGATATTGGCTTCGCCGTCGCCTGCATTGAATGAAGCGTGTACCGTCCCGGGCAGGATAAACGCCGAATCGCCGGGCCCCAGAATTTGTTTCTCCTTGTCGATCCATTGTTCTATCTGGCCGGAGAGGACAAATATGACTTCTTCTTGATTGGGATGCTTGTGGAAGTCGTGGCCCTTGTTCGGAAGCAAGTGGCCTTCGAGAATGGTAATCTCTTTGGCGCCGGTGCCCAATGGACTGCAAAGGGCGGCTACCCGTCCCCAGTCCAGCGTGGCGTAGTCGGTCTTGCTCGTGAACGTGAACACGCCGGACATCAGTCGATCCTCCTGGATTCTTCACCGATGCGAGTTTTTTTGTTCAGCAAGGCGTCCAGATCACACAGACCAGAATGCGCTTTGTCCGGATCGGGCACAAGCCGGATTTGGGCGGTTCAGCGATGCGAGGCGCTGCCCGCCGCCGCCGTCAGGTCGGGCAGCTCGCGCCGCAGATAGTGGATCGTCACCAGGGCGCCGATCCACGCGATGCCGACGATGCCCCAGTAGATGCCGGAGAGGCCGAAGCCCAGCACCGGGTCGAGCAGGTAGAGCACGACCAGCGGGCCGAAGACGTGGCGGAAGAGGGCCACACCCATGGCGTAGACCGGCAGGCGCATGCCCTGCAGGATGCCGCCGCCGAGGATCAGGATCGCATAGGCGTTGAAGTTGAAGACGGCGAAGCCGAGATAGGCCGCCCCCAGCCGGATCACGTCCGGGTCGTCGCTGAAGATGCCGATCAGCTGCGCCCGGGTCAGCCAGACGACGACCGCCCCCAGTGCCATCAGGACAGCCCCGTAGAGCATGACGAGCCGTGCCGTCTCGCGCACGCGTTCGGGCCGCTCCGCCCCGTGGTTCTGGCCGACCAGCGTCAGCGCCGCCGTGTTGAGGCCGATCATCGGCAGCATGACCAGCTGCTCGATGCGCAGGCCGATGCCGTAGGCGGCGATCGCCGCCTCGCCGTGCCGGCCCATGAACCAGGTGATGCAGAAGAGGCCGAAGCCGGTGGCCCCGATGCTGACGGTGACCGGCACGGCCTGGCGGAGGAAATCGCGCAGCACCGGCAGGTCCGGCCGGATGTCCGCGAGGCGCAGCCGGAGACCCATGGGGCTCCGCCGGGCGCGATGGACGAGGTAGACGAGCTGCATCGCCTGGATCGAGACGGTGGCGACGGCGATCCCGAGCACGCCAAGCCCCGGCACGCCGAAGGCCCCGAACATCAAAAGCGGGTCGAGCACGACGTTGAGGGCGCAGCCGAGCGCCAGCGCATTCCGGAAGCTCCGGCTGTCGCCCTGCGCCGTCAGCCAGCCATTGAGCGTCTGGTTGAGGAGGAAGACGACCGAGAAGAGCATGATCGGCAGGAGATAGGCGACCCCGGCCTCGAGGCTCTCGCCGGACGTGCCGAGGAAGCGGAGCAGGGGCCGGACCGCGAAGAGCCCGTAGAGGGCGACGATCACCCCCCCGACCAGCGTCAGGAACACCGCCTGGCCGAAGAGCCGGCGCGCACCCTCCTCGTCCTCGCGGCCGAGGCAGTTGGCGATCAGCGCCGTCGCCGCCATGCCGATGCCGACCGAGAGCACGATCACGAGGAAGAAGACGGGGAAGGACGCCCCGAGTGCGGTGAGTGCCGCGGTCGAGACGAAGCCCGCCCAGAAGCTGTCGACGATGTTGAAGAGCGTCTGGAACAGCAGGCCCGTGCCGGCCGGAATGGCGATGGCACGCAGCAGGCGCGGCAGCGGGTCGCTGGTCAGCCGCGCCTTGTTGCCGGGACGGCCGGGGCGGCCCTGCCTGCCCGTCACTGGCGCGCGCGCTGCTGGACGATCAGAGGACGCGGAAATGTTCCTGCCAGATGCGCACGCCGCCGAGGAAGGCGTTCTCGTTGTCGCCCGGCAGGCTGTGCTGCGGCATGACCTTGAGTTGCTTGGCGTTGCCGCCGCCCAGCACCACGTAGTCGGCGACCAGCGCCAGACGCAGCCGCTCCACCACGTCGTGGACCGCCTTTTCCCAGCGCTTCGGCTTCATGCGGTCGAGCCCGCGCTTGCCGACGCAGTCCTCGAAGCTGAACTTCTTGCGATAGGGCAGGTGCGCCACTTCGAGCGGCACGGCGACATGGTCGCCGACGAGCGCGGCACCGAGGCCGGTGCCGAGGCCGAGGAACAGCATCTTGCCGCCGGCATAGGAGCCGACCGCCTGCATCACGGCGTCGTTGACCACCTTGACCGGCCGGTCGAAGGCCGCGGCGAAGTCGAAATCGGTCCAGCCCTTGCCCAGGTTGTGCGGCTCGAGCACCAGCCGGCCCTCGCGCACCGGGCCGGGGTAACCGATGGTGACATGGTCGAACTGCCAGTCCCCGGCGAGCTCGCGCACTGCCTCGACCATGCGCTCCGGCGTCATCTCCGGCCCGGACTTCGTCTTGCGCTTCTCGACATGGGCCGCGTGCTTGATCTTGATGTTGTTGCCGCCGACGTCGACGACGAGAATCTGCGCCTCGGCCATGCCCGACTCCTTCAGGACCGCCCCGCTGCTTACCATCCGCCGCCGGAGGGCGCCAGCCGGTCGGCCCGGCTCGGGCCGGCGTCCCTCAGGGCGCGATCGCCATCGGCACGGGCGAATCCAGGAGCCATGCGGCGACGAAGAGCACGAAGGTGAAGTAGACGACGGCGCGATCGACCATGTTCCGGACTCCGTTGCGCTCCCGCACGCCACGGCGGGAGCAGTTGCTGGAGTCTGGATGATCCACCCCCCGGTGTTAGGGAGGGGTTAATCCGGGGTCGGCAAGGGGCCGCCTGTGTCGCTTGCGCCTCAGTGCTTGAAGTGCCGCCGGCCGGTCGTGACCATGGCGATGTCGTGTGCGTCGCAGGCGGCGATCACCTCGCCGTCGCGCAGGCTGCCGCCGGGCTGGACGACCGCCCGGATCCCCGCCTCGGCCGCGCGCTCGATGCCGTCCGCGAACGGGAAGAAGGCATCGCTGGCGAGCACCAGCGGCCCGGTGGCCGGCTCGGGGCGGAGCGTCTTGCAGGCGAGCTCGACCGCCTCGACCCGGCTGGTCTGGCCGCCGCCGATGCCCTGCGTCGTCTCGCCCGCCGCCACCACGATCGCGTTCGAGCGCACCTGCCGGCAGACGGTCCAGGCGAAGGCGAGGGCGGCCCGCTCCTCGGCCGTGGGCGCCCGCTTCGTCACCGTCTCCCAGCCCGCCGGGTCGCTGGTCTCGCAATCCCGCGCCTGCACCAGGAGCCCGCCGCCGATGCTCCTGACATCGAGCATCGCGTCGCCCGGCGCCGGCAGACGGTCGAGCACGAGCAGGCGGAGATTGGCCTTGGCGGCCAGCCTCTCCAGCGCCTCGGGCGCGAAGCCCGGGGCCACCACCACCTCGAGGAAGAGCCCGGCGAGCCCTTCGGCCGTCGCCGCGTCGACCGGCCGGTTGCAGGCCACGATGCCGCCGAAGGCGCTCACCGGATCGGCGGCGAGGGCCCGCTCCCAGGCCTCGTGCAGGGTCTCGGCACTGGCGACGCCGCAGGGATTGGTATGCTTGACAATCACCACGGTCGGCCGAACGAAGCCCGCCACCAGCTCGACCGCCGCGTCGGCATCCTGGAAATTGTTGTAGGAGAGTTCCTTGCCCTGCAGCTGCCGGGCCATGGCGACGCCCGGCCGGCCCTGCCGCCAGGCGTAGAGCCCGCCCGCCTGGTGCGGATTCTCGCCATAGCGGAGCGTCTGCTGCAAGGGTGCCGCCACCAGGAGAGGATCGGGGAGGGGAGAGCCCTCCAGCCCGCCGAGCCAGCTCGCGATCGCCGCGTCATAGGCCGCCGTGTGGGCGAAGGCCTTCCTTGCCAGATCCTGCCGGAGGGCACCGTCCGTGCCGCCCGCGGCGAGCGCCTCGACGAGCTTCGGGTAGTCCGCAGGATCGGTGAGGATCGCCACGTCCTCGTGATTCTTGGCGGCGGCCCGGATCATCGCCGGCCCGCCGATATCGATGTTCTCGATGCAGGTGGCGAAATCCGCCCCCGACGCCAGCGTCCGGGCGAAGGGATAGAGATTGACGACGACGAGATCGATCGTGCCGATCCCGTGCTCGGCCAGCACCGCCATGTGATCCGGGTCGGCGCGCCGGGCGAGGATGCCGCCATGGATCTCCGGCTGCAGCGTCTTCACCCGGCCATCGAGGATCTCCGGCCGGCCGCTCACCGCCGAGACGTCGGTGACCTCGAGTCCCGCCTCGCGCAGCGCCCGTGCCGTCCCGCCGGTCGAGACCAGCTCGACGCCATGGCCGGCGAGAGTCGTGGCGAGCTCGACGAGCCCGGTCTTGTCGAAGACGGAGAGCAGGGCGCGGCGGGGCAGGCTGGGTGACATCATGCTATCTCAACTGCTCTTCGTGAAACGGGCGATGAAGAAGCCGTCCATGCCGCCCTTGTCGGGCAGCAGGGCCGGGTGGGTGCGAAGATCGCCTGCCGGTGTCGGGGCGAACCCCGTCTCGGCTTCGGTGACGGGCTGGCGAACGAAGCCCGGATGACGGCCAAGGAACGCCTCGACCAC
>CAZGUW010000010.1:0-37579 GCA_964528705.1 uncultured Geminicoccaceae bacterium
AGCTCCTCCGGCGCCGGCACGTCGGCGGGCGCCCCCGGTCGGCCATCGAAGCTGAACGGCCGATGGTCGAGCCCGAACTCGTGGTGGACGAGCCAGGTCATGTAGGACCGAACGAAGCCGTCCTCGCGCTGCAGGCGGCAGATCTGCCGGTGCTGGCGCAACAGCGACGCCGCCTGGGCCGCCGGCGCGCGGAAAGGTACGAGGATCAGCGCCTGCGGGAAGGCCTCCCGGATCGCCGCGAGGCGGAGCACATTGTTGTTGTTCTTCGAGAGGTAGCGGGTCGCCCCGGCGTCCTGTGCCGTCAGAATGGCACCGACATAGCTCACGAATTTCCGCAGCGTCGCCGCATCGGGGCGATGCGGCCGCAGATGCGTGCGGGCGATGTAGTCCGGGCCGGCGAAGATCCGCCAGAAGACCTCATCCAGGCTCTCCGGGCTGTCCACGTCGACGAGAATGCCATCGCCATGCGCCCGCTCCTCCTCGATCGCCGCCCGTGCGTTCTTCGTCGCGAGCTTCCGCCACAGGTTCGGTGCCAGGACGAACGGCATGTCGCGATAGGTCAGCGAGCGATAGGCGCCGGATGCATGAAAGCGGCGCATCAGCGCCGTCGTCCCGGCCCGGGCAAGTCCCGAAACGAAGACGTGACGCTCGAGGGCGACCCCCGCCGGCTCGCGGCCGAGCGAACGCTGGTCCAGGTCGAAGCTGAGCTCAGCGACCGATTCGATCTGCAGGGCCAGGCGATGCAGGATCCTGTCCAGCAGGCTGTACGCGGGCATGGGGCAGGAATCTCCGTATCGGCAAATAGAGGCAAGCGAGCCCGACGCTGGCCGCGATCCCCCAGCCACTCGTGACGAGCCCGGAGAAGGTCGGGTCGAGCAGGTCGAAGGCCAGGATCAGCAGCAGCGCTGACACGCCCAGCACGACCAGTAGGCCGGCCAGCCCGAGCGAGCATCGGAGCGTCACCAGGGAATAGGTCAGCATGACCTTCTCCTTCCAGTGCTCGGAGATCGCCCGGGACCCGAAGACGTGCAGCGCCTTGCCGGCCGTGGTCCGCGCCCGTGTCAGGATCGGCACGAATGGCAACCTGACCGCGAGCTCGACCAGGAGCGCACAGAAGAGGGCCAGCAGCACCCAGCTCACGACTGCTTGGTGTCGGGCTTCTCGCCAGCGTGCTCGCGCCTCGCCTTGCGGCCGCGCGCCAGTCGCTTCAGCGGGTACCAGACGATGGCGACGAAGGCCATCAGGATCGAGGCGAGAATGCCCAGCACCACCGCTATCGTGCCGGCGCCGGCGCCGGGCCCGATATAGGCCTGGGCGGCCTGCAGCGGCGCCAGCACGAGCATGCCGAGAGCGAGGATCAAGAGGCGCATACCATCTCCTTTCGATCGACCGAGTCGTCGCCCAGCCATTGCAGCTCCGAGAGCACGTAGCGAACGCCGTCGTCACCGGGCTTCAGGTTCAGGAACTCGAGAACGACATCGCCCCGGTCATCCACCTCGAAGGCCCGCCCCTGCTGCGCACTGGTGATCGCCATATGCCCGTCCGGCAACACCGCGTGCTTCCCCCTGATGCGCGTGTAGAAGTCGTGATCGCGCCCATCGACCACGACCCTGCCCTGCATCGTCAGGGGATCGATCGCGACGATCTCGCTCGCGTCGCGGCTCATCCGATTGTTGAACACGGTGATCTCGCCGTTCGGCTGCCAGTCCGGATCATGCTGTCGCGTGACCTCGCCCGCCCGCCACCACTTGATGCGCAGATCGTCGGGGTCGACCACGAACACGAGGTTCAGCGATCTCGCGCTGATCAGCAGGTCGCCCAGGTCGAACATCGCGAAGGCATCGTCGAGCGCCGCCGGCAACGGGTCGACATCGTTGAAGTGAAAGGGGTCGTCGAGCCACCGCCCCTCGGTGTCGCGGCTGTTGAGATGGATGGCGTTCGGATGCTTGCGGCGGATTTCCAGGATGTCCACGTCCGGGTTGGCACGGATCACGTCCTCGGCAGAGAATTCCCGGAGGATCGTGCCGTCCTCCACCGCCACCTGGACGAAGGAATCCTCGCGCAGCGTCCAGACCGACGCCCCGTCATCAGCCGGGGTTACCGCATGGTGATACTCACCCGGAACCGTCCAGAGACGCTCACCGCAGCGATCGAACCGCTGCAGCGAGATGCTGCCATCGAAGGTGAAGACCGTCGACTGGTCGGGGAGCCGCGCCACGCCATGCGGGAACTTCTCGTGAGCGGGCCGCGGTTGCTGCCCACCGACGGCGACCTCGTCGAGCACCGAGACCTGCACGACCTCGAGGTCGGGCGACAGCAGCAGCGCCGCATTGCGGACCTCGCCGCCGAGCGAGAAGCCGCCGACGAGTAGCCGCCAGCCGCGCTGCGCGCCCGCCTCGTCCACCCGCACGAACAGTCCCTCGATGTCGATGCCCCGGGCCGTCGCGACCGGCGCGAAGCCCGCGAGATCCGGCGGCGCCTGCTCGACCCGCACGCCGACGTCCGCGAGGTCGCCGGTAAATCGCCAGACGATCTCCTGCAACACGCCCTTCGCCGTGCCCGGAAAGGCGGCGACCTCGACAGCCCATTGACCGAGCGTCCCCGCCTTCGTGCTGCCTTCCTGCGTCCGCAACACCACGAACCCGAAGGCGACGGTGGCCATGCTGCCCAGCAGCATGAGCAGCAGCAGGAACCACAAAGGTACGGAGCGATCCAAGCTCACACCAATCAAGCGTTCACGATGGCGACAGTCGGTGCTCCGCCCGCCGCTGTGATCAAGTATCTAAAGACGTGTGGACAGCTCGCCTACCCATTCACCGCCTTCGTCGACAATTGCGACCCTGCACCGCGGCCAACACGGCAGGGCCGCGCCGTCAACCTGGAGAGGAGAGGTCATTGATCGAGACCAGACCATGGGTCATGACGCTCGGGCTGCTGATGCTGCTGATCCCGGCCCAAAATGCGCGTGGCTCGGAGACCAGTCACGCCATCCTCGCCGGCGGCTGCTTCTGGTGCGTCGAGGCCGACATGGACGCGGTGCCGGGCGTGCTGGAGACCGAGTCGGGCTATATCGGCGGCAAATTCGACAACCCCACCTACGAGAGCCATTCGGCGGCGGGCGACCTCGAGGCGGTCAAGGTGACCTTCGATCCCGCCGTCGTCACCTACCGGGAGCTGCTCGACATCTTCTGGCGGACCGTCGACGTCACCGACGATGGCGGCCAGTTCTGCGACCGGGGCAACAGCTACCGCACCGCCGTCTTCGTCGCCGATGCCGAGGAACGCGCCATCGCCGAGGCCTCGAAGGCAGCCGCGGAGGAGGCGCTGGGCCAGGAAATCGTCACCCGCATCCTGGACGCGCCGACCTTCTGGCCGGCCGAGGACTACCATCAGGACTACTACACCAGGAATCCGCTGCGCTACACGTACTACCGCTACAGCTGCGGCCGCGATCGTCAGGTCGAGCGGGTCTGGGGCGAGGAGGCCCACAAGGGCCTCCGGAAATAGCCGGTCAGGTCGGGCGCCAGTCCTTCACCCGCTGCTCCGCCACCTCGAGCTGCTCGGGCGTCAGCTTCGGTACCAGCAGGTCCCGGTCGCGCGCCGCCAGGGGGGCGATCGGCGAGGCGTCCTCGGCCGCCAGGGCCAGCCACTTGTAGGCCTCGACGAGATCGCGGCGGACGACGAGGCCGTGGGCATAGATCCTGCCGAGATTGTACTGGGCCGCCGCATCGCCCTGGGCGGCGGCGAGGTCGTACCACTTCAGCGCCTCGCTCTGGCTGCGCTGCACGCCGCGGCCCTGGTGGTAGCTGAAGGCCAGGTGGTACTGGGCCTTGGCGTAGCCCTTCTCCGCCGCACCCTTGAACCAGCGATGCGCCTCGGCATAGTCCTGCGGCACGCCCCAGCCATTGTCGTACATGAGGCCGATATAGGTCTGGGCCTTGAGGTCGCCCGCGTCGGCGATCGGCCGCCAGATCTCGATGGCGAGCGCGTACTCGCCGCGATGCGCCGCCTGGATTCCCTTCTCGAACTGCGTTTCCTGCGCGGACGCGGTCGAGACGGCGATGACGAGGGCGAGGGCAATCGCCAGGCCGAGCTTCAGCATGAAGGAATGCCTCCGATGTTCCGCGTTGCATAAAGACGGAACACTTCGCCGATGCAAGCAATCTCGCGCCGGGCGAGCTCAGGCGGAGAGGGTCAGGTCCAGGTCGACCAGCCGCGGCGCGTAGCCGAGCGCCTCCATGAAGCGCAGGAGGTCGGCGGCGCGCAGCGTCGTCGTGGCAGTGTTGGCGAGCGGGTGGCAGTTCACGAGTTCGTGGGCCATGAGCTTGGTGTCGAGGATCGGGCGCACCCGCCGTTCGGTGTCGTTGACCAGCCCCAGGGCCGTCACCGAGCCCGGCTCGACGCCCAGCACCTCCATCAGCCGCTCGGGCTTGCCGAAGGAGAAGCGCGGTGCTTCGAGCAGGCGGGCCAGCGCGTTGACCTTGACCGGCTGCTCGTCGAGGCAGGTGACGAGCCAGATTCCGCCCGTCTTGTCCTCGAGGAAGAGGTTCTTGGTGTGGCCGCCGGGCAGATGGTGGGTGTGCTCGCGCGCCTCGTCGACGGTGAAGACGGGCGGATGCTCGACCGTCGCATGGGCGATGTCGAGGCCGTCGAGAAAGGCGAAGAGCTCGGCGCGGGTCATGGGCATGGCCGGCTGGTAGCAACGCGGCAGCGGGCCCGCAAGCCGCGGGCGTCACGCCATCGTGGTTTGTCGTGACCCCCGGGCCTGCGTAGGACTTGGGTGGCATGTGGGCGCAAGCAACGACATGACGGCACTATTCGAGCCCGACATCTGCGTCATCGGCGCCGGCTCGGCCGGGCTCTCGGTGGCTGCGGGCGCCGCCCGGCTCGGTGCGGCGACGGTGCTGATCGAGGCCGGGGCAATGGGCGGCGACTGCCTCAATGTCGGCTGCGTGCCGTCGAAGAGCCTGATCGCCGCGGCGGCGCATGCCCAGGCCATGCGCAGCGCCGGCCCCTTCGGCATCGAGCCCGTCCGGCCGGCGGTCCACATGGACCGGGTGCGGCGGCATATCGAGGAGGTGATCGCCGGCATCGCCCCGCACGACAGCGTCGAGCGCTTCGAGGGGCTGGGTGTCAGGGTCATCCGGGCGCATGCCCGGTTCAGCGACCCGCGGACGGTGGAGGCCGGCGGTTGGACCATCCGCGCCCGCCGCTTCGTCGTCGCCACGGGCAGCCGGCCGGCCGTCCCGCCGGTGCCGGGGCTCGACCGCGTCCCCTTTCTCACCAACGAGACCATCTTCGCCAACGAGACCCTGCCGGAGCATCTCCTCGTGCTCGGCGCCGGGCCGATCGGGGTCGAGCTGGCGCAGGCCTACCGGCGCCTCGGCGCGAAGGTGACGGTGCTCGACATCGGCCCGCTGCTCGCCCGGGACGACCCGGAGCTCGCCGCCGTGGTGCGCGGGGCGCTGCAGGCCGAGGGAGTCGAGCTCCTCGAGCGGACACCCGTCCTTCGGGTCGAGCCCGGCCCGGTGCTGGTGACCGGCAGCGATGGCGACGAGCGGCGCATCGCCGGCTCGCACCTCCTGGTCGCCACCGGCCGCCAGCCGGTGGTCGAGGGGCTCGGCCTCGAGGCGGCGGGGATCAGCCACGACCGGCAAGGCATCACGGTGGATGCGGGGCTCAGGACCACGAACCGCCGCGTCTACGCCATCGGCGACGTCGCCGGGGGCCCGCAGTTCACCCATGTCGCCGGCTATCATGCCAGCCTCGTGATCCGGAGCGCCCTCTTCCGCCTGCCGGCCAAAGTCAGCGACCGGGCGATCCCGCGCGTCACCTACACCGACCCGGCGCTCGCCCAGGTCGGGCTCGACGCGGCGACGGCCGAGGAGCGGGGCATCGCCCACGAGGTCGTCACCTGGCCCTTCGCCGACAACGACCGGGCGCGCACCGCCCGGGCCACGGCGGGGCTGATCAAGGTCGTGGCGAGCCGGCGGGGCCGCGTGCTGGGGGCGGGGATCGTCGGCGCCGGGGCCGGCGAGCTGATCCTGCCCTGGGTGCTCGCCACCGAGCGGCGCCTCAAGCTCTCCACCATGGCGAGCCTCGTCGTGCCCTATCCGACGCTCGGCGAGGCGGGCAAGCGGGCGGCCGGCGAGTTCTTCGCCGGGCGCCTCTTCGGCGAGCGCACGAAGCAGCTCGTCGCCTTCCTCAGGCGGTTCGGATGAGCCGGCCCGAGGCGTCGTCGCCACTCTGGCGCCGGCTGCTGCCGCTCGCCGCGCTGGTCGCCATCGCGATTGCCGTCTACGGCTCCGGCCTCTACCGCTATGCCAGCTTCGAGGCGCTGCAGCAGCATCACTGCTACCTCGACGAGCTGGTCGATACCCATCCGGCACTGAGCGCCCTGGGCTTCATCCTGGTCTACACGGTCGCCACCGCGGTCTCGATCCCGGGTGCGGTCTTCCTCACCATCGCCGGCGGCTTTCTCTTCGGCATGGTGTGGGGGGCGGCGCTCGCGGTGATCGGCGCCTCGATCGGCGCCATCGGCGTCTTCCTCGTCGCCCGGACCTCGCTCGGGGGCTGGCTGCGCTCGACCGCCAGCCCGTGGCTCGAGCGGATGCGCAAGGGCTTCAACGAGAATGCGCTGAGCTATCTCTTCGTGCTGCGGATCGTCCCGCTCTTCCCGTTCTGGGTCGTCAATATCGTGCCGGCGCTGCTCGGCGTCGAGCTTCGGGTCTATGCGCTCGCCACCGTCATCGGCATCATCCCGGGCGCCCTCGTCTTCGCCAGTGTCGGCAGCGGGCTCGACAAGGTGATCGCCAGGGGCGGGGAGCCGGATCTCGACCTGATCCTCGAGCCGGCGATCCTGGGGCCGCTCCTCGGCCTCGCGGCGCTGGCCCTGCTGCCGGTCGCCTACAAGCGGCTCAAGGCCAGCCGGCAGGCAGGCCGAGCCGGGTAGGCCCGGCTACTCCAGCTCGCGGCCCATGTGCAGGTATTTCTCGCGGCGCCGCCGGCGGAGCTCGTGCGGCGGGATGCCGTCCATGGCCTCGAGGTGACGGTTGATGGCCTGGCCCACGGTCTCGATCGTCGTGCCGCGGCCGCGATGGGCGCCGCCGAGCGGCTCGGCGATGATCTCGTCGACCAGCCCGAGGCCGAGGAGATCCTGGGCGGTGAGCTTCAGGGCCTCGGCCGCCGCCTCGGCCTGGTCGGCGCTGCGCCAGAGGATGGCAGCACAGCCTTCGGGCGAGATGACCGAGTAGATGCTGTGCTCCAGCATCAGGATGCGGTCGGCCGTGGCGAGGGCGATGGCGCCGCCGGAGCCGCCCTCGCCGACGATCACCGAGACGATCGGCACCTGCAGGCTGAGGCAGGTCTCGATCGACCGGGCGATCGCCTCCGCCTGGCCGCGTTCCTCGGCGCGGATGCCGGGATGCGCACCCGGCGTGTCGACCAGCGTCACCACCGGCAGCCCGAAGCGCTCGGCGAGGCGCATCAGCCGGACCGCCTTGCGATAGCCTTCGGGCCGGGCCATGCCGAAATTGTGGCGCACCCGGTCCTCCGTCTCGCGCCCCTTCTCGTGACCGATCACGAGGACCGGCCGGCCCTCGAGCCGGCCGAGTCCGCCGATGATCGCCGCGTCGTCACCGAAGCAGCGGTCGCCGGCGAGCGGCGTGAACTCGTCGACCAGGGCCGCCACGTAGTCGGAGAAATGCGGCCGGTCGGCATGCCGCGCCACCTGCGTCTTCTGCCAGGGCGTCAGCTTGCCGTAAGTGGTCGAGAGCAGCTTGGAGGCGCGGCCCTCGAGCCGGGCGATCTCCTCCTCGAGGTCGAGGTCGCTGCCATTGGCGAGGTGCCGCAGCTCCTTGACCTTGCCCTCGAGCTCGGCGATCGGCTTTTCGAAGTCGAGAAGACTGCTCATCTTTGGCTACTGTCCCAAATCCCCTGGCTGTCGCTCAAGCGCCCGCGGCGGCGATCTGCTCGGCCTTTTTGACCAGCGTCTCGGCCTGCTTGATCGAGGCGATGTCGATGAGCCGGCCGTCGAGCGAGACGGCACCCCTGCCCTCCTTCGTCGCCTGCTCCATCGCCTCGAGGATGCGCCTCGCCTTCTCGACGTCGGCGTCCGAGGGGCCCATCACCTCGTTGGCGAGGTCGATCTGCTTCGGGTGGATCGCCCACTTGCCCTCGCAGCCCAGGACCGCGGCCCGGCTGGCCTGGGCCCTGTAGCCATCGGCATCGGAGAAGTCGCCGAACGGGCCGTCGATCGGGCGAAGCCCGTAGGCCCGTGCCGCGACCACCATGCGGGCGACGGCATAGTGCCACATGTCACCCCAGTGATACTCGCGGTTGGTGTCGTCCGCGCCGCCGGTCAGCACCCCGTAGCCGGGGTTCGGGCCGCCGATCATGGTCGTCCGTGCACGGGTCGAGGCGGCATAGTCGGCCACGCCGAAATGCAGCGACTCGTTGCGCTTGCTGGCGGCGGCGATGGCGTCGACATTGGCCATGCCGAGCGCCGTCTCGATGATCAGCTCGAAGCCGATGCGCTTCTCGCGCCCGACCGCCGCCTCGACCTGGGTCGTCAGCATGTCGACGGCGTAAACGTCGGCGGCGGTGCCGACCTTCGGGATCATGAGGAGGTCGAGCCGCTCGCCGCCCTCTTCGATCACGTCGACCACGTCCCTGTACATGTAGTGGGTGTCGAGGCCGTTGATCCGCACCGAGACGGTCTTCGTCCCCCAGTCGATGTCATGCAGCGCCTGGATGACGTTCTTCCTGGCCTGCGCCTTCTGGTCCGGCGCCACCGCGTCCTCGAGGTCGAGGAAGACCACGTCGACGGCGCTTTTTGCCGCCTTCTCGAAGAGCTGCGGGCTCGAGCCCGGCACGGCCAGCTCGGACCGGTTCAGGCGCGGCCGGGCCTGGTCGATGATCGTGAAGCTCATGCTCGTCCCCCTCCTCGGCGTTTCGATGGCGCCACAGCCGCACGCCCACTCCCTCGCAGGGCGTCGGTTTGGACGTTTCGTTCCTCCACGGCAAGGGGATGATGGGTCGCGACCACCTGCTGCAGCCGCTCGGGCTGGAGATGGGTGTAGATCTCGGTGGTGGCGATATCGGCATGGCCGAGCATCGCCTGGACGGTGCGCAGGTCGGCGCCGCCGGCGAGCAGGTGGCTGGCGAAGGCGTGCCGGAGGACATGCGGCGAGAGACGGCCGGGGTCGATGCCGGCCTCGACGGCGACGCCGGCCAGGAGCTGCGCCACGCGCTGGCGCGTCATGTGGCCCTGGCGGCCGCGCGACGGAAAGAGCCACTGGCGCTGGCTGGGGGCGAGATCCTGGCCCTGCCGCACCACGAGCCAGCGCTCGAGCGCCCGGCGGGCGGCACCGCCGATCGGCACCATCCGCTCCTTGTCGCCCTTGCCGCGCACCCGAAGGCTCTGCCGGTCGTGCGCCAGGGCCGCGAGCGGCAGGCCGACGAGCTCGCTCACCCGAAGGCCCGTGGCATAGAGCAGCTCGAGCAGGGCGGTGAGCCGCACCCCCTCGTCGCCCGGGCGACCGGCCGCCACGTCGAGCAGGGCGGTCACCTCCGCGACGCTCAGATGGCGGGGCAGGCCGCGTGCCAGCTTCGGCCGGTCGAGATGCTGGGTCGGCTCGTCGGGGCGCACCCGCTCGAGATAGAGGAAGCGGAAATACTGGCGCAGCGCCGAGAGCTTGCGGGCGATGGTCGAGCTCTTCAACCCCTGCCCGTCGAGCCGGGCGAGAAAGGCCCGGAGCTCCTCGGCCGTGGCCCGCTCGAGGGCGCTGCCGCGGCCGCGCAGGAAGGCTGCGGCGTCATCGAGATCGCGCCGATAGGCCGCGAGCGTGTGCCGGCTGGCGCCACGCTCGACCGCGAGCATCTCAAGGAACGGCTCGAGCACGGCGCACCGGCTCAGCGCGGCAGCTGCTCGTCCGGCACGACCAGCTCGATCTGGCGGACCTCCGGCGGCCGGTCCCAGGTCGCGAGAAAGATGACCGAGCCGAGGATGACGACGAGCAGGATGAGAAGCAGGGAACGACGGACGGTCGACATCAGCGGGCACGTACCTTTCGGTGGTGGATGGCCGGCCGGCAGCGCGACTCGGGGATCGAAGCGGTGACGGCGCCCCGGACAATGCGCACTTGCCGCCGGACGATCTCCTAGCCTAGCTACATGGAGCCTACCTGTTTGGGGGCCTGGTCTCGGGAGCCTAGCTTCCTGAGCAAGTCTCTATAACCTTTGCAACTCCGGGTTTCAACGACGGCACGATGTCCACGGACAGTCAAACTCGCTTTCGGGTGGTCGGCAGCGATCCGGCATCACCCGGCCGGCTGCTCCGGCCGATCGTGCTGGTCGGGCTCATGGGTGCCGGCAAGACCGCTGTCGGGCGTCGCCTGGCGGCCGCGCTCGGCGTCGCCTTCGCCGATGCCGACGAGGCCATCGTCGAGGCGGCCGGGATGAGCATTCCGGACATCTTCGAGGTCTATGGCGAGGAGGCGTTCCGCGACCTCGAGCGGCGCGTCGTGGTCCGCCTGCTCGACGAGGCCACGGGCGTGCTGGCGCTCGGCGGCGGCGCCTTCATCGACCCGCAGACCCGCGCCGCCGTCGGCGAGCGCGGCATCTCGATCTGGCTGAAGGCGGAACTCGACACGCTGGTCGCCCGGGTCACCAAGAAGCGCGCCGTCCGCCCGCTGCTCATGCAGGGCGAGCCGCGCACCATCCTGGCCGGGCTGATCGAGCGCCGCTACCCCGTCTACGCGGAGGCCGATTTCACTGTGCTCACCGGCGACCAGCCGCTCGACGAGGTGGTGGAGCGGCTGACCGAGCTGCTCAGGCGCGAGGGGCTGGTCCGCGATGTCGCCTGAGAGTGCCCCGGTGACCATCCCTGAAACCATCGACGTGGCGCTCGGGGACCGCGCCTACCCGATCCATATCGGCAGCGGCCTGCTCGACCGGGCGGGCGAGATCCTGGGCCCGCTCCTGCCGGCTGCCCGCGCCGTCCTCGTCACCGACAGCCATGTCGCCGCCACCGCCCACGCCGACCGGCTCGAGGGTGCGCTCCGGGCGGCCGGCATCGCCGTGCAGCGGATCGTCGTGACCCCCGGCGAGGGCAGCAAGAGCTTCGAGCGGCTGGCCTGGCTGGTGGAGCGGATCCTCATCGGCGGCGTCGACCGCAAGACGGCGCTTATCGCCCTCGGTGGCGGCGTGATCGGCGACCTCGCCGGCTTCGCCGCCGCGGTCACGCTGCGCGGCCTGCCCTTCGTCCAGGTGCCGACCAGCCTGCTCGCCCAGGTCGACAGCAGCGTCGGCGGCAAGACGGGCATCAACACGCCGCAGGGCAAGAACCTCGTCGGCGCCTTCCACCAGCCGCTGGCGGTGCTGATCGACGTCGACACGCTGAACGACCTGCCCGAGCGCGAGCTTCGGGCCGGCTACGCCGAGATCATCAAGCACGGCGCCATCACCGACGCCGCCTATTTCGCCTGGCTCGAGCGCCATGCCGCGGCGATGCTGGCCGGCGACCGGGATCTCCGGATCGAGGCCATCCGCCGCTCGGTCGAGATCAAGGCCGCCGTGGTCGCCCGTGACGAGCGCGAGACCTCGGGCGAGCGGGCGCTGCTCAATTTCGGCCACACCTTCGGCCATGCCTACGAGGCGCTGGCGGGCTATGGCGACCGGCTGCTGCACGGCGAGGCCGTGGCCATCGGCATGGTGAAGGCGGCCCGCCTCTCGACGCTGCTCGGCCATGCCCCCGCCGAGGCCGCCGAGCGGCTCGAGGCGCATCTGGCCGCACTCGGCATCGCCACCTCGCCACGCCGCATCAGGAACGAGGGCTTCGCCGTCGACGCGCTGCTGACCGCCATGGGGCGCGACAAGAAGGCCGAGGGCGGGACGGTGCGCTTCGTCCTCTGGCGCGACGTCGGCGAAGCGTTCCTCACCGCCGCCGTCGACCCCGCAGCCCTCGAGACGGTCCTCGCGGACGATCACTGAATCGTCGCCATAGCGCCACAGTTCGCGGCCAAGTTGCATTCGGCGGTGAACCGATACGGTAGTCGCTTGCTCACCTTTTTGCCTTCTGGTTGCTTCTCCTGACCACGAGAAGACAAGACGGGGGGCGGGATGCGTGCAGCGCACGGGGCTTCGGCGGTGGCCGCCATGGCGGCCCTCCTGGCGGCTGACCCGGCCAGGGGTGCTGGCTTTGCCATCAAGGAGCAGTCGGCCACCGCGCTCGGCAATGCCTTCGCCGGCGCCACCGCCGGCGCCGAGGACCTGAGCTACATGTTCTTCAACCCGGCGGTGCTCGGCCGGTTCGACGGCAACCAGGCGCAGGTCGCGGTCAGCGGCATCATCACCAAGCTGGATCTGAAGGACTCGACCGCGTCGACCACCGCGGGCGTGCCGGTCACCGGCAGCAACAAGGACGGCGACGCGGCCCACGACGCCCTCGTGCCCGCCGTCTACGCCATGGTGTCGCCGCACGAGCAGATCCGGCTCGGCATCGGCGTCAACGTGCCCTTCGGCCTTGGCACGGAGTACACCGACGGCTGGGTCGGCCGGTACCATGCGATCAAGTCCAGCTTCGAGACCGTCAACATCAACCCGGTCGTCGCCGTCAAGGCCACGGACTGGCTGACCCTCGCCGGCGGGGCGCAGATCCAGTACGCCGAGGCGGAGCTCACCAACGCCGTCGATTTCGGCTCGATCGGCGCCGGCGCCGGCATCCCCGGCTCGGTGCCGACGCAGCAGGACGGCCAGGCGCGCGTGAAGGGCGACGGCTGGGCCTACGGCTACAATCTCGGCCTGCACGCGGAGCCGGTGCAGGGGACGCGGATCGGCCTCTCCTACCGCTCCAAGATCGACACGACGTTCGACGGCAACGCCCGCTTCCGGCTCGACGACGACGGCATCGGCGCCACGCTGAAGGGCGCCACCGGCGCCTTCGCCAATACCGGTGCCGAGACCAAGTTCGAGTTCCCGCCCATGGCCGGCATCGGCGTGCACCAGGCGATCGGCGACGATTTCGCGGTGATGGCCGAGGCGCAGTGGACCGGCTGGAGCACGCTCGACGAGCTGATCATCAAGTTCGACAACCCCAACCAGCCGGACAACCTGACCGAGTACCAGTGGAACGATTCCTGGTTCTTCGCCCTCGGCGGCACCTGGGACGCCACGGACAATCTGAAGCTGCGCGTCGGCGTCGCCTACGACCAGTCGCCGGTCCGCAACCGCTACCGCTCGCCGCGCGTGCCCGATTCCGACCGCTACTGGCTCGCCACGGGGCTCGGCTGGCAGATCCGGGAGAACCTCTCGCTCGACGTCGGCTACACCCACATCTTCTTCGAGGATGCCGATGTCGACCTGCAGGGCACCGATCCCGGCAGCGCCGCGCGCGGCAACCTCCAGGCCAGCTACGAGAACCACATCGACATCGTCACGCTGTCGCTGGTCTACCGTTTCTGAGTGAGCAGGCGGGCCAGCGGCACCGGCGCGAAATCCTGGCAATCGACGCCGACATCGATCTGCCGGGCCATCGGCTTCAGCCGGCCGTGGCTGTGGCCGTGCAGTTGCATGGCCCCCTTGCCCATCCCGTTCCAGGAGCGCAGCGGGTAGTGGCAGAGGACGAGCCGGCGACCCCCGGCCTCGAGCTCCAGGAGATCGTGGACGGAAGCCCAGCCGGCGAGCGCGCGGGTCGCCGTCGGGTCGTTGTTGCCGGCGACAAGGTGCTTGGTGCCGGCGAGCCGGTCGAGGATCTCGGCCATGCGCGCGGCGCCCTGGCGCACGGCGAAGTCGCCGAGATGCCAGACCGTGTCGCCCGGACCGACCACAGCGTTCCAGCGGGCGGTCATCGCCTCGTCCATGGCGGCGGTGGAGGCGAACGGCCGACGGAAGAGGCCGCGGGCACCGCCATGGCCGAAATGATGGTCAGCGGTGAAGAAGAGCGTCATGCACCGGGCCGGGCCGCCCGCTCAGCCGGGCTCGTGCTCCCGCAGGCGCGGCAGCAGCTCGGCGAAGTTGCAGGGCTTGTGGCGGATGTCGAGCTGGTGGACGAGAATGCCGTCCCAGGCGTCGCGGCAGGCGCCGGGCGAGCCCGGCACGACGAAGAGGTAGGTGCCGTTCGCCACCCCGGCATCGGCCCGGGACTGCAGGCTCGACGTGCCGATCTTCTCGTAGGACTGCCAGCGGAAGAGCTCGCCGAAGCCGGGCACGTGCTTCTCGATCACCGCATGCAGCGCCTCGGGTGTGACGTCCCGGCCCGTGACCCCGGTGCCGCCGGTGCTGATCACCACCTCGACGTTCGGATCGGCGATCCAGGTGCGGAACTGCGCCTCGATCAGTGCCTGGTCGTCGCGCAGGATGCGCCGGTCGACCACCTCGTGGCCGGCGCGCGCCAGTCCCTCGACGAGAACCGCGCCGGACCTGTCGTCGTCGAGCCCGCGGGTGTCGGAGACCGTCAGCACGGCGACCCGCAGCGGCCGGAAGGTCAGGCTCTCGTCAATCCGCTCCAACCTGGCCTGCCCGTGCATGGCTGCGCTCCGTGCCGCTCGACTCCAGCCCCACATATTGGGGCCAGCCGCCGGCGGCAAGGGCCTCGAGCTCCGGCGCCGGCTGATCGAGCCGCACGCGATAGGCCCAGAGATTGCCGAGCAGCTTCTTGACGTACATCCGGGTCTCGGGGATCGGCACGCTCTCGAGGCGGAGCAGCGGATCGTCGATGTCGCCGTAGCGCTCGGCCCAGTCCTCGGCCCGCTTCAGCCCGGCATTGTAGGCGATGCCGATGTCGATGACGCTGTCGCCGATGAAGTAGGTGTCGCGCAGACGCTCGAGATAGGCCTGGCCGAAGGTCATGTTGATGGCCGGGTCGCGCAGGCTCGCAGGCCCGTCAAACGGGATGTCGTACTTGCGCGACATGGCCTCCGCGGTGCTCGGCAGGAGCTGCATCACGCCGAGCGCCCCGGCACTGCTCTTCGCGGCCGGGTCGAAGCCGCTCTCCGCCCGCATCACGGCGAAGAGGAGGGCGCGATCGATGCTGAAGCCGGTGAGCGGCCGCCAGTCCGGGATGGGGTAGAGGGCGCCGTCCTGGCGCCGGCCGTCCTGCAGGCGGGCGCGCTGCGCCACCCGCATCTGCGCCGCCGGCAGGCTCAGCTTCTCGGCGAGCGCCGCCAGGGCCTCGGTCAGCGTCGGGTTGGCGCGGGCCGCCAGCTTGCGGATCTCGGCCTCGGCCTCGTCGCGGCGGCCGAGCTGGCCGAGCGCCATGGCCCGCCTGGCCCCGTCGACCCGCATGAGCGCACCCATGTGGTCGGTCGCCATCGCCGTTTGGTGCCAGTCGAAGAGCACCGGCCCGCCGAGCACGTGTTGCGCCAGGATGCCATAGAACCCGTCCGAGGCGCCGGCGGCAATCTCGAGGTAGTGGCGGTAGCGGGCAGGCTCGACCAGACGAAGTGCTGCGCGCGCCGCCCAGAAGGCGCCGGCGGCGACGTCGGCCGGCGCGCCGTTCGAGCGGGCGAGTGCCGCGAAATGCCGCCCGGCCCGGGCAATATCGCCATACCGCCAGGCGGCGAGCCCGGCCGTCCAGTGGATGCGCGGCTCGACCGCGCCGGAGCGGATGGCGGCGGCGCTGGCGAGCTCGAACGCCTCGCGATCCTTGCGGTTGACGAAATAGCTGCGGGCGATGAACCAGCGCGCCAGGTCCTGCTCGACCGGATCGGCGAGCCGCGCCGACGGGTGGCGCAGGAGCTTGCGGGCCTGGGTCGGCCGGTTGCGGGCCACGAGGTCGCGCACCGCGGCGAACCAGTCGGCGACCGCCCGGCTGTCCTTCGCGGGACGGCCCTCCGGACCGTCATACTGCGTCGCCGCCTCCTCCAGCAGCTCCTGGCCCGATCCGCCGAGATAGCCGGCCACGGGCTCCGGCAGCGGCGGCGCCCCGGCGGGCTGCCGGCGCTCGGCCAGCCGGTGGATGGCCGCGGCCTCCGGATGGTCGGCATAGGCCTCGAGCCAGCTCCGCAGCTCGGGATAGCTCGAGACGTAGGCCGTGGGGTGCAGGAAGCGCTGCGCCAGGACGTGGCCCAGGAGCAGGCGGTCGTCGAGCCGGCCGATCAGCCGGTCGGCCTCCGGCCAGCGGCCGTGCTCCTGCAGCTCGAAGATCATCCGGTAGAGGGCGGCGTCCTCGCTGCCGAGCGGGCGCGGCAGGCTGTCGAAGACGGTGGGCGTCGGCAGGGTCGGATCAACGCGCGCGACATCCCGGGCCTCGGCGTCGACGAGGCTCTGCGCCGCGGCCGTCCCCGACGTCGTGACGGTCGCCAGCAGCGCCAGGGCGGTCAGGAGGCGCCGCATGCGACCCCCATCTCGTCGAGCCGCGCCCGCATGGCCAGCATGTCGCGCCAGACGAACCGCTTGTTCAGCGGCTGCCGCAGGAGATAGGCCGGATGGAAGGTGACGAGGCACGGAATCTCCGTGCCGCCGGCGGTGCGGTAGGTGAAGGGGCGGCCGCGCAGCTTGGTGACGCCCTCGGTGCGCTCCAGCAGGGTCTTCGCGGCGATGGCGCCGACGAACAGGATGAAACGCGGCGCCAGGAGCTCGATCTGCCGCTCGAGGAACGGCAGGCAGACGGCGATCTCGCCGGTCGTCGGCGAGCGGTTGCCGGGTGGCCGCCAGTAGAGGGTGTTGGTGATCCAGACATTCGTGCGGTCGAGGCCGATGTTCCGGAGGATACGATCGAGGAGCTGGCCGCTCGGCCCGACGAAGGGACGCCCCTGCCGGTCCTCCTCGGCACCGGGCGCCTCGCCGATCAGCATCACCTTCGCCTCGGGGTTGCCGTCGGCGAAGCACAGGCGGCTCGCGGTCTCGCGGAGCGCGCAGCCGTCGAAGTCCTGGAGTGCCGCCTCGAGCTCCTCGAGGCTCCGGCAGGCCTGGGCCAGCTCGCGGGCCGTGCCGACACGCCGGCCCTCCGGCACGAGGAGTGCGGGCACGGTGCCGGGGCCCGCCACCGGGGCGGGGCGGGACGTGGTCGGGGTGACGGTCGGGGGCGACTGGCGCGGTGCCGCCCGGTCCCGGGGTCCGGGGCCTTGCGGCTCCGTGGGGACCCGCCAGGCCGGCAGGGGTGCGGGGGCGACGGCGGCGTCGACACCGGCGATGCCATACCAGTCGAGCAACGCGGACAGCGCAGTCGCATCCGTTGGCCAAGCTGGCGTTTGTCCGCCTGGTCTCATGTCCCTCCGACCCGGGCCAGAAGCCCCGCGATCCTCCACGGCCGCCCAAGCGACCGTCGAATCGTCCTTGCTCTCGGCCCTCCCCGGACGCGGGGGAAGGCGCTCGTCAGATCGGCCAGCCCGTGTCGCGGGCGAGCCTCTTGGCGATCAAGCCGTCACACAGTACCGGAGCGTGCCGCACCGGAACCTAGATGTCGCGATAGGCGACCGGCCGTCCTTCGCGATCCACCACCAGCTTGCCGCCCTCATCCTGGGCAGCTATGTAGCGACCATGACCGACAGCGGTGCCGACATAGAGGGCCGGCTTGACCTTCTTGCCCTCGAAAGTCTTCAACTGCTGGGCCGGTCCACGGGCCGTTGGGTCGTTCTTGCTCGTCGACGTCTTGAGCATCGCTCACGCTCCGCAATATCTCTGATGCCACGATGTCGATGAGCAACGTGGCCATGTTGTCCGGTTTGTGGCTTGGGCGGCGACGATCGTCAAGTCGGATCACTGGACCCGTTGCCGCGCCGCAGCGGGCCCGACGGTTCGTCATCGGCCGGCGGCGCGGCTGCCGTTCAGTATTGGAGCATGGAATGAGCTCAGGGCCTGCGGCGAAAAGCGGACCTCCGGTGCTGGCGGTCATGGTCACGGCCGCCCTCCTGACGGTGGTCGGCTGCACCGATGCCCGCCAGGCGGCGAGCAGCGCCTGGCCGGTCGAGCCCGCGGCCGGCAGCACCCGCGCCGAGCCGGCCGCGGCGGACAGCCTCGCCTCGAGCTACCTGGCGGGCCGCATCGCCCTGGCCGATGGCGATCTGCGCAGCGCCGCCGACAATCTCGGCCAGACCCTGGCACTCGACCCCGACAATCTCGAGCTCAGGCGCGAGGTCTTCATGCTGCGGCTCGGCATCGGCGACTACCCGGCGGCGCTGACGCTCGCCGAATCGCTGGTCGAGGTCGACCCCGACGCCGAGGATGCCCGTCTCATGCTCGTCTTCGAGCAGGTGAAGGCAGGCGACTTCGCCGCCGCCGAAGCGGCCCTCGCCGCCATCCCCGACCGGGGGGTCACCGGCCTCGCCAAGCCGATCCTCGCCGCCTGGATCACCTTCGGCGGCGGCGACCCGGAGGCGGCCGTCGCCGGCCTCCTCGCCGAGGAGCGGGATGACGGCCTCGGCGCCATCCGCCTCTATCACGCGGCGATGATGCTCGCCCTCGACGGCCAGACCGACGCCGCCCGCGCCGAGCTCGAGCCGCTCGTCACGGATGACGGCCGGGCCCCCACCCGGCTGGTGACGGCGCTCGTCGCCATCGAGGCGGCCGCCGGCCAGGACGCGGCGGCGATGCAGGTGCTCGAGGAGCAGCTGGCGCAGACGCCCGGCAACAGCGTCTTCGAGTCGGCCATGGCCGAGCTCCAGGCCGGCGGCGACCCGCCCCTGCCGGTGAGCGACGCCGCCGGCGGCATGGCGGACGGGCTGCTCAGCCTCGCCCGCGCCCTCAACGACCAGAATGCCGAAGGCCAGGCGCTGCTGCTGGCGCGCATGGCCGCCTACCTGGCCCCCGGCCAGGGCGACGTTGCCCTGCTCATTGCCGAGATCTCGCTGGCCCAGGGCAATCCGCAGGAGGCGCTGCGCATCCTCGCCGAGGTGCCGGCCGATTCCCCCTATGGCTGGGAGGCCCGGCTGCTGGGTGCCCAGGTCCTGACCTCCATGGACCGGCAGGAGGAGGCGATCGCGCAGCTCGACATGATGGCCGACGAGCGGCCCGAGCGGATCGACGCGCTGGTCGCCAAGGGTGACCTGCTGCGCCGGCAGGATCGCTTCGCCGAATCCGAGATCGCCTACGACCGGGCGATCGGCCGCATCGACCAGGTGACGGTGGGCCACTGGCCGCTCTTCTACGCCCGCGGCATCGCCCGCGAGCGTACCGGACGCTGGCCGGAGGCCGAGGCCGACTTCCTGCACGCCCTCGAGCTGCAGCCGGACCAGCCCCACGTGCTCAACTATCTCGGCTATTCCTGGGTCGACCAGGGCCTCAATCTCGATGAGGGCGAGGCGATGCTGCGGCGGGCCGTCGACCTCCGGCCGGATGACGGCTACATCGTCGACAGCCTCGGCTGGGCCTATTACCGCCTGGAGAGGGTGCCGGAATCGGTGACCTATCTCGAGCGGGCCGTCGAGCTCCAGCCCGACGATCCGGTCATCAACGATCATCTGGGCGACGCCTACTGGCGCGCCGGTCGCCTGCGCGAGGCCCGTTTCCAGTGGCAGCGGGCCCTGACCTTCGAGCCCGAGGACGACCAGATCGTGCTCATCGAGCGCAAGCTGCGCGAGGGCCTGAACGACGATCCGGACGGCCGCGGGGCGAATAGTGGCTGACGACCTCCTGGTCGAAGCCGCCCCTGCCAAGCTGAACCTCGACCTCCTCGTCACCGGCCGGCGTGCCGACGGCTATCACGAGCTCGACAGCCTCGTCGTCTTCCTGCCCCTCGCCGACCGGCTCGCCTTCCGGCCGGCAAGCGGCCTCTCGCTCGAGGTCACCGGCCCCTTCGCCAGGAGCCTCGGCGCGGTCGAGGACAACCTCGTCATGCGCGCCGCCACTGCGCTCGCCGCCGCTGCCGGCCGCGAGCCCGCGGTCGCCATCCGCCTCGAGAAGCTCCTGCCGGTGGCGAGCGGCATCGGCGGCGGGTCGGCCGACGCGGCGGCGACGCTCCGCGGCCTTGCCCGCCTCCTCGACCTCGACTGGCCGGCCGACCGGCTGCGCGAGCTCGGC
Organism: uncultured Geminicoccaceae bacterium; assembly: GCA_964528705.1. Classification (GTDB taxonomy): domain Bacteria; phylum Pseudomonadota; class Alphaproteobacteria; order Geminicoccales; family Geminicoccaceae; genus SLRI01. The sequence goes on from CAZGUW010000010.1 coordinate 19,957, forward strand.
CTCGAGCTCGGCGCCGATGTCCCGGTCTGCGTCTGGGGGCGCCCTGCCCGGCTGCGCGGCATCGGCGAGCGGCTCGACCCGGTGCGCGGCCTCCCCGACCTGCCGCTGGTGCTCGTCAATCCCGGCATCGGCCTCGGCACCGCCGAGGTCTTCCGGGCTCTCGACCCCGCGCGCCGGGCGGTCGCCAGGCCGCCCTTCCCGCCGCACCCGTCGCTCGCCCGCTTCGCGGTCTGGCTGCAGGAGAGCCGGAACGACCTCGAGTCCGCCGCCATGGCGCTCGCCCCGGCGGTCGGCGTTGTGCTGGAACGGCTGCGCGCGGCGCCCGACTGCCTCGTCGCCCGGATGTCGGGCTCGGGCGCCACCTGCTTCGGCCTCTTCGCCGATGCCGAAAGCGCGGCGGCGGCCGCCGCCCGGTTGGCCCGGGACGAGCCACGCTGGTGGTGCCGGGCCGCCACCGCCCCGGGCGAGCCATGATCCTCGCCTTCACCGATTTCGGCTGGCAGGGCCCCTATCTCGGCGAGATGCGCCTGGCGGCGCTGCGTCTGGCACCTGCCGTGGCTTATGTCGACCTCATGGCGGACGCCCCCGCCTTCCGGCCCGACCTCGCCGCCTACCACCTCGCCGCCCTGGTCAGCCGGCTCGAGCCCGGCGACGTCGTCCTCGGCATCGTCGATCCCGGCGTCGGCGGCGCGCGCCGCCCCCTGGCGCTCCGAGCCGATGGCGTCTGGTTCGTCGGCCCGGACAACGGCCTTTTCGAGCTCGTCATGCGCCGGGCCGGCGCCCTCGAGACCTGCGCGATCGCCTGGCGGCCGGACACCCTCTCGGCGAGCTTCCACGGCCGCGACCTCTTCGCCCCGACTGCGGCCCGCCTGGCCCTCGACGTGGATGCCGGCCTGGAACCCGTGACTCCCATCCGCCACGCCGACTGGCCGGACGACGCCGACCGCATCGTCCATGTCGACGCTTACGGCAACCTCGTCAGCGGCCGCCGGGCGGCGACCCTGCCGGAGACGGCGACCCTCCTCGCCGGCGGCCGCCCCGTCGCCCATGCCCGCACCTTCAGCGCCGCCCGGTCGGGCGAGCTCTTCTGGTATGCCAACTCCGCCGGGCTGGTCGAGATCGCCGCCAACGCCGCCTCCGCCGCAAGGCTCCTCGACCTCGCCCCAGGTGCTGCGCTCCAGTTGCAAGGCATCCCCGCCGACTGTACATGAACGCTGGCGCTTGGGGCGTCGCCAAGTGGTAAGGCACCGGGTTTTGGTCCCGGCATTCGCAGGTTCGAATCCTGCCGCCCCAGCCAGCTCTCCTGATTTCCGAGTTCGTCGTGGCCTTGCGGCCGGCCTGCGCACTTGGCCGCGCATGGACAAAAAGGCCCTGCCGCCGTATATATGGACAAAAGGGAGTTCATCGATGCTCTCTCTCGTCCGAACGGAAGACGGTGCAGGGCGAAGCCGCGAGGTCGGCTATTCGCGGACCGAGATCCAGGCGATGCAGCGGACCGTGGGCGCGATCTTCGCCCGCTGGGGGGTCAGCGACGTCGACGCGGCGGTGATCCTGGGCGGCATCTCGGCGAAGACCTTCCGGCGCTGGCGCGACGGCGAGTACGGCCGGGTCAATCGCGATCTCGCCGACCGCCTGTCCTACGTCATCGGCATCCACCGGGCGCTCCGGATCATCTTCGCGGAGCCGGCGCAGGGCTATGGCTGGATGAGCCGGCCCAATACGGAGCTCGGCGGCCTGACGCCCGTGCAGCTCCTGCTGCGCGGCGGCATGGACGATCTCCGCCGGCTGCGCCGCTATCTGGATGCGGTGCGGGGCGGCTGGTGACGCCCCCGGCCACCCGCGTCCGGTGGCCGGCCACGCACCGCCTGGTGCTCTCGCATTTCCCGCCGATCGACCTCTTCGACGACGTTGCCGACCCGCATGACTGGGAAGCCCTGGCGAAGGCCCAGTCGCGCACCAACCCGCGCATCCAAGAGCAGATCGGCGACCTCTCGTTGGTGCCGGTCGAGCGCCGCCTGGCAGGGCCCGGCGCTTCCTGGGTGATGGCGGCCTTCACCCACGTCTCGCCGGACCGCACCTCGCGGTTCAGCGACGGCAGCTACGGCGTCTACTATGCCGGTGCCAGCCTTGAGACGGCCATGCGCGAGCATACCTTCCACATGGGGCGCTTCTATGCCGCCGCCGGCATGGCAGCCGACTGGATCTCCGAGGTCCGCCAGCTGATCGGCTCCATCGATGCCGTGCTCGTCGATATCCGCGGGCCCGACCACGAGCCCCTGCTCGACCCGGATTCGCACGCGCGCTCGCAAGCCTTCGCGAGGGAGCGGCGAGCGGCCGGCGCCAACGGGATCGTCTACCCGAGCGTGCGCCACGTCGGCGGGGAGTGCATCGCCGCCTTCTACCCGGACGTGGTGGCGCCACCCGCCCAGGGCGACCACTTTCGCTACTACTGGGATGGCGAGCGGGTCAGCTACGTCCGCAAGGTCAGCGGCGACCGGGCGATCTACGACCTGCGGGATGCAGGCTAGGCCCCCTCCCCGAGATCGACCTTGCCGCCGCAGGCCGTTTCGCCCAACGCTGGGCCGTGCAGCCCGGCGGCGATGATCGCCCGGGCGGAACCCGGACCTCGGCTATGGGAGTGGAACGATGGAGAACTGGGCGAACCGGAAGACCCTTATCCTGAGTCGCAGCGACATGATGGGGCTGGTGACGCCGGCCGAGTATGTCGGCTGCGTCGAGCAGGCCTATCGGATGCACGGGCTGGGCCGTTTCTTCATGGAGCCCAAGGGGCACATCGTGCTCGACCGCTATCCCGGCGAGTGGGAGGCGATGCCGTCCTACATCGAGGAGCCGGAGGCCGCGGCCTGCAAGTGGGTGTCGATCCGCGAGCGCAACCGCGAGCGCTTCAACCTGCCGACGGTCTTCTCGATCCTGATCTACACCCACCCCGAGACCGGCTTTCCGCTGGCCATCGTCGACGGCAGCTACCACACGGTGATGCGCACCGGGGCGGCGACCGCGGTCTCGACCAAATACCTGGCGCGCGAGGACGCCCGCGTGCTCGCCATCATCGGTGCCGGGCACATGGCTGAGGGCACGCTGGAGACGACGGCGGCCATCCGGCCCTGGACCGAGGTCCGCGTCTGGAGCCGGAGCCAGGAGACGCTCGACGGCTTCCTCCGCAACATGCAGCCGAAGTTCCCGGACCTCACCATCAAGGTCTCGACCAGCCTCGAGGACGTGGTGCCGGGGGCCGACGTGGTCTCCACCATCACCCCGGCGCGCGGGCCCATCGTCCGCGACGAGTGGATCGCACCCGGCACGCACATCGCCGCGGTCGGCGCCGACAAGGGCGGCGACCAGGAGCTGGAGAGCGCCATCCTGAAGCGCGCGCGGATCTTCGTCGACGACATCCGCCAGTGCCGCACCGACGGCGAGATCAACGTGCCGCTCAGCGAGGGCATCATCCAGGAGAGCGACATCGCCGGCGAGATCGGCAAGGTGGTGTGCGGCGCCCTGCCGGGGCGGCAGTCGGCGGACCAGGTGACGCTCTTCGATTCGACCGGCATAGCGCTGCAGGACTCGGCGACCGTGCCGCTCGAATACGAGCGGGCGCTGGCCGCGGGTGTGGGCATCGAGAAGAAGATGATCTCGACCTGACCGGCACGGCGGCAGGGGCGGCCGGCGCTGTCACCCATCCGACACGTCACCGCAAAACTGCCGTGGCATGGTTTCGCTGCGCTGTAGCACCGCCCAAGTAGCGCGATAGTGTAGGCGTCCGGTTCAGCGGCCGCGTCCTTGCAGACGCGATGGCGCGGCGGGCAGTGGCGGCCGGGGGCCGCCGGTCATATTCGAGGAGTTTGGTGGTCATGGCGAAACTTGGTGCCTGGGCGTCCGGCCTGCTGGCGGCGACCGTTCTGACGGCGGGCATGCCTGCCTTGGCGACGGACTTCACGATCGGGCTGGGTGGCGGCATCGCACCCGACTACGAAGGCTCCGACGACTACAAGCCCGTGCCGAACTGGCTCTTCCAGGCGACCGACCTCTATCATCCGGACACCCAGGTCACCGTTGCCGGCCCCAACCTGCGAAGCAATCTCGTGCCCGACCCGCATTTCCGCGCCGGCATCAACGGGCAGTGGGTGCCGGAGCGCGACGATGTCGAGAACAACCAGGTCGACGATCTGGACAGCACCGACACGGCCATCCTGCTCGGCCCGACGATCGGCTGGGACTTCCTCGCCGAGCCGACCCGCGCTTTCATCACGTCCATCGACCTGCTCTACGACGTGGCCAACAACAACGGCTTCACCGTCACGCCGAAGGTGTCCTACTTCCAGGCCTTCCCGGACACGCCGTACTCCTTTGGCGCCGAGATCTCCACGACGTGGGCGAGCGACGACTACATGTCGGAGCAGTTCGGCATCAACGCCAACAACGCGGCGCAGAGCGGCCTCGACCAGTACAGCGCCGACGAGAGCTTCAAGGATGTCAGCATCGGCCTGAACGGCAATTACCGCTTCACCGAGAAGTGGTCGGCGTCGCTCGGCGTCCAGTACAAGCGCATGGTCGGCGACGCCGAGGACAGCCCGATCGTCGACGATGCCGGCGACGCCAACCAGTTCGCCGCGGTCGCCACAATCAACTTCAAGTTCTAGGCGCCTGCTGCCGGGCCTCGGCCTCGGCGACCAGGGCGTCGAAGGCATCGTCGAAGACGGCGTGGGCCAGCACCGGCTCGGTGAATGCACCGAGCCGGGCGTAGGCGGCCTGCGCTTCGGCATTGGCCGGCTTCGAGGTCCACCAGACGAAGACGCCGCCCCTTTCCCTGGCGAGGCGGGCCACCTCGCTTACCAGCGCCCGGCCGACGCCCTGCCGCCGATACGCCTCGGCGACGAAGAGGTCGACGATGTAGAGGCCCCTGGCCGTGTAGGTCGATTCGTAGCCGAAGTGGTGGAGGCTGTAGCCGATGGCGGCACCGCCCGATTCGGCGATCAGCGCCTCGAGCGCACCCTCGGCGAGGGCGCTGGCGAGGCCGGTCTCGCTCAGGAATTCGGTCGGGTCGCGCTCATGCACTGTCAGCGCGCGCACCATGGGCGCCAGTCGGCCGGCATCGGCGGCGCCCGCGGCGCGGATCGTGAAGGTCATCGCTCGGCCCTTGCTGCGACACTCCGGGATAGCGGCATGCTTCTACCATGCAGCTTCCGGAACTCGCCCTCTTTCTCTTGCACTTGGCGCCGCGTAAGGTCGTTCGCAGGAGGTGGCGGCGCGTGACGACTTTGCGGTGGTTCTCGTTCGTTTTGGGGCTGGTCGTGCTCGCGGCGGGTGTTGAGGCTCGCGCCCAGGAGCCGGCCCCGGCGGCCGACGCGCCCGGCGTGCCGGAGGCGGCGGCCGAGGGGGCCGAGGCGACGGTCGCCGCTGGTGCCGAGGCCGAGGCGGCCGTGCCGGCGGCCGACTACGACGCCATCCAGGCGACCATCGACCGGATGCGGACGAGGCTCGAGGGCATGGGCCAGGCGGCGGCCGAGCGCGACCGCGCCCTAAACTTCCTCGAGGAGCAGATCGACCGGGCCGCCGGCCGCATCGCCGGCGGCGACGAGACCCAGGAGGCGCTGCGCCAGCGCACCGTGACCCTCAACGAGGAGCTCGAGACGCTCGCCGACGAGCGCGAGAAGCTGACCGAGACGGTCGACCAGCGGGCGGCGCTCATCGCCAATCTCGAGCAGCAGGTGTCGCGGCTGACCGAGATGCTGGCCGGCGAGCGGGTGCTGGTCGGCCAGCTCGAGGGCGACCTCGGCAGCCGCGACGCGGCGCTGGCCGAGGTGACGGAGGAGCGGGCGGCGCTCGAGGCCGAGCTCGAGGCGACCCGGGCGGCCCGGCGGGCGCTGGACGAGGAGCTGGCGGCGCTGCGGCAGGCGCAGGCCGAGGCCCTGGCGCAGCGTGAGACAAAGATCGCCGAGCTCGAGGCCACGGTCGGCGAGAACGAGACGGCACTCGGCGTGAAGGACACGCGGATCTCGGCGCTCAGCCGCCAGCTCAACGAGCTCAACCGGCAGCTCGGCGTGGTCGAAACCCTGCTCGATTCGTCCGAGACCCGTATCGTCGAGCAGCAGGGCACCATCGCCTCGCTCGGCGCCAGGCTCGAGCAGGCGCTGCTCGACCGGGTCGAGGAGCTGTCGCAGTACCGCAGCGAATTCTTCGGCCGGCTGCGCGAGGTGCTGGGCGATCGGCCGGAGGTGCGCATCGTCGGCGACCGGTTCGTCTTCCAGTCCGAGCTGCTGTTCGCCTCGGGCTCCGCCTGGCTCGGCCGGGACGGGACCGAGCAGCTCGAGGCGCTCGCCGAGACGCTCCGCGAGGTGGCGGCCACCATCCCGCCCGAGATCGACTGGATCCTCAGGGTCGACGGCCACACCGACCGGGTGCCGGTCGGCGCCAACAGCGCTTTCCGCTCGAACTGGGAGCTCTCGACCGCACGCGCGATCTCGGTGGTCGAGTTCCTGGTGCGCCAGGGCATCCCGCCCGACCGGCTCGCCGCCACCGGCTTCGGCGAGTTCCAGCCACTGGACCGGCGCGACGACGAGATCGCCTACCGCCGCAACCGGCGCATCGAGTTCAAGCTCACGGAAGGATAGCAGGCCGCATGGCGCCACGCCGCATCATCATCGACTGCGATCCCGGTCAGGACGACGCCATCGCCCTGCTGCTGGCGCTGGCCTCGCCCGAGGAGATCGAGGTGCTGGCGGTGACCGCAGTCGCCGGCAACGTGCCCCTGGCCCTGACCGAGGCCAACGCACGGCGCATCGTCGAGCTCGCCGGGCGGCCGGACGTCCGGGTGCACAAGGGCTGTCACCGGCCGCTCGTGAACCGGCTGGAGACGGCGGAATACGTGCACGGCGAGACCGGCCTCAACGGCGTCGAGCTGCCGCCACCGAGCATGCCGCTCGCACCGGGCCACGCGGTCGACGCGATCATCGAGCTGGTCATGGCGGCTGAGCCCAAGACCGTCACGCTCTGCCCGGTCGGGCCGCTCACCAACATCGCCATGGCGCTGATCAAGGAGCCCACCCTCGCGACGCGGCTGCGCGAGATCGTCCTGATGGGCGGGGCCATCGGGCTCGGCAACGTCACGCCGGCCGCCGAGTTCAACATCTATGTCGACCCGCACGCGGCGCGCGTCGTCTTCGAGAGCGGCGTGCCGATCACCATGTTCGGACTCGACGTGACCCATGAGGTGCTGGTGACCCGGCCGCGGCTCGAGGCGATCCGTGCCCTCGGCACGAAGGTCGGCCTGGCGGCCGCCGGGCTGATCGACTTCTTCAACCGCTTCGACAGCGACCGCTACGAGGTGGACGGCGCACCCCTGCACGACCCCTGCGTGATCGCCCACCTGATCGACCCGACGCTCTTCAGCGGCAAGCCCTGCCACGTCGAGATCGAGACCGAGGGGCGCTCCCAGGGCCGCACCAATGTCGACTGGCACCCGCGCGAACAGCGCCCGGCGACCGCAACGGTGATGAACGCGGTGGACGCCGACCGGTTCTTCACGCTGCTGACGGAGCGGCTGGGGCGGCTCTAGCGCCTCATCGCTCGTCGTCGACCACCGGCGGCAGGGGCTGCTGCTGGGTGACGCAGTGGATGCCGCCGCCGCCCTGAAGGAGGACGGAGGCGTCGATGGGCACCAGCGTGCGGTCGGGGAAGGCCTGGCCGATCAGCTTCTTGGCGGTGTCGTCGGCATAGTCCTCGAAGACCGGGACGATGACGGCGCCGTTGCAGAGGTAGAAATTGACGTAAGTCAGGGTGAGCAGGCGCCCGTCGGCGCGCTTCTTCGGCTTGGGCAGCGGCAGGAGGGTGACCTCGAGGTTGCGGCCCGCCGCGTCGGTCGCCGTCTGCAGCACCTCGAGATTGCGCTCGAGGCCGGGCCGGTCGGCCTCGCTGGCGGTCGCCGGGTCGAGGGCCAGCACCTTGCCCGGGCCCGTGAAGCAGGCGAGGTTGTCGACGTGGCCGCCGGTCTCGTCGTCGGTCAGGCTGCCGTCGAGCCAGATCACCTTGTCGACGCCGAGCAGACCGTCGAGCTCGCGCTCCACCTCGGCGCGGTCCCGGTTCGGGTTGCGGCCGGCGTCGAGGACCGAGTCCTCGCAGAGCAGCGCCGTGCCTTCGCCGTCGACGTGGATGCCGCCGCCTTCGAGGACGAGCTTCGAGGTGAACGTCTCGGCACCGACATGCTCGAGCATGCGCCGGGCCATGCGGGCGTCCTCGACGTGGTCCGGATAGGTCTCGCCCCAGCCGTTGAAGGTCCAGGCGACGCCGCCGAGCCGGCCGTCATTGCTGACGAGGAAGGCGGGGCCGGTGTCCCTGACCCAGCTGTCGTCCTGCTGCATGGGCAGCACCGAGATGCCCTTGCCGCAGTGCAGGGAGGCATCGGCGGTGAGGTCCGGCCGGGCGAGAACGGTCACCGGCTCGAACTCGGCGATGGCCTGGGCAATGGCGGCGTAGGTGCGCTTCGCCTCGTCGAGATGCTCGCCCCAGAGAGAGGTCCGGCAGGGCCAGGCCAGCCAGGTGCGCCGGTGCGGCGCCCATTCGGCAGGCATGCGAAATCCATTCTGGCGTGGCGTGCCCAAATCGTCCCTCCGGCCCCTTTTTGCGACCCTGTCGCTTTGCCCGCTGCAAGGTTGCGGTATATGCCTTGCCGACGCAATTGGCGATGATGCGGAGGGACATATAGCGATGTCGAGCCGAATTGAGGAGCGCCTGGCCGAGCTCGGCCTGACCCTGCCGGCGGCGGCAGCACCCGCGGCGAACTACGTGCCCTGGACGCGCAGCGGGGACACGCTCTACATCGCCGGCCAGCTGCCGTTCGAGGACGGCAAGCTCGAGATCAAGGGCGACGTCGGCGGTGCCGTCAGCCTCGAGGACGGCAAGCGGGCGGCCCGGCTCTGTGCCCTGAACATCCTGGCCCAGGCCAAGGCGGCGCTCGACGGCGACCTCGACCGGGTGACGCGCTGCCTCAAGCTCGGCGCCTTCGTCGCCGCAGCACCCGGCTTCGGCGAGCACCCGCAGGTGGTCAACGGCGCTTCCGACCTCATGGTCGAGGCGATGGGCGATGCCGGGCGGCATGCCCGCTTCGCGGTCGGCGTCAGCGGCCTGCCGCTGAACGCCGCGGTCGAGATCGACGCCATCCTCGAAGTGCGCTGAGAGCCGGCCGGGCCTTGGCGACGGCGACCCGAGAAGCGAGCCTGGTCGGCCCGATCGGCGGCATTCCGGCGGCCGCCTGGGACGGGCTCTGCCCGGACGGCAACCCGTTCCTGCGCCATGCCTTCCTCGCCGCGCTCGAGGATTCCGGCTCGGCGGTGGCCGAGGCCGGCTGGCAGCCGCTGCACCTGACCATGGGAGCACCCGAGGCCCCGACGGCCGCCTGCCCGCTCTACGTCAAGGGCCACTCCTACGGCGAGTACGTCTTCGATCACGGCTGGGCCGATGCCTACGAGCGGGCCGGCGGCCAGTATTACCCGAAGCTCCTCGTGGCGGTGCCGTTCACGCCGGTGCCGGGCCCGCGTCTCCTCGCGGCGACAGAAGCCCAGAAGCAGCAGCTCGCCGCCACCATCCGCGGCGCCACCGACAAGCTCGGCCTCTCCTCGGCACACGTCAATTTCGCCAGCGAGGAAGAGGCGGCGCTGCTCGAGGAGGAGGGCTTCCTCCGCCGCCGCGGCATCCAGTTCCACTGGCACAATCGCGGCTACCGGGACTTCCAGGACTTCCTCGACACCATGCGCTCGACCAAGCGCAAGGCGATCCGCAAGGAGCGGGCCGCCGTGGCGGCGGCGGGAGTGGAGATCCGCACACTGACCGGCGAGGAGCTCACCGAGGAAGACCTCGCGGCCTTCTACCCCTTCTACGTCTCAACCGTCGACAAGCGCTGGGGCAGCGCCTATCTCACCGCCGATTTCTTCCGCCGGCTGGCGCGGAATTTCGCCGAGCGGATCATGCTGGTGACCGTGCGCCAGGATGGCGTGCTGGTCGGCGCCGCCCTCAACCTGCGGAGCGGCGACACGCTCTACGGCCGCCTGTGGGGCTGCCGCAAGGAGGTCGAGTTCCTGCATTTCGAAGCCTGCTACTACCGCGCCATCGACTTCGCGATCCAGCACGGCCTCGCCCGGGTCGAGGCCGGTGCGCAGGGCATGCACAAGCTGCAGCGCGGCTACGAGCCGGTCTTCACCCACAGCGCCCACTACATCCGCGACCCGGGCCTGAGAGAGCCCGTGCGCCGCTACCTCCGGCAGGAATCACAGGCCCAGGCAGAAGAGCTGGTCGAGCTGCGCGGGCTGCTGCCGTTCCATCGCGAGCATCAGGACTGACCCTCGGCTTCGATCGCATCCGCAATGGCGCCGGCCAGCTCGACCAGCGTCGCAGCCAGGGCCGCGGCGCGGGCGTCGAAGGAGGCGGGGTCGGCGGGCGCGGCCGTGAGGCGCTCGCGACCGGCGGTGGCGAAGCTGTCGTCCGGCCCCTCGAGCAGGGTCCAGCGCGCGTCGAGCAGGGCGGTGCCGTCGGTTTCGATCTCGAAGCGCAGCACCTCGACGGTGACGCGGAAATCCGGCTTGCGGTCCAGCCGCACCGGCGTCGGCACGACGTTGGCACGGCCGAAGCGGTTGCCGAGCGCGTCGGTGACGACACTGGTGACCTGGCCGGCGATGGGCTCGGCCCAGGCATCCTGCTCGGCGAAGGCGACCTCGGTCTCGCCGCGGCGGACGACCATGGCCGAACGGTCGGCATAGGCCGCGACCGTCGCCCGGTCGACGAAGACGACCGTGTCGCCGGCTGGTGCCGTGGCCGCCGGCGGGCCGGCATCCATCAGGTAGTAGCGGGACGGCGGGGTGCCGCCACAGGCGGCGAGCGCCAGCACCGCGAACAGGACGAGGCTGCGCCAGCGTAGGTTTCCCCTCATGGCACGGTCCCTCATGGCACGGTTTCAGGGCGGCCGCGCAGCAGCGCGTCGGGGTGGCGCTCGAGATATTCGACGAGGAGCCTGAGCGAGCGGGTCGTGGCGGCAAGCTCGCGGCTGGTCTGCAGGAGCTCACTCCACAAGGGCGAGCGCGGCCCCATCGAGCGCTCGAGGCCGGCGAAGGTCGTGGCGCCGTCGCCGGCCGCCGTCTCGACGGTGGCGGCAGCGCGCAGGATGGCGTCGACCGCCGGCGTCAGCCGGGCATCGAGGCCGGCTGCCAGGGTGCGAAGCTCCTCCGCCGACTGGAGCACCGAGGCGAGGGCACCCCTGACCTCCGGGCCCGTCGCCAGGGCGGTGAGCTCGTTGCCGGCGCGCTCGACGACGGCGAGGGTGCGGGTCAGCTCGGGCCCGGTCACGAGGTCGCGGACGGCGGTGACGGTCACCAGGACCTCGTCGGCGATCCGCTCCAGCGGCAGGGCGGCGAGCCGGGCCATCAGGGCGGCAAGGACCGTTTCGAGCTCCTGCGCCAAAGTCGGCGCCGCCGGGATCTCCGGATAGCGGCCACCTCTGCCGAGCTCGGCCGGCGGCGCATCGCGATCGAAGATCAGGGCGACGCGCTGCGCCCCGCCGAGCGGCGAGGTGGATTCGAGCGTGGCGCGGAGCCCCTTCGCCACGAGGCGCGCGGCCAGGGCCTCGACCGCCGCCGGATCGCCTGGGCGGATGCCGTCCACCTCGATGAGCTCGGGCACCACGTCGATCACGACCGACACGTCCATGGTCGCCGCCTCGCTGTCGATGACCACGGCGATCTCGCGCACCGTGCCGATCCGCAGGCCCCGGACCGTAACCATCGAGCCGACCTCGAGCCCGCTCACGTCCTCGGCGAAGCGGACGAGGAAGCGGGTGCCTTCGGGCAGGGACGACGGCGCCTCGGCGGGGCGCAGCACCCGGCCCAGCTCCTCGACCACGGCCTCCTGCGCGCCGGCCGGCATGGCGGGCGCCAGCGCCAGCAGGGCGACGAAGATCAGCGAACGGCGGCGCCAGGAGCGAAGCATGGCGCGATGTTGCCGCCTTCGGCCGGCACCGGCAAGCGGCGCCGTCCGGGAACCGGCCTCAGCCGGCCGGGTTCGCCGCCTCCTTCGCGGCCTCGGCGGCGAGGATCAGCTTGTAGGCATAGTAGTACTTGGCGATGTTCGCGACATAGGTGGTCGTCTCGCGACCGATCACCTTCGCTGCCGCCAATTCCGATTCAGCGAACCAGATGTTCGGATCGAGCCCCATGCGCCTGGCCTCGAGCCTGATCTTCCGGAGATTGCCCGGCCCGGCGTTGTAGGCGGCAAAGGCGAAGAGCGTCCGGTTCAGCTCGTCGAGCGCCGGGTCCGCCAGATAATGATCGCACAGGAAGCGCAGATAACGGGCGCCCGCGTGAATGTTGCTCTCGGTCTCGGAGATGTCGGGAATGCCGACATTCGGGTCGGCCGCCGTGCTCGGCAGGAGCTGCATGACCCCGATGGCGCCCGCCGGGCTGCGCACGCTCTGGTCGATCCGCGATTCCTGGTAGCCCTGGGCCGCCAGCATCAGCCAGTCGAAGCTGTACTCCTCCCCGTATTTCCGGAAGAGGTCGGCGGCCAGCTGGAACCGCTCGAAGTCCTCGGTGGCGCCCGGATCGCGGATCCACTGGTTCTCGGCATAGTAACGCTTGAAGAGGATGTTGCCGGTGGCGGTCCCCTTCTTCACAGTGGCGGTGAAGCGGTTGACCATGTCCGCGAGCTGCGGCGTGTCCCGGCGCAACGCCCAGGCGATCGCCGCGTCCTCGCGCAGCGCCAGCTCGTCGTGCAGCGTCAGGCCAGGGATGATGTCGACCCAGAGCACCGCCTTGTGCTCGTCGACGACCAGCCAGGGCAGGATGCCGGCGGCCACCATCTCGAGCAGATCCTCGTCCTCGAGATGCCCGTCGACGGCGACGAGCTCGATCGGCTCGAGGCCGCGCGCCGCGAATTCCTCGTTCAGCTTCTCCACACTCGCCCAGTAGCTGCTCGACTGGCGCAGATGAACGGTGGTGCCGGCGAGATCGTCGAGGCTCGCAAGCTCGCCCGCCGCGGGCCCGCTCACCACGACCTCGCGCGCGTGTGCGAAGACGGGGTCGGCGAAGTCGACCGTGGCCTCGCGCCCCGGCGTGATGGTCAGATTGGCGGCGGCGATGTCGCCGTGACCGGCGGCCAGCGCCGGCAGCAGCGTGTCGCGATCGACCGGCACCATGAGCACGCGAACCGGCAGCGCCTTCGTGGTCTCGAGCTCGTGGTTGAGGAACTTCTCGAAGGCCTGCATCAGCTCGTAGGTAGCGCCGCGCTGGACGAGGCCGTCGAGGAAGTAGCCCGTCTTGCTGAAGGTCGTGAGCACCCTGAGCAGGCGCCGCTCGGCGATGCCGTCGAGATCACCCCGCCAGACCGGCGGCAGCTCGAAGGCCGGCTCCTGCAGCTCTTCGAGGAGCTCGTTCTCGGCATCATCCGCCAGGGCCGTCTGCACAACGCCGAGCAACAGCGCGAGAACGAGCCCGATCGCGCAACGAACGCCCCGGTAGCACCGCATTTTCGTTTCACCGCAACATTCCGCCCGACTCCGATTATACATTTTCCGCATGCCATTCCGCAATGGCCTGGACGCCCTTGCCAGGTCACGATGCACCCCCCGTCCAGCTCACTTGACGAAACAACCGCGATGGTCTTGCGTGGCATGCGGTGAGCGCTCCAGTCGGGCAGCGCGATGTGCGGATGACCGCCGGTGAGGAAAGATGGTGCCGGGATTCATGTCACTCGTGCGACTGCTGCCGGCCCTGACCCTGCTGGTTGCGGCATGCACCGGCGGTCCGCCACCGGACTATCCGCCAGCGACGCCGTCGACCGCCTTCGCCGATTATGCCGCCACGCGGCTCGGCCGGAATTTCGGCCGCCCGAACGAGGCGGCGCCCGAGCTCTCCGGGTTCCGGCTCATGCCCGAGGCGCGTGAAGCGTTCATTCTGCGGCTTGCCTTGGCCGACACCGCCGAACGCAGCCTCGACATGCAGTATTACATCTGGGATCCGGACACGACCGGCCGGATCATCATCGACCGGGTGATGCGGGCCGCCGATCGCGGGGTCAGGGTCAGGCTGCTCATCGACGACCCGTTCTACCACGATCTCGACGAGGCGATCGCCCAGCTCGACGCCCACCCCAATGTCGAGATCCGCTTCTTTAACCCGGTCACCAACCGCGACTGGTGGCAGCTCGACTTCCTCGCCAATTTCGACCGGCTCAACCGGCGCATGCACAACAAGCTGATGGTCGCGGACAACGCGGCGGGCATCGTCGGCGGGCGGAACATCGGGGACATCTATTACGGCGTGAATACCCATGCCAATTACCGGGACCTCGACGTCGCCGCCGTCGGCCCCATCGTCCGCGATCTCTCGGTGGTCTTCGATCGGTTCTGGAACGCCCCGACCTCGGTGCCCGTCACCAGCGTCGTCGACAGGACCTTCGACCTGGCCGACCTCGAGGCCCGGATGGTGACGTTCCGGGCGGACATCGCGGCGGCGGACTATCCCTACCCGATCGACCATGACCTCGAGGCCATCCGCCGCCATGCTGCCGAGTTCCGCAAGAGCCTCGTCTGGGCCGAGGGCCGCATCGTCGCCGACGATCCCGGCGCCGTCGCCGCCGGTGAGGACGCGGACGACGTCTTCCACTTCCTGATCGGGCGAATCGACGAGGTCCAGGACGAGCTCCTGATCCAGTCGCCCTATTTCGTCCTGAGGCAGGGCGGCATCGACAAGGCCGGCGAGCTGCACGACCGCGGCGTGCGGGTCCGCGTCCTCACCAACTCCCTCGCCTCGAACGACGTGCTGCCGGTGCATGCCGGCTATGCCAAGACCCGCAAGCGCCTGCTCGAGAACGGCATGGAGATCCACGAGCTGCGCGCCGACACCGACGCCTTTCGCGCCAACTGGTCGTTCAGGGCCGGTGGCTCGCGCGCGGCCCTCCATGCCAAGGCCCTGGCCTTCGACCGCGATGCGATCTTCGTCGGCAGCTACAATCTCGACCCGCGCTCGAGCGACATCAATACCGAGGCGGGCCTCTACATCGAGAGCACCGAGCTGGCCCTGGAGCTCGCCGACCTGATCCTGGAAAGCATGGCGCCCGAGAACAGCTATCACCTGATGCTGGACGAAGACGGCGCCTTCGTCTGGGAAACGCGCGAGAACGGCGAGATCGTCCGCTACGACGACGAGCCCAACACCACCTTCGGCCGGCGCTTCAAGACCGACCTTTTGAAGCTGCTGCCCATCGATTCGCAGCTCTGAGCCGGGCCGCCCGCCGCGGCTCGACGCTTGTGACCGGGCCGCCCGCGTGCCACTTGAAGGGAAGCAACACGGAGGCTGCGCCATGGGCGCCATCAACATTCCCGAGCCTGATCCGGGCATCCTCGGCAAGCGGGAGCGCATCCTCGAAGGGCTGCGTGCCATCCTGCCGGGCGAGAACCTGATCACCGACCCGCGCGAGCTCGCACCTTACGAAACCGACGGGTTCACCGCCTATGCACGCGTGCCGCTCGCCGTCGTGCTGCCCGAGACGACGGAGGAGGTGAGCCGCATCCTCGCCTTCTGCTCGACCGAAGGCGTGCCGGTGGTGCCGCGCGGTGCCGGCACGTCGCTCGCCGGCGGCGCCATCCCGCGCGAGGACTGCGTCGTCCTCGGCGTCGCCAAGATGAGCCGGGTGGTCGCCATCGACTACGCCAACCGCACCGCCCGGGTACAGAGCGGCATCACCAACATCGCCATCAGCCAGGCGGTCGCCGAAGAGGGCTTCTTCTACGCCCCCGATCCCTCCTCGCAGCTCGCCTGCACCATCGCCGGCAATATCGCCATGAACTCCGGCGGCGCCCATTGCATCAAGTACGGCGTGACGACCAACAACCTCCTGGGCGTCACGCTCGTCCTCCTCGACGGCACGGTGGTCGAGCTCGGCGGCGAGCAGCTCGACGCACCGGGCCTCGACCTCCTCGGCCTCGTCTGCGGCTCGGAGGGCCAGCTCGGCGTCGTCACCGAAGCCGTCGTCCGCATCCTGCCGCTCGCCGAGGGGGCCCGGCCCGTGCTCTTCGGCTTTCCCTCCTCGGAGGCGGCGGGCGCCTGCGTCGCCGAGATCATCGCGCACGGCATCGTGCCGGTCGCCATCGAGTTCATGGACAAGCCGGCGATCGCCATCTGCGAGGCCTTCGCCAAGGCCGGCTACCCGCTCGACGTCGAGGCCATGCTGATCGTCGAGGTGGAGGGCTCCGACGAGGAGATGGATGCCACGCTGGCGCGGATCATCGAGATCGCCCGGCGCCACGGTGTCGCCACCATCAAGGAGAGCCGGTCCGCCACCGAGACCGCCCAGATCTGGAAGGGCAGGAAGTCCGCCTTCGGCGCCACCGGCCGGATCGCCGACTACATCTGCATGGACGGCACCATCCCGACCGGGCGCCTGCCCGAGGTGCTCCGGCGGATCAGCGAGATCTGCGAGGGCCGCGGCCTGCGCGTCGCCAACGTCTTCCACGCCGGCGACGGCAATCTCCACCCGCTCATCCTCTACAACGTCAACGACCCGGCGGACGCGCTGAAGGCCGAGGAGGCCGGCAACGACATCCTGTCGCTCTGCGTCGAGGTCGGCGGCTGCCTCACCGGCGAGCACGGCGTCGGCATCGAGAAGCGCGACCTGATGCACCGCCAGTTCAACGCGGTCGACCTCGACCAGCAGCTCCGCGTGCGCGCCGTCTTCGACCCGGAAGGTCTGCTCAACCCGGGCAAGGTCTTCCCGCTCGACAGCCGGATCGCCGCATGACGCTGCACGAGCCCCGAAGCGAAGAAGAGGCTGCAGCCCTCATCGCTGACGCCACGGCACCGCTGCGGCTCCAGGGTGGCGGCACGCGGGCGGGTCTCGGCCGGCCGATTCAGACCGCGGCGACGCTCACCAGCCGGCGGCTTGCCGGCATCACCCTCTACGAGCCCGCCGAGATGGTGATCGGGGCGAAGAGCGGCACGCCGCTCGCCGAGATCGAGGCCACGCTCGCCGAGCGGAACCAGATGCTCACCTTCGAGCCCATGGATCACCGGCCGCTCTTCGGCATTGCGGGCGAGCCGACCATCGGCGCCGTCGCCGCCGGCAACATCTCCGGCCCGCGCCGCGTCTTCGGCGGTGCGGCGCGGGACAGCCTGATCGGCGTGCGCTTCGTCAACGGCCGGGGGCAGGTCGTCAAGAACGGCGGCCGGGTGATGAAGAACGTCACCGGCCTCGACCTGGTCAAGCTGCAGGCCGGAGCTTATGGCACGCTGGGCTTCCTCACCGAGGTCGTCTTCAAGGTCCTGCCGCGGCCGGCCGCCACCACCACCCTCGTCCATGCCGGACTCGACGACGCGCGCGCGGTCGAGCTCATGTGCGACGCCATGGGCACCCCCTTCGAGATCACCGGCGCCGCCCACCTACCGGCGGGAATCGGCGCGGACCACGCCCGCACCCTGCTCCGCCTCGAGGGCTTCCCGGAGCAGCTCGACTACCGGTGCGGCCGGCTCGCCGAACATTTCAGGGCGCATGGCACGCCCGAACGCATCGAGGGCGAGGCCGGCGACGCACTCTGGCGCTCGGTGCGCGACGTGCAGCCCTTGGTCGAGCC
>CAZGUW010000011.1:0-37142 GCA_964528705.1 uncultured Geminicoccaceae bacterium
GGCCGCGCTCGGCTTCGCGCCGGCGGTCGATCGCAAGCCTGTGAAATGCTCCATAAACCTCTCGGACAGGCTCTAATCCCATGCGTATTCGCTATTTCGCCTGGCTCAAGCAGCGCACCGGCTGCGCCGAGGAGGAGCTCGACCTGCCGGCGGACGTGCGAACCGTGGCCGACCTCATCGGCCATATCGGTGCCCGCCACCCGCGCTTCGCCGAGGCGGCGGCCGGCCACGGCGTCGTCCGCTGCGCCATCGACCAGCAGCATGTCGAGCGCGAGGCGCCGCTCGTCGGTGCCCGCGAGGTCGCGTTCTTCCCGCCG
This sequence comes from uncultured Geminicoccaceae bacterium, assembly GCA_964528705.1. Taxonomy (GTDB): domain Bacteria; phylum Pseudomonadota; class Alphaproteobacteria; order Geminicoccales; family Geminicoccaceae; genus SLRI01. The sequence continues at coordinate 318 of CAZGUW010000011.1, forward strand.
GTCACCGGCGGCTGACATGATCCGGGTGCAGGCCGAGCCGTTCGACACCGGCGCCGAGCTCGCCCGGTTCGCCGAAGGCCGCACCGATATCGGTGCCGTCGCCAGCTTCACCGGCCTCGTGCGCGATCGCCACAATGGCGAGACGGTGACGGCGATGACGCTCGAGCACTACCCGGGCATGACAGAGGCCGAGCTGGAACGGATCGAGGCCGAGGCCCGCGCCCGCTGGCCCCTCGACGACTGCCTCGTCATCCACCGCTACGGCCGCATGCTGCCGGGCGAGCCCATCGTCCTGGTGGTGACGGCTTCCGCGCATCGCGCCGCCGCCTTCGAGGCCTGCGCCTTCCTCATGGACTGGCTGAAGACGAAGGCCCCGTTCTGGAAGCTCGAGGAGACGCCCGAGGGCGAGCGCTGGGTCGAGGCCCGGGCGAGCGACGACGACGCCGCAGCGCGCTGGGAACGCTGAGGCGCCTTCAGTCCAGCTGGTCGAGCCGGGCGCGGACCGTGGCCCAGTCGGGACTCGTGGGATCGAGCCCGGCGAGCACGGTTTCCCAGTGCTCGCGAGCACGCGCGGCGTCGCCATCGGCGAGTGCCCTGATGCCGATATACCAGTGCAGCTCCGGATCGTCCGGCACGCGGTCGAGCGCCTCCTCGAAGAGGCCGAGAGCCTCGTCGCCGACCACGGGCAGGCCGCCCGTCTCGGCCGGTTCCTCGACCAGAGCGGCGGCGAGGCTCTTCAACGCAATGGCATCGCCCGGGGCCTGCGCCAGCGCCTCGCGGTAGGCGGCGATCGCCGCGTCGCGCTCGCCGAGGATGAGGCGGGCCTGTCCCAGGCGCTGCCATTCCTCCGCGCTGCCGCCGGATGTCTCGAGCCGGCTCTGCAGACCGTCGACCATGGATCTAATCCGCGCCTGCCGCTCCTCGGGCGACAGCGCCGCCATCTCGGCGGCCGCCTCCTCCTGGGCCGTGGGCCGCCGCGCGAGGGCCAGTATGGGTTCCGGATCGATGCCGAGCTCGGCGGCGGCCTGGCGGATCGAGGGCTCGACCTGGGCACGCCACGGCGCATCGGCGGGTGCCGCCTCGAGCATGGCGCGCCACTGGTCGAGAGCGGCGTTGAAGTCGCCGGCCTGGGCGGCGGCGAGGCCCTGGTAGTAGGGCGGTCGGGGATCGCCGGGCACGAGCGGGGCGAGGCGCTGCATCAAGGCCTGCACCTCGGGTGTCACCACGCCCTGCGAGCGGCCCATGAGCGCGTCGGCGAGGCCGGCCACCGCCTCCGCCGCCGCGGGGCTCTTCGATGGCGCCAGCTCGAGTGCCCGCCGGAAGGCCTCGATCGCCGGCTCCAGCCGGCCGAGGACGAAGCGGCTCCGGGCGAGCATCAGCCAGCCCTCGAGATCGTCCCCGTCCGTGGCGAGTCGCGCCTCGAGGCCGGCGACCATGGTCTCGATCTGCGCCGGCACGGCCGGATCCTGCCGCTCGTCGGCGCGGGACGCGAAGGGCAGGTCCGGCAGGCTCGGCGAGCCGAGCCGGAGATAGAGGGCGGTCGTGCCGAGCGGGACGGCAACCAGGGCGGCGAGCACGAGGACGCGCCCGAGCCGGCCGGACTCGAAGGCGTGCGGCGTCGCGCGGTCGGCGGCCCGGAGCAGCCGGCGCTCGATCTCGACCCGGGCGGCCCGCGCCTCCTCTGGCTGGATGACGCCGCGCTCCACGTCGCGGCCGAGCTCGGCGAGCTGGTCCTTGAGGATCGCCACGGCACTGTCGGCGGCCGCGTCCGCCGTGCGTTGCCGGAGGAGCGGCAGGACAAGGGCCAGGACGGCGATCGCCAGGGGCACCAGGCCCAGAAGCAGGCTCCAGCCGCTCATGGGCGACCGGCGCCCTCGTCGAGCAGCTCGGCCAGCCGGCGCTCCTCGTCCGGCGTCAGCGCCGGTGCGGTGGCGGCCGCGCGGCGGCGGCGCAGGCTGACGACCAGCAGGCCGGCGCCGATCGCCAACACCAGGAACGGCCCGCCCCAGAGCAGCAGGGTCCCGGTGGTTACCGGCGGCTTCAGGAGGACGAACTCGCCATAGCGTTCGACCATGAAGGCGCGGATCTCGGCGTCGCTGTCGCCGGCGAGGAGGCGCTCGCGCACGAGCTGGCGGAGGTCGCGGGCGAGGTCGGCATCGGAGTCGTCGATCGACTGGTTCTGGCAGACGAGGCAGCGCAGCTCCTTGCCGATGGCGCGGGCCCGCGCCTCGAGCGCCGGGTCGTCGAGCAGCTCGTCCGACGTCAGGGCCGCATGCGCCGGCAGGGCCATGGCCAGCGCCAGGAGAAGGGCGAGGACGAGCCGGCGGCTCATGGTTCCAGGCTCTCGAGGATCGGCAGGATGGTCCGCTCGACGTCACGGGGCTGGAGCGGGCCCACATGTTTGTGGACGATGGTGCCGTCGGCATCGATCACATAGGTCTCGGGCACGCCGTAGACGCCCCAGTCGATGCCGACCCGGCCGTCCTGGTCACGGCCGATGAGGGCGAAGGGATCGCCCAGCTCGGCGAGCCAGGCGCGCGCGTCCTCCGGCTTGTCCTTGTAGTTGATGCCATGCACCGTGACGCCCGCCTCGGCCAGGCGGTTGATGACCGGGTGCTCGATCCGGCAGGGCACGCACCAGGAGGCGAAGAAATTGACCAGCGCCGGCCCGACGGCGAGGTCGGCCCGGGCGAAGCCGGCATCGTCGCGCCCCGGCAGGGGCGGCAGGGCGAACTCCGGGGCCGGGCGGTCGAGCAGGGCCGACGGCAGGGTCGAGGGATCGCGGGTCAGGCCAAGAGCGAGGAATCCGGCAATGGCGACGAAGACCAGGGCCGGGACGACGAACAGCAGGCGGCGCATGGTCAAGAGGGCTCCGTTCAGGCGCCGGCCGGCGTGCCGAGGGCCGGCCGCCCGCCCCGCCGGGCGGCAGCCGTGGTCGGTGCGCCGACGCGCAGGCGCCGGTCGAGGAGGGAGACAAGCCCGCCCAGCGCCATGATGCCGACCCCGCCCCAGATCCAGACGACGAAGGGATTGACGTAAAGACGGACCGCCCAGGCGCCGTCCGGGGTGCTGTCGCCGAGCACGAAGTAGAGATCGCGCCAGAGGTTGGTGTGGATGCCGGCCTCGGTGGTCGGCTGGCCCTCGACCGGGAAGAAGCGCTTCTCCGAGTGGAGCGTGGCGACCGGCCGGCCGCCGCGCGTCGTCTCGAAGGTGGCGCGCAGGGCCGAGTAGTTCGGCCCCTGGCGCTCCTCGACGCCGGCGAAGCGCACCTCGTAGCCACCGATCGTGGTGGTCTCGCCCGCCCGCATGGCGAGAAGGCGTTCCTGCTGCAGGGTGCTCGATGCGGTAATGCCGACGATCATCACGCCGAGCCCCGCATGGGCGATGGTGACGGCGAAGGCGCTGGCCGGGAGCCCCTTGAGCCGCTGCCAGCTCCGGCCGGGTGCGAGCTCGAAGAGCCCGATCCGGGCGGCGAGATCGGCCAGGGAGCCGCCGATCAGCCAGACCGCGAGGCCGAAGCCCAGCGCGGCACCCAAGCTCGAAGGCGTCACCAGCACGAGGTAGAGCGCCATGGTGACGAGCGCCGCCGCCACGGCGAGGCGGAGTCGGCGAACCGCCCCCATTAGGCTGCCGCGCTTCCAGGCGAGCGTGGCGCCGAGCGGCACGGCCAGCAGCAAGGGCAGCATGAGCGGCACGAAGGTGGCGTTGAAAAAGGGCGGGCCGACCGAGATCTTCGCCCCGCCGACCACCTCGAGCGCCAGCGGGTAGAGCGTGCCGAGCAGCACCGTGGCGGTCGCCGTCGCCAGCAGCAGATTGTTCAGCAGCAGCCCGCCTTCCCGGCTGATCGGGGCGAAGTGGCCGCCCGGCTGCATGGCGGGTGCCCGCCACGCGAACATGGCGAGCGAGCCGCCGATGGCGATGACCAGCAGCGCCAGGATGAAGACGCCGCGGCTCGGGTCGACGGCGAACGCATGAACCGAGGTGAGCACGCCCGAGCGGACGAGGAAGGTGCCGAGCAGCGAGAGCGAGAAGGCGAGGATCGCGAGCAGGATCGTCCAGCTCTTCAGCGTGTCGCGCTTCTCGACGACGATCGCCGAATGCAGGAGGGCGGTGGCGGCGAGCCAGGGCATGAAGCTGGCATTCTCGACCGGGTCCCAGAACCACCAGCCGCCCCAGCCGAGCTCGTAATAGGCCCACCAGGAGCCCAGCGCGATGCCGAGCGTCAGGGCGACCCAGGCGACCAGAGTCCAGGGGCGCACCCAGCGCGCCCAGCTGGCGTCCACGCGGCCCTCGATCAGGGCCGCCATGGCGAAGGAGAAGGTCACCGAGAGGCCGACATAGCCGAGGTAGAGCATGGGCGGGTGGAAGGCGAGGCCGGGATCCTGGAGGATCGGGTTGAGGCCGGTGCCGTCGAGGGGCGCCGGTGCCAGCCGCTCGAAGGGGTTGGAGGTAAAGAGCATGAAGAGCAGGAAGCCCGTGCCGATCAGCCCCTGCACCGCGAGCGTGCGGGCCTTGAACGGCAAGGGCAGGTTGCGGCCGAAGAGGGCGACGGCGGCGCCGAAGAGAGCGAGGATCCAGACCCAGAGGACGAGCGAGCCCTCGTGATTGCCCCACACACCGCTGACCTTGTAGAGCAGCGGTTTAGCCGAATGGCTGTTCGCGTAGACGTTCTGCAGCGAGAAGTCGGACGTGACGTAGGCGTTGGTGAGGGCCGCCAGCGCCAGGGTGACGCAGGCGAGCTGACCGACCGCCGCCGTCGAGCCCAACCGCATCAAGGCCAGGTCGTGGCGGGATGCCCCGAGGAACGGCAGGCTGCCCTGGGCGATGGCGAGGCCGAGCGCCGTGACAAGGGCGAAATGACCGAGCTCGGCGATCACGGCGCAGCCTCATCGGCAGGCGCCTCGTTATGCTGCCAGTAGCCGGCTTCCTTCAGGGCGTCCGCGACCTCGCGCGGCATGTAGTTCTCGTCGTGCTTCGCGAGGATCTCGCTCGCACGAAAGACAGGCACGGCACCGTTCGTCCCGCCGGCGGATTCAAGCGTGCCCTGTGCCACGATGCCCTGCCCGTCGCGGAAGAGGTCCGGCAGGAGGCCCTGGTAGTGCACCCTGATCTCGTGCGCCGTATCGGTCAGGCGGAAGGCGACGCTGCCGTCGCCCTGGCGCTCGATGCTGCCGTCGACGACGAGGCCGCCGACCCGGAAGGTGCGGTCCGCCGCCACGTCACCCGCGACGATCTCGGTCGGCGAGACGAAGAAGGCGATCTTGTCCTCGAGCGCCGTCAGGGTGAGCGCTGTCGCACCGCCGAGCAGCAGCAAAGCGAGGCCGATCAGCACCAGGCGCTGGCGTTTGCGGAACCGCATCTCTCCTCACGCGCCGGACGAGGTTCCGGGCTGCTCGTCGGTGCGGACGGCGACCAGCCGTCGCACCGGGCGCCCGCCCTCGCCCGACCGGACCCGGCGGCGCAGCTCCGCAAGCTCGGCGTCGCGCTGCCGCTGCTGCCGCCAGCTCTGCCAGGCCAGCCCGAGTGTCAGGACCAGAGTGAAGCCGAACGCCGACCAGACGTAACCGCCATAGCCCCCCATGTAGATGAAATCCAAGCGTGACCTCCAAGGGCACCTGTCAGCCAAGGGCACCAGTCAGCGTGTCGGATGCCGTTCACGCATTCGCCGCGACACACTATAGATGGAATCTCGTGTAAAGGCGTCCAGGCGGCGGCGCGAGACGATCGGACGCAGCGCCACCGCCCCTCCCCCGTCCGACGGATGAAGGCACCCCCGCCCCTGTCATGTCGCTGCTTGCCCCCGATCTGAAGCCGACCCGGGAGCTGACCTGCCGTCAGCAGATCGGGGCCCCCCTGCCCGAGGACGAGCGGGAGGAATCCGCGTCGGCCGTGCTGGCGCGCATGCGCGCGGTGCTGGAGGCGAGCGAGCAGCGCCTCGAGGAGCGGTTCGCCGAGGAAGGCGATGGCGAGCGCGTCGTACGCGAGCGGGCCCGGCTGCTGGACGGCCTCCTCGCCGGTGCCCTGGATTTCGCCGAGAACGAGCTCTTCCGGGTCGCCAACCCGACCCGCGGCGAGGAGATGGCGCTGCTCGCCGTCGGCGGTTACGGCCGGGGCGAACTGGCGCCGCATTCCGACGTCGACGTGCTCTTCCTCTACCCCTACAAGCCGACGCCGCATCTCGAGCAGATGACCGAGTTCCTGCTCTACCGGCTCTGGGACCTGGGGCTCAAGGTCGGCCAGGCGACGCGCTCGGTGAACGAATGCATCAAGCTCGCCAAGAGCGACCTCACCATCCGCACCACCCTGCTCGAGACCCGCCTGCTCTGGGGCTCGCGGCGCCTCGCCGACGAGCTGGAGAGCCGCTTTCGGGCCGAGATCTGCAAGGGCCGGGAGCCCGAGTTCATCGAGGCCAAGCTTGCCGAGCGCGACGCCCGCCACCGGCGCACCGGCGACAGCCGCTATTTGCTCGAGCCCAACATCAAGGACGGCAAGGGCGGCCTGCGCGACCTGCACACCCTGATCTGGCTCGCCCGCTTCATCTACGACATCGCGGACTGGGACGACCTCGTCGAGAACGGGGTGCTGAGCCGCGCCGAGCTCAAGGGCTTCCTCCGCTCGCGGCGCTTCCTCTGGACCGTCCGCTGCCACCTCCACTACCTCACCGGCCGCGCCGAGGAGCGGCTGACCTTCGACGTGCAGCCCGAGATCGCGCGCCGCATGGGCTATCGCGACCGGCCGCGCACGCTCGGCGTCGAGCGCTTCATGAAGAGCTACTACCTCGTCGCCAAGGAGGTGGGCTCCCTCACCCGGCTGGTCTGCGCGGCACTCGAGGAGCAGCACAAGCGGCGCCCGCGCTTCGCCCTGCCGCGCTTCGGGCCGAGCCAGCGGCGGATCGGCGGCTTCGTCGTCCAGGGCAGCCGCCTGGCGCTCGCCGACCCCAAGCTCTTCCAGAGCCGGCCCATCGCCATGCTCGAGCTCTTCCACACGGCGCAGGCGCGCGAGCTCGACATCCATCCCATGGCGCTGACCGCCCTGGCGCAGAACCTGCGCCGCATCGACCGCCAGCTCTGCCAGAGCCCCGAGGCGAACCGTCTGTTCATCGAGATGCTGACCAGCCGCAAGGACCCGGCACAGACGCTCACCCGGCTGAACGAGGCGGGCGTGCTGGGCCGGCTGGTGCCGGACTTCGGCCGGGTCGTCGCGCAGATGCAGCACAACCTCTACCATGTCTACACGGTGGACGAGCACACCATCCGGGTGATCGACAACCTGCACCGGATCGAGGAAGGCACGCTCGAGGCCGACCACCCGCTGGCGACGCGCATCCTGCCGCAGATGACGTCGCGCACGGAGCTCTTCGTCGCGGCCTTCCTGCACGATGTCGGCAAGGGCCGCGGCGGCGACCACAGCGAGGTGGGCGGCCGCATCGCCGAGAAGCTCGGGCCGCGGCTCGGCCTCGGCCAGGCCGGCACCGAGACCGTGGCCTGGCTCGTCCGCAACCACCTCGTCCTCAGCAATTTCGCCTTCAAGCGCGACAGTGAGGACCCGAAGACGCTGCAGGACCTGGTCGCCATCGTGCAGTCGCCGGAGCGGCTGCGCCTCCTGCTGATCCTGACGGTGGCCGATATCCGCGCGGTCGGCCCCGGTGTCTGGAACGGCTGGAAGGGCCAGCTCCTGCGCGAGCTCTACCACGAGGCCGAGGCGGCGATGGCCTCGGGCGACCTGCACGGCCGGCGCCGGGAGCGGATCGAGCGGGCCCGCGCCAGCCTGGCGGAGGCGCTTCGCGCCGGCGGTGCGGGCAATCGATGGAAGAAGGCCGAGATCGAGGCGTACACCGCCCTGCACGATCCCCGCTACTGGCTGGGCGTGGCCCAGGAGGCGCATCTGCGGCATGCGCGGCTGGTGCGCCGGTCGCAAAAGGAGAACCTGCCGCTCGCCATCGACTTCCACGTGGACGAGTTCCGGGCGCGCACCGAGATCACCGTCTATGCTGCCGATCATCCCGGCCTCTTCATGAAGGTCGCGGGTGCCCTGGCGCTGAGCGGTGTGAGCATCGTCGATGCGCACATCTTCACGACGGCGGACGGCATGGCGCTGGACACGCTCGGCGTGCAGGACGCGGAGCGCCAGGCGGCGGTCGACGACCAGTCGCGCTTCGCCCGCATCGAGCGCAACATCCGCAAGGTGCTGCAGGGCGAGGTCTGGCTCGAGAAGGAGCTCGCCGGCCGCCGCTCGCTGCCGCCCCGGACCGAGGTCTTCACGGTCGAGCCGCGGGTGCTGGTCAACAACCAGGCGAGCAGCACCCACAGCGTCATCGAGGTCAATGGCCGCGACCGCCCGGGCCTCCTCTTCGCGCTCGCCAAGGCCCTGAAGGAGCGCGGCCTCGTCATCCACAGCGCGCATATCAGCACGTATGGCGAGCGGGTCGTCGACGTCTTCTACGTCAAGGACGTGTTCGGGCTGAAGGTGGCGAGCCCGGCGAAGCTGAAGCGGCTCCGCAACGAGCTCGAGGCGGCGCTGGTCGAGCCGGCGGGCAAGCCCTCCGGCAGAACGGGATGAACCGCGCTTGAACATCGTCAAGGCCACCCTGACCGTGGGCTCGTTCACGGCGATCTCGCGCGTGCTGGGCTTCGGGCGCGACCTCCTGATCGCTGCCGTGCTCGGTGCGGGCGCCGCGGCGGACGCCTTCTTCGTCAGCTTCAAGCTCGCCAACCTGCTCCGCCGCCTGTTCGCGGAGGGCGCCTTCAACGCGGCCTTCGTCCCGCTCTTCGCCCGGGCGCTCGAGGGCGAGGGCCGGGAAGAGGCCAGGCGCTTCGCCGAGGAGGCGCTGGCGGTGATGAGCGTGGCCCTTCTCGTCGTCGTGCTGGCGGCCGAGATCGCCATGCCCTGGCTGGTGCGCGGCCTCGCCCCGGGCTTCGAGCCCGGCAGCGAGCGCTACGGCCTCGCGGTCGAGCTCAGCCGCATCACCTTCCCCTATCTGATGCTCATCTCGCTCGCCGCCCTCTTCAGCGGCGTGCTCAACTCCCTCGGCCGCTTCGCCGCCGCCGCCTTCGCACCGATCATCCTCAATGTCGTGCTGATCACGACGCTGCTGCTGGCGAGCCTGCACCCGGCGACCCCGGCCCAGGCGCTCGCCTGGGGTGTCGCCGTCGCCGGCGTGCTGCAGCTCGCCTGGGTCGCCGTGGCGGCGCGGCGCAACGGCATGGGGCTCAGGCTCCGCCTGCCGCGCCTGACGCCGCGGCTCAAGCGGCTCTTCCAGCTCATGCTGCCGGGAGCGATCGGCTCGGGCGTCTACCAGATCAACCTGATCGTCGACACCTGGTTCGCCTCGCTCCTGCCGGTGGGTGCCGTCTCCTATCTCTTCTATGCCGACCGGTTGAACCAGCTGCCGCTCGGCATCATCGGCGTCGCCATCGGCACGGCGCTCCTGCCGATGCTCAGCCGCCAGCTCCGCGTCGCGGACTTCGCCAGCGCCTCGCGCACGCAGAACCGGGCCATCGAGATCGGCCTGCTCTTCACCCTGCCGGCGGCAGCGGGGCTCATCGTCCTGGCCGAGCCGATCATCGCCGTGCTCTTCGAGCGCGGCGCCTTCGGCCCGGCCGAGACGGCGGCCACGGCGGGGGCGCTGGTCGCCTTCTCGATCGGCCTGCCGGCCTACGTGCTGATCAAGGTCCTCGCACCCGGCTTCTTCGCCCGCGAGGACACGGCCACCCCGGTCAAGGTGGCGGCCCTCTGCCTCGTCGCCAACGTGCTGCTCATCCTCGCCCTGATCCGCCCGCTCGACCATGTCGGCATCGCCCTGGCGACGGCCCTCTCGAACTGCCTCAACGTCGCCTGCCTGGGCTGGATCCTGCAGCGCCGGGGCCATCTGCACATCGACGAGCGGCTGCGCCGGATCGTGCCCCGGATCGTCGTCGCCACGGTCGCCATGGCGCTCGTCCTCGTCGCCGCCCGCCTGGGGCTCGACTTCCTGCCCGAAGCCCTGCGCCTGGCGCTGGCCATCGCGTTCGGTGGCTTCTCCTTCCTCCTGGTCTGCCACTGGACAGGGGCTGCCGATTTCGCCGAGCTCCGGCGCATGGTCTCCCGCCGGCGGCCGGCCGCCGAGCCCGGCGCTTGACACTGTCTCGACGCCGTGGCTCCAAGCGGCTCCACCTTCGCTCGCAAGAGGTTGCCGTTTCGATGCCCGAATCTTCCAAGGATCGTATTTTCTCCGGCATTCAGCCGACGCACGGCATTCAGCTCGGCAACTACCTCGGCGCCATCCGCAACTGGGTGAGGCTGCAGGACAGGTACGAGTGCATCTACTGCATCGTCGACCAGCACGCGCTGAACACGGTCCAGAACGCCGACGAGATGCGCCGCAACACGCGCGAGGTGGGGGCGGCGCTGATCGCCTCCGGCATCGATCCGGCGAAGTCGATTCTCTTCGTGCAGAGCCGGGTCGAGGCGCACAGCCGGCTCGCCTGGGTTCTGAACTGCGTGACCCCCATCGGCTGGCTCAACCGCATGACCCAGTTCAAGGAGAAGGCCGGCAAGCACCGCGAGAACGCGCCGGTCGGCCTCTACGTCTACCCGGTGCTGCAGGCGGCCGACATCCTGGCCTACAAGGCGACGCACGTGCCGGTCGGCGAGGACCAGAAGCAGCATCTGGAGCTCAGCCGCGACGTCGCCGCCTCCTTCAACCGCCGCTTCGCCGAGGATTTCTTCCCGCTGCCGGAGCCGATGATCCAGGCCGAGGCGGCCCGGGTCATGTCGCTCCGCGACGGGACGAAGAAGATGAGCAAGTCGGACCCCTCCGACCAGAGCCGGATCAACCTCACCGACGATGCCGACACGATCGCGAACAAGATCAGGAAGGCCAAGTCCGACAGCATCCTCGGCATCAGCTACGACCCGGAGAACCGACCGGAGGCCAGCAACCTCCTGACCATCTTCGCGGCCCTTGCCGATCGCGAGCGCGCCGACGTGGCGGCCGAGTACGAAGCGGCGAGCTTCGCCACCTTCAAGGAGCATCTGGCCGAGCTCTGCGTCGAGAAGCTGGCGCCCATCAACGCCGAGATGCGTGGCCTGCTCGCCAATCCGGACCATATCGACGCGGTGCTTGCCGAAGGCTCGGCCCGGGCCGACGCGCTGGCCCGCCCGATCGTCGATGCCGCCTACGAAGCCGTCGGGTTTCGCTGAGCGGCCGGCTTGCGATGCGGCACCGGTGACGCCAAGTCATGGCATGGCGGGACCGGCTGCGCTTGTGCCAGAATAGGCGGTCGACGATGCCGCGCACGCGCCCTTCGGGGCCTCGAGGAGACGACGCATGTTCATCCAGACCGAAGTGACCCCCAACCCGGCGACGCTCAAGTTCCTGCCCGGCCGGCCGGTCATGAGCGAAGGCGTGGTCGATTTCACCGAGGCGGCCAAGGCCGAGGCGGTGTCGCCCCTGGCGGCGCGGCTCTTCGCCATCGACGGCGTGGCGGGTGTCTATCTCGGTGCCGACTTCATCTCGGTGACGAAGAACTCCGCCGACGACTGGTACATGATGAAGCCGGCCGTGCTCGGCGCCATCATGGAGCACTTCATGTCGGATGATCCGGTGCTCGCCGCCGGCGCCGACATCGACGACGACATCAAGGTCGACGAGGCCGACGCCACGGTGAAGCAGATCAAGGAACTGATCGATACCAGGGGTCGCCCGGCCGTGGCGCAGGACGGCGGCGACATCGTCTTCCAGGGCTTCGAGCGGGGCATCGTCTACCTGCACATGCGCGGCGCCTGCTCGGGCTGCCCGAGCTCGGTCGTGACCCTGAAGAACGGGATCGAGAACCTGCTCAAGTACTACGTGCCCGAGGTGGTCGAGGTCCGCTCCGTCTCCTGACGAGAGAGCGCGGCTCCTTGCGGCTCCTGGCCTTCGATACCGCCGGCGACGGCTGCTCGGCCGGCTGCTTCGCCGGCACGGAGCCGCTCGCCTTGGCACGGCATGCCGGGGCCACCGGGCATGCCGAGCGGCTCGTGCCGATGCTGGCCGCGGTGCTCGCCGACGCGGGCTGGGACATGGCGGACCTCGAGGCGCTGGCGGTGACGGTCGGCCCCGGCAGCTTCACCGGCATCAGGACGGGGCTGGCGGCGGCCCGTGGCCTGGCGCTGGTCCGCCGCCTGCCGGTCTGGCCGGTCAGCTCGCTCGCCGCCCTCGCGGCGGTGACCGAGAGCACCGCCGATTTGCCGATCGCCGTGGCACTCGATGCCCGGCGCGGGCAGGTTTTCCTCCAGTGCTTCGATCCTGGCGGCCTCGCCCGCGACGAGCCCCTGATGCTGGCGCCGGAGGCGGCGGCAGAGCGACTGTGCCGGCCCCACCACCTGGTCGGCAGCGGGGCGGCGGCCGTGCTGCGTCATTTGGACGCGAGCGCTTTCACCTGCGGGGCTGCCGAGCTCGATGCGGTCGCCGTGGCCGGGGCCGCGGCGGCGGCCCGCCGACGTTGCGAGCAGCCGGTCGAAGGGACGGCGCTGGCGCCGCTCTATCTGCGCGCGCCCGACGCCCGGCCGTCCGCCGGCCGGTCGCTGTTGCAGGCCTGAGCCATGCTGTCCTTCAACCAGGAGCCGCAGCTGACCATCAAGCCGGTGGGTGCTTTCGACCTCGGCCGGCTGGCTAGGCTGCATCGCCACTGCTTCGAGGAAGGCTGGAGCCGCTCCGACCTCGCCCACCTCCTGGCCCTGCCCGGCGGGTTCGGGCTGATCGCCCGGCGCGGCGGCACGTTCGTCGGGCTCGAGGCCATGCGCGGCGTCGGCTTCGCGCTGCTGCGCGTCGTCCGTGACGAGTGCGAGCTCCTGTCCCTGGGCGTCCTGCCGGCGCAGCGTCGGCGGGGTGTCGCCGGGGAGCTGCTGCGGACCGCCATGCAGAGCTGCCTCGATGCCGGTGCGCAGGCGATGTTCCTTGAGGTCGCCATCGACAATCTCTCGGCGCAGGCCCTCTACGACCGGTTCGGCTTCGTCAGGGTCGGCACGCGACCGGACTACTACGCCCGCCAGGACGGCACGCGGATGCATGCCTACACCATGCGCTGCGACCTCGTCGCCGCCCTGGGCAGCCGGCCGCCCCGGCCCCGCTGAAGCCGGGCCGGCGCCCTCAACCGGCAACGCGGATCACGAGCTCCCAGAGGTCGTCGGCGACCTCTTCCTCGACGACGATGCTGTGACCATGATCGAGCACCGCGCGCGGCACGTTGGCCAGCGGCTCGCCGCCGCGCAGGCGCACCCGCAGCAACTCGCCGGGCCGCATTGCTTCGAGCCTGATCTTGGTGCGGACAAAAGTCATCGGGCACGTTTCGCCCGAAATATCCAACTCTGCGTCTGCGTTCATTCGGCTACTTGTTCCCTTACTGCGCGGCATCGATAGCGACTTCCACTTTTTTTTCGAATCCCTCTTGCATCCCGGGCGACAGAAAATATATTGCGGACACCGAAAGCATCTATGCTTGGGCGAAAGGGTTAACGAAGTATGTCGGATCAATTGAGTCAAAATGAGCTGCTGTCGCTGACTACCGAGATTGTGGCGTCGCACGTCTCGAACAACACCGTCGCGGTCAGCGATCTGCCGCAGCTCATCCGGCTCGTCTACACCGGCCTGGCCGAGCAGGGCCAGGCGAAAGCGGAAGAGGAACCGGAAAAGCTGGTTCCGGCCGTGCCGATCAAGAAGTCGATCCAGCCGGATCATCTGATCTGCCTGGAGGACGGCAAGAAGCTCAAGATGCTCAAGCGGCATCTCAAGACGCGCTACGACATGACGCCCGACGAGTATCGTCGGCGCTGGGGCCTGACGGACGACTATCCGATGGTCGCACCGGAATATGCCGAGCAGCGCAGCAGCCTTGCCAAGAAGATCGGCCTCGGAACGAAGCCGCGGGCACGGGGCCGCAAGGCGGCGTCCTGATCCCGAGGCGTGCCTCGGGTGCGAGGGTGCGCGGATCTTTCAGGGTCCGGTCCCTTCCGGGGTTCTCATGTGAAAAGAGCGAGCGGGCGGCGGTGAGCGTCGCCCGTCTTTGCGTTCGCCGGTTTTGCCGTTCCGGCGCCGGCATGGTAATGAATTGTCAACGAACTGTCGCGACAGTATGGGAAGGAAGGCGAGCCCTGCTGGCAGGGCCCGCAGTCGGGCAAACGACGACGCCGAGGTCCATTGCTGAGAAGTAGCCAGGAGACCAGGAGACTGCCGGTGCCGGGTGGCACCGGAGGATCGAGCGGTTCAAGCGACGGCCCGACGATCGTCGAGCGGCAGACGGCCATGCGGGGCCGGCAGCGCCCATGACGCATGGGCAGGACAATCCCGACAACGCCACGGCCGCCCCGAAGAAGCTGTTCATCAAGACCTATGGCTGTCAGATGAACGTCTACGACAGCGACCGGCTGGCCGGGTTGCTGGCGCAGCACGGCTACGCGACCGTCCCCGAGGCCGCCGACGCCGATCTTGTCGTGCTGAATACCTGCCACATTCGCGAGAAGGCAGCCGAGAAGGTCTACTCGGAGCTGGGCCGCCTGCGGGCGCTGCGTGACGAACGCCAGGCCGCGACGGGCCGCCCCATGGCGCTCGTCGTCGCCGGCTGCGTCGCCCAGGCCGAAGGCCCGGCAATGCTCGAGCGGGCCCCCTTCGTCGACATCGTCGTCGGCCCGCAGACCTATCATCGCCTGCCGGAGCTCCTGGCCCGCCGCGCCCGCAAGGATGGCGGCAGGATCGACACGGACTTCCCGATCGAGAGCAAGTTCGACCTCCTGCCGCACGGCTCGGGCGAGTCCCCGGTCTCGGCTTTCCTCACCGTGCAGGAAGGTTGCGACAAGTTCTGCACGTTCTGCGTCGTGCCCTACACGCGGGGGGCCGAGAGCAGCCGCCCGGCCGCCGCCATCGTCGCCGAGGCGCGGCGCCTGGTCGCGGGCGGAGCGCGCGAGCTGACGCTCCTCGGCCAGAACGTCAACGCCTATCACGGGGATGGCCCCGACGGTAGCAGCTGGAGCCTCGCCCGGCTGCTGCACGAGCTGGCCGGCATCGAGCACCTGGAGCGACTCCGCTACACGACCTCGCACCCCCGCGACATGACGCCCGACCTGATCGAGGCGCACGGCACGCTGCCGCAGCTCATGCCGTTCCTTCATCTGCCGGTCCAGTCGGGCGCCGACCGGGTGCTGCAGGCGATGAATCGCGGCTATGGCCGGGACGACTATTTCCGCCTCGTCGACGCCCTGCGCGCCGCGCGGCCGGACATCGCCCTCTCCTCCGACTTCATCACCGGCTTTCCGGGCGAGACGGAGGAGGATTTCGCGGCGACGCTCGACCTCGTCGAGCGGGTCGGCTTCGCCCAGGCCTTCTCGTTCAAGTACAGCCCGCGACCCGGCACGCCCGGTGCGGCGATGCCGAAGCAGATCAGGGAGAGCGTCCGCGGCGAACGCCTGGCGCGGCTGCAGACGGTGCTCGACGCCCAGGCTACGTCATTCAACGAGGCGACGCTCGGACGGACGCTGCCGGTGCTCTTCGAGCGAACCGGGCGTCATCCGGGCCAGCTCGTCGGCCGCAGCCCCTATCTGCAGGCCGTGCATGTCGCGGCACCGGACGAGCTGCTCGGCCGGCTCGCCGAGGTCACCATCACCGCCTGCCACCGGCACAGCCTTGCCGGCTGCCTGGAACCGCAGGCGCCGGGCACCGCTTCAACCAGGACAGCTGCGCAGCCAGAGGAGATCGTCGCCTGACCACCATAGCCCCGCTCGCCGACTTCCAGAACTCGAGCCATCGGGTCAGCTTCGACGACAATGCCACCTGCGCCATGCTGTTTGGCCGGCACCACATGAACATCGCCCGTCTCGAGCAGCGGCTGCCGGTCAGCATCGTCACGCGCGGCAATGAGATCTTCATCCAGGGCGAGAGCGACGCCGACGTGCAGACGGCGGCCACGGTCCTGGAGCGGCTCTACGCGCAGTTGCAGGACGGCCATTCGATCGATCGCGAGGACGTCGACGCGGCGCTCCGGATGATCCGGGGCGACGTGGCGGATGCCGGCTTTCTGCGCGAGGTCAGGACCGACCGCCGCTCCATCATGCCGCGTTCGCCCAACCAGGCGGCCTATCTCAGGCTGCTCGAGCAGCGCGACCTGGTCTTCGCCCTCGGCCCCGCCGGCACCGGCAAGACCTATCTGGCGGTGGCCGCGGCGGTATCCCTCATGCGCCAGCGCCGGGTCGAGCGAATCATCCTCTCGCGGCCCGCGGTCGAGGCCGGCGAGCGGCTCGGCTTTTTGCCGGGCGACCTCAAGGAAAAGGTCGATCCCTATCTGCGGCCGCTCTACGACGCGCTGCAGGACATGCTGCCCGACGGCAAGCTGCAGACGCGCATCGAGCAGGGCGAGATCGAGATCGCTCCCCTGGCCTTCATGCGCGGCCGCACACTGAGCCACGCTTTCATCATCCTCGACGAGGCGCAGAACACGACGCCGGCCCAGATGAAGATGTTCCTGACCCGGCTGGGCGAAGGCTCGCGCATGGTGATCACCGGCGACCCGTCGCAGATCGACCTGCCGCCCGGCGCCCCCTCCGGCCTCGCCGACGCGACCGCGCGCCTGCAGGGCATTCAGGAGATCGGCACGGTCGTCTTCGACAAGTCCGACGTGGTCCGCCATCCACTGGTCACCCGGATCGTCGAGGCCTATGAGGACGAGCAGCCGATCGCCGCGAAGTGATCCACCATGGGTCGAGGTGTTGCCAGGTGACCCGTCACCAGTTGAACCATCGAATGAACAGGAGCCGATAGGCGCTTGGGAAGGCGCCGAAGAACAGAAATGGACAGCGACAGTAGCCCATCTATCGAGGTGGCGGTCGGCAATGGCGCATGGCGCTCGGCCGTCACCGATCCCGAGGCCATCTGCCAACAGGCGGCGTCCGCCGCCCTGCAGGCAGCAGCCGGGGGCTTCTTTCCAACCGGCGTCCCCGATCGCCTCGAGGTCAGCATCAGGCTGACCGACGACGCCGAGGTGCAGGCGCTCAACCGGACCTGGCGTGGCCAGGACAAGCCGACCAACGTCTTGTCCTTCGAGGGCGATGATCCGGGCCTCGTCGACCCCCTCGCCCCATCCGAGGCGCCCTGGCTGCTCGGCGACGTGGTGCTCGCCTTCGAGACCGTGGTGCGTGAGGCCAAGGCCGACGGCAGGCCGGTCGCGGCGCATCTCGCCCATCTCGTCGTGCACGGCGTCCTCCATCTGCTCGGCCACGACCACGAGGACGACGCCGAAGCGACGGCGATGGAAGGGCTGGAGAGCCGCATCGTCCAGGGGCTCGGCTATGCCGACCCGCATGGCGGGTTCGAGCCGCGGCCGGTGGCCCTGGAGGAGGCTGAGCCATGAGGCAGCTTGCCCGACACCAGGATACCAGTCCCTCCATGCTCGAGGGCCTGCTGCGCCGGCTGCGCGAGCTGGCCAGTGGCGAGAGCAGCAATGGTGGCCTGCGCGAGACCCTCGAGGACCTGCTGGAGGAGGAGGAATCCGGCGAGGGTGCCGAGCAGTTCACACCCGAGGAGCGGGAGCTGGTCCTCAATGCCCTGAGCTTCGGCGAGCTCCGGGTCGACGACGTCATGGTGCCGCGCGCCGACATCCGCGCCATCGAGATCTCCACCAGCCTCGATGGTGTTATCGCGGCAATGCGCGAGGCCGGCCATTCGCGGCTGCTCGTCTTTCGCGAGCGCCTCGACGATGTGGTCGGGCTGGTGCACATCAAGGATCTCCTGCCCTTCTGGGGCGACGGCAGCGATTTCGCCCTGAGCGCCGTGATGCGCCAGGTGCCGGTCGTCCCGCCCTCGATGCGCGTGCTCGATCTGCTGCTCGAGATGCGCAAGAGCCACGCCCACATGGTGGCCGTGGTCGACGAGTTCGGCGGCACCGACGGGCTGGTGACCGTCGAGGACCTGGTGGTCGAGATCCTGGGCGAGATCCACGACGAGCATGCCCAGGACGAGCCGCCACAGCTCGTCCAGCGGGCCGATGGCAGCATCGAGGCCGACGGCCGGGTGGACCTCGAGGATCTCGAGGAGCAGCTGGGCCAGTCGCTCCTCGACGGTGACGAGCGCGACGAGGTCGACACGCTGGGCGGCCTGATCTTCACCCTGGTCGATCGCGTGCCCGACATCGGCGAGTCCGTGCGGCATCCGGTCGGGCTCAACTTCCACATCCTCGATGCCGATCCGCGACGCATCAAGCGGGTGCGGATCGAGGTCGTCGATACCGACCCGCACGCACCGCAACGCCTCGCGGGCGAGTTGATCGGGCCGGAGGATTGAGCTCGCCCGTGGCCGCGGCGGGCCGCCTGCGGGCCGCCGCGGTGGTGCGGCCGGCCCGGCTCTGGCTCCTGCCGATCGCCGGGGCGGCCGTGGCGCTCGCCCTGCCGCCTTTGGGCTTCCTGCCGGCGGTCCTCCTGATCGGCCTGCTCTTCGTCCGGCTGCAGGGTGCCGAGCGCTACTGGCCCGCCTTCGCGCGGGCATGGCTCTTCGCCTTCGGCTTCCATCTGGCCGGGCTCTACTGGGTCGGCATCGCCTTCCTCGCCGAAGCCGAGCGCTTCGGTGCCCTGGCGGTGCCGGGCGTCCTGGCGCTGGCCGCCATCCTCGCCGTGATCGGCGCCGTGCCGCTCGCGCTCACGGGCCCGCTTCGGCTGCGCCAGCCCGTCGCCGCCGCCACGGTCTTCGCCGGGCTCTGGTGCCTGGGCGAGCTAGCCCGCGGCCAGTACGGCGTGCAGTTCCCCTGGAATCCTCTGGCGCTGACGCTGGCAGCGACCGATGTCTCGCTGCAGGTCGTGGCCCTCGTGGGCACGACCGCCGCGAGTTTCCTCGTCGCCTGGCTCGCAGCCCTCGCCGGCGTCGCCCTCACCATGCCGGCGGCACGCCGTACCGCCAGCGTACTCTGCCTGGTGCTGGTCGCCGGCATTGCCGCCTTCGGCTTCTGGCGGCTCGGCGACCATCCGCCCGGCGTCGCGGCCGAGCCGCCGGTCACGGTCCGGATCGTCCAGGCCAATATCGCCCAGCACCACAAATGGGACCCGGCCCAGCGCCGCCGCTGGTTCGAGCGGCATCTCGACCTCGCCCGGCAGCCCGTAGCTTCGGCCCGGCCCGACATCGTCGTCTGGCCGGAGAGCTCGGTGCCCTACTCGCTCGAAGGCGAGGCGGAGGTCCGCCGCCTCATCGCCGACGTCGTCGGCCCCGGGGGCGTCGTCGTTCTCGGCTCCGACCACTACGACGGCACGGCCGCGCCGCCGATCCTGCACAACAGCGTCTACGCCATCACCGGCGACGGCGCGCTGCTCGATCGGTACGACAAGGTGGACCTCGTGCCGTTCGGCGAGTTCCTGCCCATGCGCCCGCTGCTGGGCGCCATCGGGCTCGAGGCGCTCGCGGTCGGCAGCATGGACTTCCAGGCGGGGCCCGGGCGCGTCACCATGGCCCTGCCGGGCCTGCCGCCGGCGAGCCCGCTCGTCTGCTTCGAGGCCGCCTTTGCCGGCCGCGGTTCCGACGGCACCGGCCGCGCCCGGTGGATCGTCAATGTCACCAACGATGCCTGGTTCGGCATCTCGAGCGGCCCCTACCAGCACGCCGCCATGGCGCGGATGCGGGCCTTGGAGACCGGCCTGCCGCTGGTGCGGGCCGCCAATACGGGCATCTCGATGCTCGCCGACCCCATGGGTCGCGTGGTGGAGAGCCTGCCGCTCGGCACCACCGGCACGATCGACGCGACCCTGCCCGCCGCGCTCCCCGCCGTCCCGCCGGCCACGCGCTGGCCCTGGCTCCCGGGGCTGCTCATGGGCCTTGCCTTGCTGAGCGCCGGTGCCATCGAGCTTGCCCGGCGACGGTCGGCCCCTTAGGACAGGGGCAACCGATCGCAGCAACGCCCCGGCAACTCATGCCGGCAGTGGCGATGCGCAACCATTCCCGCACCTGCCGTGGCCGCACTTCGCCTCACGGGGCTTGAACCACAGCCAGTTCATCGGCAGAACTCCGCCAACCCAGCCAGACGGACAGCACGCCCCATGGTCGCCAACGATTACCTCTTCACCAGCGAATCGGTCTCCGAAGGTCATCCGGACAAGGTCTGCGACCGGATCTCCGACGAGGTGGTGGACGCCTATCTCGGCGCCGAGCCGGAAGCCCGCGTCGCCTGCGAGACCCTGACCACGACCAACCGGATCGTGATCGCCGGCGAGGTCCGCGGCCCCGCGACACTGACCCATGACCATGTCCGCTGCATCGCCCGCGAGGCTGTCCGCGCGATCGGCTACGAGCAGGACGGCTTCCACTGGCGTGACGCGGCGATCGACGTCTACCTGCACGAGCAGTCCAGCGACATCGCCATGGGCGTCGACGCGGGCACCGACAAGGACGAGGGCGCCGGCGACCAGGGCATCATGTTCGGCTTCGCCTGCGACGAGACGCCGGCCCTGATGCCGGCACCGATCCTCTACGCGCACCAGATCCTCAGGCTGATGGCCGAGGCGCGCCATGCCGGCCAGACTCCGGAGCTGGCCCCCGACGCCAAGAGCCAGGTGACGCTCCGCTATGCCGGCGGGCGGCCGGTCGCCTGCACCTCGCTTGTCGTCTCGACCCAGCATCAGGCCTCGGCCGGCCGCGAGCAGGTGCGCGAGATCGTCCGCGACTTCGCCAAGAAGGTGCTGCCCGACGGCTGGATGCCGGCGGAGGACGAGTTCTACGTCAACCCCACGGGCCAGTTCATCATCGGTGGCCCGGACGGCGACGCCGGCCTCACCGGCCGCAAGATCATCGTCGACACCTATGGCGGTGCCGCGCCGCATGGCGGCGGCGCCTTCTCCGGCAAGGACCCGACCAAGGTCGACCGCTCGGCCGCCTATGCCGCCCGCTACCTCGCGAAGAACGTGGTCGCGGCCGGTCTCGCCAAGCGCTGCCTGATCCAACTCTCCTACGCCATCGGCGTCGCCAAGCCGCTCTCGATCTATGTCGACACGCAGGGTACGGGCGAGGTCGACGAGGCGCGGCTCTCGCAGCTGCTGATGGACCTGGACCTGAGCCCGCGCGGCATCCGCCGCCGGCTGCAGCTGAACCGGCCGATCTATGCGCGCACCTCGGCTTACGGTCATTTCGGCCGGCAGCCCACCGACGACGGCGGTTTCTCCTGGGAGCAGACCGATCTCGCCGACGAGCTCAAGCGCGCCTTCAACTGAGCTGACGACCGACCCGGCCGAGGATCCGCCCCGCCGCCAGCGCGTGCTCTACGGGCGGCGGAGCGGCCCGGGGCTGCGCGCCGCCCAGCGCGAGCGGCTGACCCGGCTGCTGCCCAAGCTCGCCATCGACCTCCCCGCGGCCGGCACCCTCGATCCCCGGACGCTGTTCACGCCCGCACGGCGCAGCGTCTGGCTCGAGATCGGCTTCGGCGGCGGCGAGCACCTGGCAGCCCAGGCGAGCGCCCACCCGGAAGTCGGCCTGATCGGCGTCGAGCCCTTCATCGACGGCGTGGCTCGTCTTCTGGCCCAGGTGGAGGAGCAGGAGCTCGCCAATGTCCGCCTGCTGGTGGACGACGCACGGCTGCTGCTCGACCGCCTGCCGGCGGCGTCGCTCGAGCGGATCTTCGTCCTCTTCGCCGATCCGTGGCCGAAGAAGCGGCACTGGAAGCGGCGGATCGTGAATGCCGAGACCGTGGCACGGTTCGCCGACCTCCTGATCGATGGCGGCGAGCTGCGGGTCGCCACGGACGATCCGGGCTACCGGCGCTGGACGCTCGCCTGCCTGCTCGGCGAGGAGCGGCTCGACTGGTGCGTGCGCGGCCCCGAGGACTGGCGCGAGCGCCCGCCCGACTGGCCGCCGACGCGCTACGAGAAAAAGGCCCTGGCAGCCGGCCGGCGGCCGGTATTTCTGCGCTTCAGCCGCAAGTCGCGCACCGCGGCCCTTGCAACATCGGCCGAATGATCCCATAACCCGCTCTAGATCTCGGCTTTGGAAAAGCAGAGTGGGTTTCGGCCCGCTCTTTTTTGTTTTGGCGCCAGATTCCCGAAACGGGGCGCCAAGCCGGGAAATAGCGACACGCTGACAGGGTTTTCTGCACGGACCGGATGACGACGGCACACGAAGGATCAAGGATCGAGCCCCTCGCCGAACTGCTGGCGCCGACGCTGCACGATCTGGGATTCGATCTCGTGCAGGTGCGGCTGATGGGCGGGCAGCGACGGACGCTGCAGGTGATGGCCGAGCCTCTCGATCGGGACGTCACGATGACGGTCGAGCATTGCGCGGACATCAGCCAGGCCGTGTCGGCGGTGCTCGACGTGGCCGACCCGATCGCCGGCGCCTACGTGCTCGAGGTGTCGTCGCCGGGCCTGGACCGGCCGCTGGTCCGGTTCGACGACTTCGCGCGTTTCGCCGGCAACGAGGTGCGGCTCGAGGTCGAGCCGCCGCTCGACGGCCGCAAGCGGTGGCGCGGCCTGCTCGAGGGGGTCGCCGGCGAGGACGTGCTCTTGACTGTTGATGGCCTGACCCGGCGGGTGCCCTACCCGACCATCCGGAAGGCCAAGCTGGTATTGACCGACGCGCTCGTGGCGGCCGCCCTCAAGG
Organism: uncultured Geminicoccaceae bacterium; assembly: GCA_964528705.1. Taxonomy (GTDB): domain Bacteria; phylum Pseudomonadota; class Alphaproteobacteria; order Geminicoccales; family Geminicoccaceae; genus SLRI01. Next base: position 22,891 of record CAZGUW010000011.1, read on the forward strand.
GCGGCACCGGGCAGGAGGCGAGGGAGTAGGCGATGGAACTCAGCACCGCACTGGGACGGGCCGAGCTGTTGCGGGTCGCCGAGACGGTGGCCCAGGAGAAGGGCATCGACGCCGCCGAGGTGATCGACGCCCTGGAGCAGGCCGTGCAGACCGCCGCCCGGCGCAAGTACGGCCTCGAGCACGACATCATCGCGGAGATCGACCGCAAGACCGGCGAGATCCGGCTTTTCCGGCAGCTCGAGGTGGCGGAGGTCGTCGAGGACTACGCCAAGCAGATCAGCCTCGACGAGGCTCGCGACCGCAACCCGGCGGCGCAGGCCGGCGACCTGATCCTTGACGCCCTGCCGCCGATCGACCTCGGCCGCATCGCCGCACAGAGTGCCAAGCAGGTCATCGTCCAGAAGGTGCGCGACGCCGAGCGCGAGCGGCAGTACGACGAGTTCAAGGACCGGATCGGCGAGGTCGTCATCGGCGAGGTCAAGCGGACCGAGCACGGCAACGTCCTGGTCGATCTCGGCCGGGCCGAGGCGATCGTCCGCCGCGACGACCTGATCCCGCGCGAGAGCTTCAGGAACAAGGACCGGATCCGGGCCTATCTCTATGATGTGCGGCACGAAACCCGCGGCCCGCAGATCTTCCTGTCGAGGACTCACCCGCAGTTCATGGCGAAGCTCTTCGAGCAGGAAGTGCCCGAGATCTACGACAGCATCATCGAGATCAAGTCGGTCGCCCGCGACCCCGGCAGCCGCGCCAAGATCGCGGTGATCTCGAAGGACAGCAGCATCGACCCGGTCGGCGCCTGCGTCGGCATGCGCGGCAGCCGTGTCCAGGCGGTCGTGCAGGAGCTGGCGGGCGAGAAGGTCGACATCATTCCCTGGTCGCCCGATCCTGCGACGTTCGTCGTCAACGCCCTGGCCCCGGCCGAGGTGAGCAAGGTCGTGCTCGACCCGGAAGCGAACCGCATCGAGGTCATCGTTCCCGACCACATGCAGCACATCGCCATCGGCCGCCGCGGCCAGAACGTGCGGCTCGCCTCGCAGCTCACCGGCTGGGACATCGACATCGTCTCCGAGGGCGAGGACTCCGAGCGGCGCAACCGCGAGTTCCGCGAGGCCACCGAACTCTTCATCGAGACCCTGAACGTCGAGGAGGTGATCGCCCAGCTGCTCGCCACCGAGGGCTTCGCCAATGTCGAGGACGTGGCCTACAGCGAGACGGACGAGCTGGCCGCGATCGAGGGCTTCGACGAGGAGATCGCCGAGGCGCTCAAGGAGCGTGCCGCGGCCTTCCTCGAGGAGCGCGAGCAGGAGATGAACGCCGAAGCCGACGAGCTCGGCATCGGCGAGGACCTGCGGGCCTTCACCCTGATCGACCTGCGGACGATCGTGACCCTCGGCCGCCAGGGCGTGAAGAGCCTCGAGGACTTCGCCGATCTTGCCACGGACGAGCTCGTGGAGATGCTCGCCGCCGAGGCGCCGGTGGACGAGGCGACGGCCGCCGACCTCATCCTCCAGGCCCGGCTGGTGCTCGGCTGGATCGAGCCCGAGCCGGAACCGGAAGAGGTGGACGAGGCGGACGAGGCCACCCCGGATGACGGCCCGGTGGAGACCACACACTGACCGTGATGCTCGCCACCGCCTCGACCGAAAGCCCCAAGGGCGGCGCCATTCCGGCACCGCCCCGCCGGCGCGACATCGTCAGCCGCGAGAGCGGCGACCGGTCGCGCATGCTGCGCTTCGTGGTCGACCCCGAGCGGCGCGTGGTACCCGATCTGGCGGCCCGCCTGCCGGGCCGCGGCATCTGGGTCCAGGCCGACCGGGAGAGCCTCGCCCTGGCGGTGAAGCGGCGGCTCTTCGACAGGCAGGCGGGCTTCCCGGTGCAGGTGCCGGGGGATCTGGTCGGGCTGGTCGAGCGCCTCCTCGCGGCGCGTGCCTCGGACATCCTCGGGCTCGGCCGGCGGGCCGGCGAGGTCGTCCAGGGCTTCGACCAGGTGGCGGCGATCCTCGCCGGCAGCGACGCGGGCGTGCTCGTCGAGGCCAGTGACGCCGCCGTGCACGGGGCCCGCAAGCTGCGCGCGCGGCAGGGCGAGAAACCGGTCGTAAGCTGCCTGACGCGGGCCGAAATCGGCCGGGCGCTCGGGCGCGATGCGGTGGTGCATGCCTGGATGAGACACGGTACACTAGCGACGCGTCTGCTCGAGGAGGCGACGAGGCTCGAGGGCTTTCGTCACCGGCAGCAGGCCGGGCACCACGCAATGGGCCCCGCCGACGCGGACGATCAGCAAGGGACATCGAGAGCAAGATGAGCGACGCCAAAGGGCAGGATCGAAACACGCGGATCGAGCTCGGCAAGGGCTCGGCCGGCGGTCGCCTCGAGCTCAAGAAAGCGGGTGAGCAGGGCACGGTCCGCCAGAGCTTCAGCCACGGCCGCAGCAAGGCGGTCGCCGTCGAGGTCAAGCGGCGGCGCGGTGCCACGACGCCGGTCACCACGGCCCGCTCGGCCCCGACAGCGCCGGCGGAGGGCCAGTCGACCCCAGCTTCGGCGCCGCGGCCGGTCCCCGCCCCGACGCGCGCCCCCGCCGAGGCGCTGCGCCAGCAGCGGGCCGTGACCGAGGCCCGTGGCTCGCGCAGCGGGCGCGGCCCGATGGTGCTGCCGACGCTGACCGAGGACGAGAAGCGCTCGCGGCTCCGGGCCCTCGCCGAATCCAAGAAGATCGAGGAGGAGGCCCGCGCCCGTGCCGCCGAAAACGCGCGCCGCGCCGCCGAGGAGGCGGCCCGGCGCAAGGCGGACGAGGACGCCGCGGCCCAGCGCAAGGCCGAGGAGGATGCCCGGCGCAAGGTCGAGGAGGAGGCGCGCAAGCGCGCCGAGGAACAGGCCGCCAAGCTGCTCGCCGAGGAGGAGAAGCGGCGCGCCGCCGCCGAGGCCCAGGCGACCAACCAGGCAGCCGCACCGGCCGTCCTCGACGCGGACGGCGAGCTGCGGGCCCCCGAGGAGAGCAAGCGTGGGGCGAAGGCCGCCCGCCAGCTGCCCGTCGGCGAGGACGAGGAAGGTCGCGGCAAGGGTGGCAAGGGCGATCGCCGCAACACGCTGCGGCGGAGCGAGCGCGACACGCGGCGCAACGACAAGCGGCTGATCCTCACGACCGACGAGGAAGCCGAGGAAATCGAGCGGACTCGCAGCCTCGCGGCGCTCAAGCGCCAGCGCGAGCGCGAGCGCCGGCAGCAGTCGTCGAGCGGCGCCGAGCCCTCGGTTCGGGAGGTCGTGGTGCCGGAGATGATCACCGTCCAGGAGCTCGCCTCGCGCATGGCCGTGCGTGGCGCCGAGGTCGTCAAGGTCCTGATGCGCAACGGCATCATGGTGACGATCAACCAGACGATCGACGCCGACACGGCCGAGCTGGTGCTCTCCGAGTTCGGTCAGGCCGCGAAGCGGGTGAGCGAGAGCGACGTCGAGATCGGCCTCGAGGGTGCCGAGGACGACACGGCGAGCCTGCAGCCGCGCGCGCCCGTGGTCACGGTCATGGGCCATGTCGACCACGGCAAGACCTCGCTGCTCGACGCGCTCCGGCAGACCGACGTGGTGGCCGGCGAGGCCGGCGGCATCACCCAGCATATCGGCGCCTATCAGGTGACCGTCGACAACGGTGCCAGGGTGACCTTCGTGGACACGCCGGGCCACGCCGCCTTCACCGCGATGCGTGCGCGCGGCGCCTCGATCACCGACATCGTCGTGCTGGTCGTCGCCGCCGATGACGGTGTCATGCCGCAGACGATCGAGGCCATCCGCCACGCCAAGGCGGCGAAGGTGCCGATCGTCGTGGCCGTCAACAAGATCGACAAGCCCGAGTCCAATCCCGACCGCGTCAAGCAGGAGCTCCTGAGCCACGACGTGGTGGTCGAGGACTTCGGCGGCGACGTGCTCTGCGTGCCGGTCAGCGCCCTGCAGAAGCAGGGTCTCGACAAGCTGGTCGAGCAGCTCCAGCTGCAGGCCGAGCTGCTCGAGCTCAAGGCCAATCCCGACCGCGAGGCCAGGGGTGCGGTCATCGAGGCGCGGCTCGACCGGGGCCGTGGCGTGGTCGCCACGGTGCTCGTGCAGAACGGCACGCTGAACCAGGGCGACATCGTCGTGGCCGGCGCCTGCTGGGGCCGTGTCCGCTCGATGACCGACGACCGCGGCGAGACCGTCAAGAAGGCCGGGCCGTCCGTGCCGGTCGAGATCCAGGGTCTCGACGACGTGCCGGAGGCGGGCGACCAGTTCGTCGTCGTCGAGAACGAGAAGCGCGCGCGCGACATCGCCGACTACCGCATCCGCAAGCGGCGCGAGCAGCAGCAGCTCAAGGCGACGCCGGCCCGCAGCTCGCTCGAGGAGATGTTCTCGCAGCTCAAGTCGGGCGAGATCCAGAACCTGCCCGTGGTGGTCAAATCGGACGTGCATGGCTCGCTCGAGGCGATCCAGGCCGGTCTCGAGAAGATCGGCAACGAGGAGGCCAGCGTCCGCATCCTCTATGGCGGCGTCGGCGGCATCACCGAGAGCGACGTCACCCTGGCGCAGGCCTCGCAGGCCGTGATCATCGGCTTCAACGTCCGCGCCAACGCCCAGGCCCGCGATCTCGCCAAGCGCGAGGGGATCGAGATCCGCTACTACTCGATCATCTACGAGCTGCTCGACGAGATGAAGGGCCTGCTCGAGGGCATGCTGTCGCCCGAGGCCAAGGAGAACATCCTCGGCCACGCCGAGATCCGCGAGGTCTTCAACGTCAGCAAGGTCGGCAAGGTGGCAGGCTGCCGCGTCGTCGACGGGCTCATCCGCCGCGGCGGCCGGGCCCGGCTGCTGCGCGACGATGTCGTGATCTTCGACGGCCAGCTCGGCTCGCTCAAGCGCTTCAAGGACGATGTCCGCGAGGTGCGCGAGGGCTTCGAGTGCGGCATGTCCATCGAGGGCTACAACGACATCCGTCAGGGTGACCTGATCGAGGTCTACGAGGTGCAGGAGGTGGCGCGCACGCTCTAGGGCCCGTCGTCCGGAGCCGGTGCGGCGTTCGCCCGCAAGGTTTTCGTCATGTCCAGGGATCGATCCGGCGCTGCGCCGTCGCAGCGCCAACTCAGGGTCGGCGAGCAGATGCGTCATCTGCTCGCCGGGCACCTCATGCGCGGCGATCTGCACGATCGCCATCTCGAGACTGTGAGCGTCACCGTGTCCGAGGCGCGCATGAGCCGCGACCTTCGCCACGCGCAGGTGTTCGTGTCCGAGCTCGGCCGCGACGTTCAGACGCAGACGCTGGAATCGCTGAACCGGCTGGCGCCGGTCCTGGGTGGCCGGCTGGCGCGCGAGATGAACCTCAAATACGCCCCTCGCCTGCGCTTCGAGGCGGATCAGAGCTTCAGCCATGCGGCGCACATCGACGACCTCCTGCGCACCGGCCTCGCGGCGCATGCATCGGCCGCGGACGATGCCGGCGATCAGGAGGCAGTACCCTCGGCGCCCGGGAAGGGCGACGAATGAGCCGGCGCCGCCACAAGGGCAAGCGCATCGACGGCTGGCTGATCATCGACAAGCCGTCCGGCATGACCTCGACCCACGTGGTCAACCGCGTCAAGCGCGTGACCGACGCCGCCAAGGCCGGTCATGGCGGCACGCTCGACCCGCTCGCCACGGGCGTTTTGCCGATCGCGCTGGGCGAGGCCACGCGCTACCGGTTCACGGTCCGCTTCGGTGCCGCCACCAACACCGACGACAGCGAGGGCGAGATCATCCGGACGTCCGACGAGCGGCCGACCGATGCCGCGATCGTCGAGGCGCTGAAGGGCTTCGAGGGGCGGATCATGCAGCGGCCGCCGGACTTCGCGGCGGTGAAGGTGGCCGGCGAGCGCGCCTATGACCTGGCGCGGCGCGGCGAGGTCCTCGACCTGCCGCCGCGCGAGGTCAACTTCATCGAGCTTTGCATGATCGAGCGGCCCGACGCCGACCATGCCGTCTTCGAGGCCCGCTGCGGCAAGGGCGCCTATATCCGGGCCCTGGCGCGCGACCTGGGCGAGGCATTGGGTTGCCTTGGCCACGTGACGGCGCTCCGCCGGCTCGAGGTGGGCGCGTTCACCGCGGAGGCTGCAATCGATCTCGACACGCTTGTTGAAATCGTCCAAGATGATAGCTTACCGCAAGTACTGGTTTCGGTTTCGACGGCGCTGGCCGACATCCCGGCGCTCGCCGTGACCGAGCCACAGGCGGCGCGGCTCCGCTCCGGTCACCCCATCCAGATCGTGCCCCGCCTCGTCGTCGGCGAGGCGATGGAAGGTGGGACCATCCAGGCGGTCCGGGAGGGCGAGGTCGTCGCTCTCGGACGGCTGGTGGATGGCGAGCTGAGCCCGTTGCGCGTTTTCAACAGCTGAGCGGGCCAGCGCGCCTCGCCTTCCAGAAGGACCAGACGATGTCGATCACGCAGGAGCGCAAGCTCGAGCTCATCAAGTCCTATGCCGTGAAAGACGGCGATACCGGCTCGCCCGAGGTGCAATGCGCCATTCTGAGCGAGCGCATCGGCAACCTGACCGAGCACCTCAAGGCGCATCAGAAGGATTTCGCCTCGAGGCGCGGTCTTTTGATGATGGTCGGCCAGCGGCGCCGCCTGCTCGACTACCTCAACCGCAGCGACACCGATCGCTATCGGCAGCTCATCGAGCGGCTCGGCCTGCGTCGTTGAACGCAGCCGCGAGCAGCCACGACGGCCGCCATTGAAGACGGGCCGGTCCGATCTGGTGTCGGACCGGTCGCCTGCCGTTGCAGGCACATGAAAGGCTAAGTGAATGTTCAAGACGACCATCAAGGAAATGGACTGGCACGGGCGCCGTCTGCGGCTGGAAAGCGGCCGCATCGCCCGCCAGGCCGATGGCGCCGTGCTGGCGCAGCTGGGCGAGACCGTGGTCCTGGCGACCGCCGTCGGCGCCAAGTCGATCAAGCCCGGCCAGGATTTCTTCCCGCTCACCGTGAACTATCAGGAAAAGGCGTTCGCCGCCGGCAAGATTCCCGGTGGCTTCTTCAAGCGCGAGGGCCGGCCGACCGAGAAGGAGACGCTGACCTCGCGGCTGATCGACCGCCCGATCCGCCCGCTCTTCCCGGCCGGCTTCAAGAACGAGACGCAGATCGTGGTCACCGTCCTCGCCCATGACGGCGAGAACGACCCCGACATGCTCGCCATGGTCGCCGCCAGCGCTGCGCTGACGATCAGCGGCCTGCCCTTCCTCGGCCCCATCGGCGCCTGCCGCGTCGGCCACGTCAACGGCCAGTTCGTCGTCAACCCGTCGATCGAGGAGCTCAAGGAGAGCGATCTCGACCTCGTCGTGGCCGGCACGCGCGACGCCGTGATGATGGTCGAGTCCGAGGCGAAGGAGCTGCCCGAGGCGACCATGCTCGACGCCGTGATGCACGGGCACCGGGCGTTCCAGCCGGTCATCGACCTGATCATCGAGCTGGCGATGGCCTGCGCCAAGGAGCCCTGGACGCTCGGCGAGGCCGGCGAGTCCGATCTCTTCGGGCGCCTGCAGGGCGAGTTCGAGGCGCCGCTGCGCGAGGCCTATGCGGAGCGCGTCAAGCAGACCCGCGTCGAGAAGGTCGGCCTCGTCAAGAAGGCGGCGGTCGAGGCGTTCACCGCCGACAGCGACGACCCGAACGCCAAGCAGGCGGTCGCCGAGACCTTCAAGAAGCTCGAGAGCCACATCGTCCGCAACGCCATCCTCGACACCGGCGAGCGGATCGACGGCCGCGACCTGCGCACCGTCCGCCCGATCGTGGCCGAGGTCGGCGTGCTGCCGCGGGTGCATGGCTCGGCGCTCTTCACGCGCGGCGAGACCCAGGCGCTGGTGGTGGCGACGCTCGGCACCGGCCAGGACGAGCAGATGATCGACGCGCTCGAGGGCGACAGCCGGCAGCACTTCATGCTGCACTACAACTTCCCGCCCTACTCGGTGGGCGAGGCCGGCCGCATGGGGACCCCGGGCCGCCGCGAGATCGGCCACGGCAAGCTGGCCTGGCGCGCGACGCGCCCCCTCCTGCCGGCCAAGGATGCCTTCCCCTACACGATCCGCGTCGTTTCCGAGGTCACCGAGTCGAACGGCTCGAGCTCGATGGCGACGGTCTGCGGCACCTCGCTCGCCCTGATGGACGCGGGCGTGCCCCTGCCCCGGCCGATCGCCGGCATCGCCATGGGCCTGATCAAGGAGGGCGAGCGCTTCGCGGTGCTCTCCGACATCCTCGGCGACGAGGACCACCTCGGCGACATGGACTTCAAGGTGGCCGGCACCGAGCGCGGCGTCACCTCGCTGCAGATGGACATCAAGATCGCCGGGATCACCGAGGAGATCATGCAGATCGCCCTCGACCAGGCGCGTGACGGGCGCATCCACATCCTCGGCGAGATGGCCGCCTGCATGGGCATGCCGCGGCCCGAGCTGCGCGACTCGGTGCCCCGGATCACGACGCTCAACATCCCGACCGACAAGATCGGTGCGGTGATCGGCCCGGGCGGCAAGATGATCCGCGAGATCTGCGAGACCACCGGCGCGAAGATCGACATCAACGACGAGGGCCTGGTGAAGGTCGCCTCCAGCGACGCCATGGCGGCGCAGCAGGCGGTGGACTGGATCCGCGGCCTGACCGCGACCCCGGAGGTCGGTCACGTCTACAACGGCAAGGTCATCAAGATCGTCGATTTCGGCGCCTTCATCTCCTTCCTCGGCAGCAAGGACGGGCTCTGCCACATCTCAGAGCTCGCCAACGAGCGCGTCGCCAGCGTCGGTGACGTGGTCAAGGAAGGCGACACGGTGAAGGTCCAGGTGCTGGCGGTCGACGACCGTGGCAAGATCAAGCTCAGCATGCGCTCGGTCAACCAGGAGACTGGTGAGATCATCGAAGTCGAGCGCAAGCCGCGCCCAGAACGGGATGGTGGCGAGCGCGGTCGCCGTCGCGAGCGCGCCGGCTGAGCGGCGCGCCCCGCGGTACCGCGCCGGCACAAGCAGCAGGGAGACCGGCATGAGCTTCGTCAGTCCGCTCGTGGTGGCCGGGCACGAAGTCTGGCCACTGGTTGAAGGCGGCAAGGGTGTTGCGGTCAGCAATGGCCGCAGCGCCGGCGCCTGGGCGGCGGCCGGCGGCGTCGGCACGTTCTCGGCCGTCAACGCCGACGTGATCGACGCCAATGGCGACTACGTGCCCCTGATCTACAAGGGCCGGGATCGCCGCGAGCGCCACGAGGAGCTGATCGACTACTCGATCCGCGGCGCCGTCTGCCAGGCGCGCGTGGCGCACGAGACCCAGGGCGGCGAAGGCCGCCTGCACATGAACGTGCTCTGGGAGATGGGCGGCTGCGAGCGCGTGCTGCACGGCGTGCTGCAGCAGGCGAAGGGGCTCGTGCACGGCGTCACCTGCGGCGCCGGCATGCCCTACCGGCTGGGCGAGATCTGCGCCAGCTACGGCGTCCACTACTACCCGATCATCTCCTCGGCGCGGGCCTTCAACGCGCTCTGGAGGCGCGCCTACAGCAAGGTCGCCGACTGGCTGGGTGCCGTGGTCTACGAGGACCCGTGGCGGGCCGGCGGCCATAACGGGCTCTCCAACAGCGAGGACCCGACCCGGCCCGAGGACCCCTACCCGCGCGTGCTCGAGCTCCGGAAGGTGATGCGCGGCATGGGCCTCGGCGAGGTGCCGATCATCATGGCGGGCGGCGTCTGGCACCTGAAGGACTGGAAGAACTGGATCGGCAACAAGGAGCTCGGTCCCATCGCCTTCCAGTTCGGCACGCGGCCGCTGCTGACCCAGGAAAGCCCCATTCCGAACGGCTGGAAGAAGCGGCTGCTCGGGCTGCTGCCCGATGACGTGCTCCTGCACCGCTTCAGCCCGACGGGGTTCTATTCCTCGGCGGTTAAGAACCGCTTCCTCGAGGAGCTGGTCGAGCGGTCCGATCGGCAGGTCACCATCAGCGACGAGGCCGATCCGGCGAACGAGCTTACGGCCTTCTTCGCCTATGGTCGGGGCGGCCGCGGCGTCTATGTGACCGAGGCCGACCTCCAGCGCATCCAGGGCTGGGTCTCGCAGGGCTACAGCCAGCCGATGCGCACGCCCGACGGCACGCTGATCTTCGTCACACCGGAGGGTGCGCGACAGATCCGGCGTGACCAGGCCGATTGCATGGGCTGCCTGAGCCACTGCGCCTTCAGCAACTGGAAGGACCGGGACGACTACTCGACCGGGCGGCCGGTGGACCCGCGCTCCTTCTGCATCCAGAAGACGCTGCAGGACATCGCGCATGGTCGCGGCGAGCACGAGGACCAGCTGATGTTCGCCGGCCACAGTGTCTACCGATTCCGCGAGGACCCGTTCTATGCCAACGGTTTCGTGCCCACCGTGCGGCAGCTGGTGCAGCGCATCCTGACCGGCCACTGACACCGGCCGCTTGACCGTCCGGGCAAAACGGACCAAATAAGTCCGGTATGGGAATCGAAGCGCAGAAGGACGTGGATTTCGAGCGATGAGACGTTACGCGGAAGCGATGCGGCGATTGAAGACCTCCGGCCTCCGCCCGACCCGGCAGCGCCTGTCCCTGCTCGGGCTGCTGCTCGAGACGGCCCCCCGGCACGTGACCGCGGAGGAGCTCTTCCAGGAAGCCCGGCAGGCCGGCATCCCGGTGTCGCTCGCCACCGTCTACAATACGCTGAACCAGTTCACCCAGGCTGGCCTGATGGGTGAGGTCGTGGTCGGCTCGGGGCAGTCCTACTTCGACACCGACCCCAGCTCGCACGTCCACTACTTCGACAAGTCGACCGGCGAGATCTACGACATCCCGCAGGACGTGGTGACGATCACCGACCTGCCCGAGCCGCCGCCCGGCAAGGTCATCGACCGGGTCGACGTCGTGGTGCGGATCAAGAACATCGGCAAGGTCGATCGCCCCGACGACTGAGCCGCCGCCTCGGGCTTTCCCCGGCGCACCGGACAGCCCCGCTCCTCCTGCCTGAACCTGTCACCTCACCGTCACACTTGCGTGGTCGAAAGCGGCAGGTGCATGATCCCTGTACAGGGAGAAGGAGCAAGACCATGCAAATCAACAAACTGCTCGCGGCCGTGGCCACGCTGGCCCTGGCGGGCACGAGCTCCATGGCCATGGCGGCCACGCAGGTCCAGTGGTGGCACGCGATGGGTGGCGCCAATGGCGAGCGGGTCGAGAAGATCGCCGCCGACTTCAACGCCAGCCAGGACGAGTACGAGGTCATCCCGACCTTCAAGGGCTCCTATGCGGAGACCATGACGGCCGCGATCGCCGCCTTCCGGGCGAACGAGCAGCCGCACATCGTCCAGGTGTTCGAGGTCGGCACCGCGACCATGATGGGTGCCAAGGGCGCCATCTACCCGGTCTACCAGCTCATGGCCGACGCCGGCGAGCCGTTCGATCCGAGCGCCTTCCTGCCGGCCGTCGCCGGCTACTACACGACCGCCGACGGCGAGATGCTGTCGATGCCGTTCAACAGCTCGACGCCCGTCTTCTGGTACAACAAGGACGCCTTCGAGAAGGCCGGGCTCGATCCGGAGAACCCGCCCGCCACCTGGCCGGAGTTCGAGGAGGCCGCCAAGGCGCTGCAGGCCGCTGGCTATCCCTGCGGCTTCACCACCGCCTGGGAGAGCTGGATCCATATCGAGAACTTCTCGGCCTGGCACAACCAGCCGATCGGCACGCTCTCCAACGGCTTCGGCGGGCTCGACACCGAGCTCGTGGTGAACCAGGGGCCGGTCGTCGACCACATCGCCAAGATGGGCGAATGGCAGCAGTCGAAGATCTTCGACTATGGCGGCCGGACCAACCAGGCGGCACCCAAGTTCTACAACCAGGAATGCGCCGTCTACACCGAGAGCTCGGCCGGCTACGCGGGCATCAGCGCCAACGTGAAGGACTTCGAGTTCGGCGTCGGCATGCTGCCCTACTGGCCCGACATCGAGGGCGCCCCGCAGAACTCGATCATCGGCGGCGCCTCGCTCTGGGTGCTGCAGGGCCATGATGCGGCCGAGTACGAGGGCGTGGCCAAGTTCTTCACCTACCTCTCCTCGCCCGAGGTCCAGGCCTGGTACCATCAGGAGACCGGCTACCTGCCGATCACCACGGCCGCCTTCGAGCTGAGCCAGGAGCAGGGCTTCTACGAGCAGAACCCGGGCGCCGACGTCGCCATCCGGCAGATCACGCTGAACCCGCCGACCGAGAACTCGAAGGGTCTGCGCTTCGGGAACTTCGTGCAGATCCGCGACATCGTCGCCGAGGAGCTGGAGCGGGTCTGGGCCGGCGAGGCCACGGCCCAGGAGGCGCTCGACGAGGTGGTCAGGCGCGGCAACGAGCTGCTGCGCCAGTTCCAGCAGCAGCAGGGCTGACCGACCGGCCGGCCGGCGGGCGCACGAGCGCTCGCCGGCGGCGGTTGCCCCGCGCATGGAGAAGCGCGTCGTCTTTCGTCATCGCTGGCTGCCCTATGCGTTGCTGGCGCCGCAGCTCGCGATCACCCTGGTCTTTTTCATCTGGCCCGCCGCCCAGGCGCTCTGGCAGTCGATGCTGGTGCAGGACGCGTTCGGCCTCTCCGTGCGCTTCGTCTGGTTCGACAACTTCACCTACCTCTTCGGCAATCGCGAGTACCTGCACTCGATCCGGGTGACGGCGGTCTTCAGCATCGGCGTGGCGCTGCTCGGCCTCGTCGTGGCCCTCCTCCTCGCCGCCATGGCCGATCACGCGATCCGCGGTGCTGTCGTCTACAAGACGCTGCTGATCTGGCCCTACGCCGTGGCGCCGGCGATCGCCGGCGTGCTCTGGCTCTTCCTCTTCAACCCCTCGGTCGGCATCGTCGCCTGGTGGCTGCAGGGCATCGGCATCGACTGGAACCACAAGATCAGCGGCAACCAGGCCATGCTCCTGGTCATCATCGCCGCTGCGTGGAAGCAGGTCTCCTACAACTTCCTCTTCTTCCTGGCCGGCATGCAGGCGATCCCGAAATCGCTGATCGAGGCGGCGGCGATCGACTGCGCCGGGCCGGCCAAGCGCTTCTTCACGATCATTTTCCCGCTCCTCTCGCCGACGACGTTCTTCCTGATCGTCGTCAACATCGTCTACGCCTTCTTCGATACCTTCGGCATCATCCACGCGGTGACCCGGGGCGGGCCGGCCCAGGCCACCAACATCATGGTTTACAAGGTGTTCAGCGACGGCTTCATCGGCCTCAACCTCGGCAGCTCGGCGGCGCAGTCGGTGGTGCTGATGGCGATCGTCATCACGCTCACCGTCATCCAGTTCCGCTTCGTCGAGCGGCGGGTGCAGTACGGCTGATGGTCCAGAACCGTCCCCTCTTCACCATCGTCGTCCACCTGACGCTGATCCTTGGCGTGCTCGTCGTGGCGCTGCCGATCTACGTCACCTTCATTGCCTCGACCCAGGATCCGTCCGACGTGCTCCGGGCGCCCATCCCCATGACCATGGGCGACCGGCTGGTCGAGAACTATGCGGGCGTGCTGGGCCAGGGCAGCGTGCAGGCGAGCTCCGGCCCGGTGGCGCCGATGATGCTGAACTCGCTGGTGATGGCGCTCGGCATTGCCATCGGCAAGATCGCCATCTCGCTGCTCTCGGCCTTCGCCATCGTCTATTTCCGCTTTCCCGGGCGGATGCTCGCCTTCTGGACCATCTTCATCACGCTGATGCTGCCGGTCGAGGTGCGCATCCTGCCGACCTACGAGGTCATGGCGACGCTCGGCCTCCTCAATTCCTACACGGGGCTGATCGTGCCGCTGATCGCCTCGGCGACCGCCACCTTCCTCTTCCGCCAGTTCTTCATGACCGTGCCGGACGAGCTGGTGGAGGCGGCAAGGGTCGACGCGGCGGGCCCGCTCCGCTTCTTCTGGGACATCCTCCTGCCGCTCTCCCGGACCAACATCGCAGCGCTCTTCGTCATCCTCTTCATCTATGGCTGGAACCAGTATCTCTGGCCGCTGCTGATCACCACCGACCAGAGCATGTACACGATCGTCATGGCGATCCAGCGCATGGTGGTGGCGGCCGACAACGAGCCCGAGTGGCATTTCATCACCGCCGTCGCGATCCTGGCGCTCATCCCGCCGGTGATCGTCGTGGTTCTCATGCAGCGGCTCTTCGTCAAGGGCCTCGTGGAGACCGAGAAGTAGCATGGCCGAGGTCGTCGTCAGCACTATCGTCAAGTCGTTCGGCAAGGTCGCCGTGCGGAAGGATGTCT
>CAZGUW010000012.1:0-35193 GCA_964528705.1 uncultured Geminicoccaceae bacterium
GGCCGCGGGGCCTCGGCCGCCCGGCGTCAGGTTCATCGGCAGCGGCGAGGAGAATGGCGTCGTGCGGGCGTTCGTCGGCGACGGCCTCGATGTGCAGGCTCTCGCGGCAGGCGACGAGATCGAAGGCTGGCAGGTGCTGTCAATCGAGCCGCGGCGATTGGTTCTCGGCCTCGACGACGAGCGGTTCGAGCTGAAGATTCTGGAGTAGCGGCAGAGTTGCGGGCAATATCCACCGGCTTCGGTCGTCGCGATGACGGCTTCACGCTGATCGAGCTGCTCGTCGTCCTGGTGATCCTCGGCCTGCTCGCCGCGGTCGCCGGCCCCAGGGTCATCGGCTATCTGGGCGGGGCGCGGAGCGATACCGCCAGTGTGCAGGTGGCGGCGTTCAAGCAGGCGCTCGATCTCTACCGGCTCGACGTCGGCGATTACCCGACCACCGAGCAGGGGCTCGACGCGCTGATCGAGGCGCCGTCGGGCGCCGCCGGCTGGAACGGCCCATATCTCGACGGCCAGTCAGTGCCGCTTGATCCATGGGGCAATGAATATGTCTACCGCGTCCCCGGAGCGGACGACGACGCTTTCGATCTCCTGTCGCTCGGTGCCGACAACCGGCAGGGCGGCAGCGGCGAGGATGCCGATATCGGCGCCGGCGCCGACTGACGCCGGATTCACCCTGCTCGAGCTGCTGGTCACGCTCCTGCTGGTTGCCGTGCTGGCCGCCACCATTATGCCGCGTTTCGGTGGCCAACGGCCAAAGACGCTCGAGCAGCGGGCCGAGGAAGTCGCGCGTGAGCTCGGTCGCACACGCCTCGAGGCCATCGGCAGCGGGCAGACGCTGACCGTCCCGGTTACTGCCCTGGCAGCAAGCCTGCCGGAGGGGACCACACTCGTCGCCACGGATACGCGGAACCTCGTCTTCTTCCCCAACGGCACGTCGAATGGCGCCGCGTGGCAGCTCGAGACCGAGGATAGCGCCGTCGCCCTGACGGTCGATTGGCTGACCGGACGGGTGGTGGTCGATGCGCCATGACGAGATGCCGGTGCAGGACCGCGGCTTCACCCTGCTCGAGGTGCTGGTGGCGCTGGCCGTGCTCGGCGTCGTGCTCACCACCCTCTTTCGTCTCGCCGGCGACAGCCTGGCCCAGTATTCGGGCCGGGAGGCCAGGCTACGCTTGGCGCTTGCTGCCGAGGCGGCCCTGGAGGTCGAGCGGCTGACTCCCGGGGCGGCGGTGCGGGACGGCTGGCCGGCCGATGTCCAGGTCACCGTCGAGCGCCGGAACTTTGCCGCGGTGGCCGAGGAATGGCCGGGTCTCGCCGAGAATCTACCGGCGTTGCGGGACGATCTGGACTGGCTGGAGGTCCGTGTCGAGGATGCCACCGGCCGCAGCTTCACGCTCGAGGCGGCTGTGCCCTCCGGCCGTGCGCCATGAGGCGACAGGGCGCGGATGGCGAGCGCGGCTTCACCCTGGTCGAGATGATCGTGGCGCTCGTGCTGCTTGGCCTCGTCCTCGCCCTGATCGGCTCGGGCGCCCGATTGCTGCGCGGAACGGGGGACCGGTTGACCGAGCGGGGCGACGCACTCGCCGACCTGGCCCTCTTCTCCAGCCTGGTGCAGGAGCGACTGGGCGACGCGGTGCAGCTCGATTTCGGCCTGGCCGGGCAACCGGCAGTGGCGTTCGACGGGGATGCCGCACGTGTTCGCTTTCTGACCGTCGCTCCCGATTTCCAGGCCGGCGCGCCCTTGCTCGCGATGGAGATCGGCGCCGAGCCGGAGACCGGCATCTGGCTCGGACTGGCGCCGCTGGCTGCTGACCAGAACGATTTCGGGGTTCTCGACGACGAGAGCGTGACCGAGCGGCGTCAGCTGCTCGGCGATGCGACGACGCTCGAGATCAGCTATTTCGGGCGCCAGGCGGATGCGGAGCCGGCCTGGCACAACGCCTGGCAGGACGAGACCCGGATGCCGCGCGCCGTGCGCTTCGACCTGGACCATACGCGGCTCGACCTGCCGCCGATCATTGTCGAGGTCCAGCAACGGGCCGCGACGCTCTGCGCATCCGCCACGGCCGAGCTGGTCTGCCCCGAGCCATGAGGCGCGCTGCCCCCGACGATGCCGGCGTGGCGCTGCTGACCGTGCTCTGGTTCGTGGCGGCGATGAGTGCCCTCGCCATCACGCTCGTCTCGATCAGTCGCGATACCGCCTACGTCACCCGCAACGCCGTGCGGGCGATCGAGGCGCGGGCGGCGGTGCAGGGCGCGCTCGAGGTCGCAGGTCGCCTGCTGGCGGCTGGCGCCTTCCCCTTCAGCGGGGTGATCGAGTGGAGCAATGCCGGCGGCAGCGTTCGGGTCGCGGCGCTGCCCGAAGCGGGCAAGATCGACCTGAACGCGGCCGGGGAGGAGCTGATCGAGGGCCTCACTTCCGCCGTGGCCGACGATCCAAGTACCGCGCGCGCCCTGGCGGATGCGCTGCTCGACTGGCGCGACACGGACGATTCCCGTCGCCTCGCCGGCGCCGAGCTCGACGACTACGCGCAGCAGGGCGGATCGGTTCGGCCGCGCGACGGGCCCTTGCCCTTCGTCGCCGAACTGCGCTCGGTCCAGGGCTTCGATCTCGACCTTTATGCCCGTCTTGCCGACGCCGTCACCGTGTTCTCCGGCAATGCCGACCCCGGTCCGGTACCCCTGCAGCCGCTCGTTCGCGAGGCGCTCGACTATGCCACCGGCCTTGCCGTGGAAGGGGCCGGCAACGGGGAGCCTGGCGAAAGCGCTTTCGATCCGCCGCCGGAGCCGCTAGAGGATGCGCTGAACGATGTGCCTGCACCGGCATTCGCCGAGGATCCGCAAGGCCTTTATACCCTGGATATCGAGTTGTCTTACGACGATGGACCGAGCTTCAGGCAGAAGACGGTGATCTGGGTCAATCCGATGCTGGGCGACGATCCATTCCTCGTCCTGCAGAACGGTGCCGGCCTCGTGCCGGAAGCCGCGACGGGCACGGGTGCCAGCGAGGCGATCGCTGGAGGTGACCCGTGGCAGTCGCGCTGAGCGGCCCGGCCGACCAGCGGGACGGCGGCTTCTTCGCCTGGTGGGCGAACGAGCTGGCCGGTCTCATGCCCGCCAGCGGCCGCCGCCTGCCGACCGACCGCTTCGTGGTCGCCGTGTTCGACGGCCGCACGCTGCAGTTCGCCATGCGCAATCGCGGCCGCGTGGAGCAGCTGGGCGCTTTCGAAAGCACGCCGGAGGATCGCGCGGCGGATACCGGTGCCGCGCTCCTCGTCGACCGCATCAATCGCCGCGAGTTGCCGCTGGTGCTGCGCCTCGTGCCCGACCTCGGGATCCAGACGGCCGACCGGCTGCCGGCGGCGGCCAAGGGCGAGATCCGGGCGATCATCGCCAACAAGCTCGACATGCTGACCCCCTGGTCGGCCGAGACGGCCTGCTTCGACACGGTTCGGATCGGCACGTCGGCTGACGATATGCTGGCCGTCGAGATCGCCGTGGCGCCGGAGAAGACGGTGGCCCGCGCGGTCGATGCCGTCGAACGGCTCGGCCTCACGGTCGACGTGGTGGACCTCGGCGAGGACGACCCCTACGCGCCGCCGACCCATGACCTGCTGCACGGCAACCGGCAACGCCGGCTGCCGCGCTGGCTGCCGATCGGCGGCGCGCTGCTCGCGGCGGCGGCGCTGACCATCGGCATCTTCGCCTATTTCGACATCGAAGCGCGCAATGCGGGGCTGGCGCAGCGCCGGGCCTATGCCGGGCTCCTGGAACAGCGGCTGGAGGACCTGCCCGAGATCCGCGGCCGGATCGAGGCGCTGGAGGCCGGGAGCCGGGCCGTGCTGGAGCGGCATCTCGGCCGGCCGTCGACGCTCGCCACGATCGAGAAGCTGAGCCGGCTCCTGCCGGACTCCGTCTGGCTCGACACGCTGACGATCGACGGGCGACGCATGACCCTCACCGGCTATAGCGGCGATGCGGCGGAGCTGCCGGCCCTGATCGAGGGCAATGCGTCCTTTGAGGCGGCACGCCTGACTGCGCCGAGCGAGCGTCGCGGTATCACCGACCAGTCGGGCAATTTCGTCGAGGTCGACCGGTTTTCGCTGCAGGCCGAAGTGCGGCCGGGCATGGAGTTGCCCCGCTGATGCCCGCACTCTCACCCGCAGCGAACCGCTGGCTCGCCGTGCTGCTGCTGCTGGTGCCGCTCGCCGGGCTCGCGGCGCTCGTCATCATTCCGGCCCGGATGACCGAGCGTCAGGCTGCCGAGCGCGACGCGCTGGAGGCGCATATCGGCCGGCTCGAGCAGCGGATCGTCACGCGCGAGCAGGTGCTCGCCGAGCTGCGCCAGCTCGAGCGCCAGACGGAGGGCGATCGGCGGCTGCTGCGCGCCGAGACGCCGTCGGTCGGCGGGGCGGCGCTCGCCGGCCTGCTCACCGAGTTCTTCGAGCACTCCGGCGGCAGGCTGGAGCGAACCCAGGTGCTCGAGCCGGTCGTCGAGGACCTGGTGATGCGCATCGGCGTGCAGCTCAGGGGCACCATGGAGATCGGCGGTCTGCGCAGCCTGCTGCATCGGATCGAGACGCACGAGCCGCTGCTGACCGTCGAGCGGATCGCCATCCAGGGCCTCGATCTCGGCTCGGCGGAGGTGCTGGTCGACACCGACCTTACGGTCGTCGGCTATGCCCGTGTGCCGCAGAGCGAGAACGACGACGGTTCATCGAACGATCGCGCCGGCTGACGGGTCGCCGTGGTCGTCATCATCGAGGGGGAGATGCAGGATGAGTGAAGTGCTCTACGAGCGCGGTGAGGCCGATGACCGGCCCTGGGGCCGTTGGGAGGTGCTCGACGTCGGGCCCGGGTTCTGCGTCAAGCGCCTCACCGTGAAGCCGGGCGGCAAGCTGTCGCTGCAGCTGCATCACCACCGCGCCGAGCATTGGGTGATCGTGGCCGGCACAGCCCATGTGACGCGGGGCGAGGAAGTCCTGGAGCTGAGTCACGACGACCACGTCTATCTGCCGCTCGGCATCAAGCATCGCATCGAGAACCGCGGCTCCGTGCCGGTCGAGTTCATCGAGGTGCAGACCGGTGACCGGCTCGACGAGAACGACATCGTCCGCTTCGATGACAATTACGGCCGTCCCTGAGTCGGGGCGAGCTGCTGCAAACGGCTGAAGGAACGAATATTGAATAAGGCTATTCTCGTCACCGGCGGCAGCCGCGGCATCGGCGCCGCCTGCTGCCGGCTTGCGGCACGGCGTGGCTATGACGTCGCCGTCAACTTCCAGGGCAACGCGAAGGCCGCGGCCGCGGTTGCCGAGGACGTGCGGGCGGCCGGCGCGAAAGCGCTCACCGTCCAGGCGGACGTGAGCGATGCAGCGGCGGTCGAGCGCCTGTTCGACACCGTCGCGACCGAGCTCGGCCCGGTCACGGCCTTCGTCAGCAATGCCGGGGTCATCAACAGGACGGCACCGCTCGCCGACATCCCGGTCGAGGAGATCCGCCGGATCGTCGACGTCGATCTGACCGCTCACCTGATCTGCAACCGCGCGGCGGTCCGCCGGATGGCAAGGTCGCGGGGCGGCCAGGGCGGGGCCATCGTCAACATCTCGTCCATGGCCTCGAGTCTCTTCGGTGCCGGCGGCTTCATTCCCTATGGCGCGGCCAAGGGCGGTATCGACGTGCTGACCAAGGGCCTGGGGAAGGAGATCGCCGGCGACGGCGTACGCGTCAACGGCATTCGGCCGGGTCTGATTGACACCGACATCCAGGACGACACGGGCGTCGAGAATCGCATCGCGCGCTTCGGCTCGACCGTGCCGATCGGCCGCGCCGGCACGGCGGACGAGGTGGCCGAGGCGGTCCTCTGGCTCCTTTCGGACCAGGCCTCCTACGTCACCGGCACGATCTTCGATGTCTCGGGTGGCCGCTGACGCCAGCTGGAGGGCGTCAGCGGCCTGTTTCCGCTCTGCCCTGCTGCTGCTGGCGCTGCTGCTGCCGGCGCACGTCCGGGCAGCTGCGATCGACTGTGGCGAGACGGCTCCCTGCGCGGTTGCGGCCGGCACTTACCACTTGGCGGCGCCGGTCGATTGGGACGGCACGACACCTCTGCCGGCCGTGCTCTTCTTCCACGGCTACGGTTCGTCCGGGGCGGCTGTCGTGGGCAACCCGGCCTTGCGGGATGCCGTCACGAGCCGCGGCTACCTGCTCATCGCACCTGACGGACGCGATCCGGAGCCCGGCCGGCGCCGCAGCTGGGCGCATCAGGGCTCGCCGGCCTCGGCGCGCGACGAGGATGCCTTCATTGCCGAGGTGATGGCGGATGTCGCCGGGCGGGTGCCGCTCGAACGGGACCGCGTGCTGGTCTCAGGCTTCAGCCAGGGCGGCTCGATGGCCTGGCATGTCGCCTGCTTCATGGGCGGCGACTTCGCCGCCTTTGCGCCTGTGGCCGGCGCCTTCTGGCGCCCGCATCCCGGAGCGTGCACGGGCGAGCCGGTGCGGCTCCTGCATCTGCACGGGCTGGCCGACACGGTCGTGCCACTCGAGGGCCGACCGATCGGTGATCGCTGGCACCAGGGGGACGTGTTCGAGGCGCTGGCGCAGCTGCGAGCCGAGGCGGGCTGCGGCTCGCAGCCGGATCGGATCTACATCGAAGACGACCGCCGCTGCCGCGCGTGGACGAGTTGTGCGCCGGGTGGCGAGCTCGAGCTCTGCCTGCACGATGGCGGGCACGAGCTGCCCGACGACTGGCTCGACCGGGCGCTCGACTGGTTCGAGGCGGAATGAAGCACACGTTTCTATTGAATTAATTCCTATATTCGCCTAGATTGAGGGTTCCCGATGCAGCGAGGTGAGCCATGTCCGACCGTCCGAGAACGCCGGCGCAGATCGCCGCGAGCCGCGCGAACGGGCGACGGTCGAAGGGACCGACGACCGAACCGGGCAAGCGCCGTTCGCGCCTGAACGCCATGAAGCATGGTCTCCGGTCCAGGATCATCCGCCCGTTGCCGGGCGACGACACATCTGCCGCGAAGGTCCTGACGCACGCCGTGCTCGACCGTCTGCAGCCGGCCGACGATGCCGAGCGCGAGCTGGCCGACGGTATTGTCGCCGCACTCTGGCGGATGCGCCGCGCGACGCAGATCGAGCGCGAGGTTCTTGGCCTGCGCCCGGGCGAGTCCGGGGAGGGGGAGCTGAACGCCGTCGCCCGGGCGTTCGTCCGGCAAAGCCACGGCCCACGGACCCTGGAGCTCCTGCTCCGCTACCGGACCCAGGCGGTGGGCGAGCTCGGCCGTCTGCTGCGACTCTACGCGGACCTCCGGGGCACCGCGGCAGCGCAACCGGCGACGGTCGGCCCGGCATATGTCGAGCGTGCGGCCAACGACAACCGGCCGACAGCCGCGGTCACGCCGATCCGGCCCGTCGGCCCCGGCACTGAGGGCTGAGCAGTCAGATTCGCCGGCCGGTCTGACGATCGAAGAGGTGCACGCGATCGGCCACGATCTGGATGCCGGCCGGATCGCCGGGCCTTGCCGGAACCCGTTCTACCGACAGGATGCGCAGGTTCTGCCCGGCGAGATCGGCATGGAGATGCGTCTCCCACCCCGCGGGCTCGACCAGGGTCAGCGTGACAGGCTGGCCCGTCTCGGGTGCGGTCAGCGTCACGTGCTCGGGGCGGATGCCGTAGACGACGGCCCGGCCCGGCTCGACTTGTGCGTCGCCGGGCAGGGGCAGCAGCACGCCGGGCGTGATCTCCACCGCCAGCGGCGTGCCTGCGGCGTCGGTCGCGACCACGGTGCCGTCGAAGAGGTTCATCGCCGGCGAGCCGAGGAAGTCGGCGACGAAGAGGTTCTCCGGCCGGTCGTAGATCTCGAGGGGCGCGCCGACCTGCTCGATCCGCCCGTCATGCATGACCACCACGGTGTCGGCCATGGTCATGGCCTCAATTTGGTCGTGAGTCACGTAGATGGTCGTGGTGGCAAGCCGCTGATGAAGGGCCTTGATCTCGGCCCGCATCTCGACCCTGAGCTTGGCGTCTAGGTTGGACAGCGGCTCGTCGAACAGGAAGACCGCCGGCTCGCGCACCAGGGCGCGGCCCATGGCCACGCGCTGGCGCTGGCCGCCCGAGAGCTGGGCCGGCAGACGCTCGAGCAGCGGGGAGAGCTTGAGGACGCCCGCGGCGCTCTTGATCGCGTCCGCGATCCGCTCGAGCGGCGTCTTGCGCATCTTGAGGCTGAAGGCGAGATTCTCGTTCACGGACATGTGCGGATAGAGTGCATAGGACTGGAAGACCATGGCGATGCCGCGATTGCTCGCATGCACCCGGTTCACCACCCGGCCGGCGATGCGGATGTCCCCGTCGGTCACCGATTCGAGCCCGGCGGTCATGCGCAGCAGTGTGGACTTGCCGCAGCCGGACGGTCCGACCAGGACGACGAATGCCCCTTCCTCGATCTTCAGGTCGATACCGTGCAGAATCGGCACCGAACCGAAGTTCTTCCGCAGCCCCTGGTACTCGACATAGCCTTCGGCCATCGATCTTCCCCGAAATCGCTATTTGACGGCGCCTGAGACGATGCTCTCCACCACTCGTCGCTCGAGCAGCAAATAGACGATGAGCAGCGGCAGCACGGTCAGCATCGTGAACGCGTTGTAGACGGCGTAGTCCTGCACCCCCATCGAGTCCTTGAGCATGTAAAGGGCGTAGGGGAGCGTGCGCATGCCGGTCTCGGTGACCAGCGCCAGGACGAAAGAGAACTCGTTCCAGCCCTCGCGGATGCAGAGTACCGCTGCCGTCACCACACCCGGCCAAGCGATCGGCAGGATGACGTAGCGCAGGCGCTTCCACATATTCGCGCCGTCGATGGTCGCCGATTCCTCGATCTCCTTGGGAACGGCCTTGAAGAAGCCGACCAGGATCCAGGTGGCGAGCGGCACGGCGCTGGCGATGTAGGTGATGAACAGCACCCAGTAGGTGTTGATCAGCCCGAGCTCGGTCATCAGGTCGTTGAGCGGCACGATCAGGCTGACGCGCGGGATGATGCGCGGCACCAGATAGGCCAGCAGCAGGAGGTGGCGGAAGCGGAAGAGATAGCGGGCGAAGCCGTAGGCCGCGATGATGCTCAACGCCAGCGGCACGATGGTCGCCACCACGGTGACGAGGATCGTGTTGAACATCCACTTGCCGAAGCCGTCCATGCCGAGCACGGTCCAGTAGGCCTCGAGCGAGGGGTTGCGTGGCAGGAACGTCGTCGACTCGTAGATCTCAAGTGGGTCCTTGAGCGAGGCGAGCAACGCCCAGACGAGCGGCACCATCGTCCAGATCACGAGGAACGCGAGCGGCAGGCCGATCAGGATCACCCGGCCTAATCGGCTCATCAGCTCGTCGAGGAGGCTCGGCGGCCGACCGATGATCGCTGCCTCGCGCGAGCGGACGCCGGAGGGAGAGGAAAGCGTCGCCATGGCTCAGCTCCCCTTCTCGGTGCGCTTGTCGGCGAGCACGAAGAAATAGATGTAGCCTAGGCTCAGCACGGTGTTGAAGGTCAGCAGCACGACCATGAGCACCGCACCCTGGCCGAAGTCGAGCTGCAGGAAGGCCAGCTGGTACATGTACATCGAGACCACCTCGGTGGCGCGCTGCGGCCCGCCGGCGGTCAGGGCGAGGATGATGTCGAAGGTGCTGAAGCTGATATAGGAGACCCAGATCAGGCTCACGCCCATCATCGGCTTGATCATCGGCAGGGTGATCTTGAAGAAGGTCTGAACCCCGCCTGCGCCGTCGATCACCGCGGCGTCGTAGATGTCGCGATCGACCGTCTGCAGCCCGCCGAGCAGGATGAGCGTGGCGAACGGCACCATGAACCAGCAATTGGCGAGCACCGAGACGATGAAGGCGAGGGTGGGGTCGCCCAGCCAGGACGGCTGGCCGAGGCCGACCAGCGCCAGCATCTGGTTGACGAAGCCGCCGGAGGTCGTGAACACGAAGCGGAACATGACGGCCGCCGCTATGCCCGAGACGAAGTAGGGCAGGAGGCTCATGCCGCGGAAGAAGCGCTTGCCGAAGCCCACATGGTAGAGCGTCAGCGCGAACATCATCGACATGGCGATGCCGAGCGTGATGCTGGCGATCACGAAGACCAGAGTGCGGACCAGCGCCGCCTGGAACCGCGGGTCGTTGAAGACGGCGATGTAGTTGGCGAGCCCGACCCAGGTCTTGACCAGGAACATGTCGGTCTCGTGCAGCGACAGCCAGAAGCCGCCCGCCACCGCGTAGCCGAGCACCCCGAGCACGAAGACGAGGCCGGGGATGACCATCAGATAGGGTACGGTGCCCATGCCCAGATCCGCGAGCCGCTCGCGTATCGTCGGCGGCGTCCCGTGCCGTACGGCCGTCGTGCTCATCGAGTTTCCGCTCCGCGAGGTGGCGTGCCGGAAGGAGCAGCGAGCGGGGCCATGCGTGGCCCCGCTCGCCGAGGACAGGCTGAACCGGAGCTGCGGCTCAGAGGTCGGCTGCGGCGTTCAGCTTTTCCTGGTATTCGGCCGCCAGCGCCGCGGCATCGGCATCCGGCTCGGCCACCATCCGATCGCGCAGCTCCTGCAGCACGTCATAGATCTGGATGGCCCGGGTCGGATGGGTCGGCAGGTTGTACAGGTTCGAGGAGAGGGGCGCGATATCGGTCGCCCACGGCTTGGCGGCGAGATATTCCGGATCCTCCGAGACCGCCGTGTTGGTCGTCGGCTGGTAGCGGATCGCCACCTGCTTGGCGAACTCGGGCCTCGAGAGGTACTCGAGCGCCAGCATCGCCGCTTCCTCGTCCTCGTTGGCCGTGGTCACGATGAAGGGGAAGGCGAAGCCGGTCTGCTTGTGCTCCTCGGTCTGCCCCGGTCGCGTGGCCAGACGCTCGAAGGTCCATCTGCCTTCCTCGTAGGGCACCTGCTTGTGCACCTCGACGTAGATGTGTTCGCCCTCGTTCATCATCCCGGCCCGTTCGCCGATGAAGGCGGCGCGCATCTGGCCGGAATCCCAGGACGGCGTGTCGGGGTGGGCGGCACCGCTGCGCATTAGCTCCTGATAGAAGTCGATCCAGGCAATGCCGGCCTCGCTGTCGAGCTGCGGCACGCCGTCGATCATCTCGCCACCCATGGCGAGGAACTGCGGCAGCTCCCATGTCGGGCTGTTGCAGCAGCCGAGCAGGCTGAAGCCGAAGCGGTCGTCACCCATTTCGGAGATCGCCTTGGCGGCTTCCAGCACCCGGTCGGTGGTTTCGAGCGGGTAGGCGATGCCGAGCTCGTCGAGCCAGTCGGTCCGATAGGTCAGGTAGATGGACTGGGCGTAGAGTGCGACGCCATAGATGTTGCCGTCGAAATCGGAGGCGCCTTCCCAGGCGAGCGGTGCCAGCTGACCGTAGGTCTCGGGAAAGCGTGTCTCCCACTCCTCGATCATGTGGCTGAAGTCCTTGACCACGCCGCCCTGGGCGAGCTGGGCCACGTCGCGCGCATGGATCTGGACGATGTCCGGCGCGGTGCCCGAACGGATGGCAAGGATGAGCTGCGAATTGACGTCCTCAAGCCGGATTACCTCGAACTCGACGTCGATGTCGGGATAGTCCTCCTTGAAGGCGGCGAACTGGTCCTCGGGGATGAAGTTCTCCCGGCCGAACCAGACCTTGATGCTGCGGTCCTGTGCCATCGCTGGCCCCGCCGCCAGGGCGGAGATGATCATGCCGCCGAGGAGTGTGGCGCCCAAGAGGCGCCGCGTCAGTCTGGACGCGTTCTGCATGTTGCTTGCTCCCTAATCGCGCTTGCCCTCGCCAGGACCACGGTGTCGACAATCGCGAGCGGGGCTTCGATCTGTCGCCGGCCTGGCATCTCGTGCAGCCAGTCTTCTCAAGGGGACTCTGCTTCATTAGAGAGAACGAAAATTGCAGCTCCGTCAATAGATGGAAGTTTTGAATCGGCGAGGCTGCCACTGCTTCAGGAGGGCTGTTCGATTCCCAGTCGGAAACGTCACCCGCCCGCCGATCCGGCCGGTTTCAATGAGCTGCGCGGTCGCATCGTCGAGCGCTACCCGCGCCTCAGCCAACAGCAGCAGCAGATCGCGACCTTCGCGCTTGCACATCCCGAGACCATGGCAATGGAGACGGTCGACCAGCTGGGCCGACGCTTGGGGGTCCAGCCCTCGGCCCTGGTTCGTTTCGCGCACGCACTCGACTATGCCGGCTTTCGCGAGATGAAGCAGCGCTTCAAGGCTCACCTCCTCTTTCGCAGCCGTGATGCGGGCGTCAGCCTGGCTGAGGCGCCCAGCACCGAGGACGAGTCGGCCACCACCGACGACATCGCCGCGGAGCTTCTCGGCAAAGGTGTCGCCGAGCTCGAGCGGTTGCGGCGAGAACTCGACCGCGAGGCGTTCCGGGCGGCGGTCGAGCTGCTGCGCGCGTCGCCGCAGCCGTGCGTGACCGCCCAGCATCTGGCCTATCCCATGGCGGCGCTGTTCGCCTGGACCCTCATCCGGCACGGCCGGCCCTGTCTGATGCTCGACAATACGGGCGGCTATGCACTGCCGCAGTCGACGCTGCTGCGCGCCGACGACCTCCTGGTCGCCATCAGCGTCGCCCCCTACCAGCCCTCTGTGGTCCAGTCGGTGCAGGCGCATGCCGGGCGCGGCGGTCGGGTTCTTGCGATCACCGACACGCCCTTGAGTCCGCTCGCGCCCCACGCGACCGTCCTGCTCGAGTTACCCTGCCTCGCCGACGCCGGCAGGACGCCCCTGACCGGCCTCACCTGCATCGTCCAGGCGCTGGCGATCGCGGCCGGCCCGGCCAATGTCCTTCCTGACTGAAAGGGACCGATCAGTTGCCGGCGGTGGCGAGCAGGCGCTGGAGCAGCGGGCTGCCGTCGGCGAACAGCGCGTCGAGCGCCGTGAAGTGGTTGGCGCCCGGGATCTCGCCATACCGGCAGTCGGCTCCCTGCGACTGCCACCGCTCCTTGAAGCTCCGGCTCTGCCGGTGGAACTCGGCACTTTCCGCCCCACCCACCACGATCTCGAGCGGGCAGGAAGTCGTGGGCTCGAGGTCGATCGGGCTCAGCGCCAGCACCTCGGCGGTGGAGAGCTGCAGGGCCGGCTGCAGGTAGGTGTAAGGGAAGGGGCGCAGGTCGAAGAGGCCCGAGACGGCGGTGGCACCGCGCACGAGATCGTTCGGCAGGCCGTATTGTCCCTGCCAGTCGGTGGCGAGCGCCATGCCGACCAGATGGCCACCGGCCGAATGGCCCGAGAGCGTGATGCGCGTCGGGTCGCCGCCGAAGCGGCCGATCTCGCGGTGACACCAGGCGATGGCGGCGCGGGTCTGGCGGACGATCTCGGTGAGCGACACGGTC
Source organism: uncultured Geminicoccaceae bacterium (assembly GCA_964528705.1). Taxonomy (GTDB): domain Bacteria; phylum Pseudomonadota; class Alphaproteobacteria; order Geminicoccales; family Geminicoccaceae; genus SLRI01. Next base: position 13,372 of record CAZGUW010000012.1, read on the forward strand.
GGGCAGAGCGCGTAGTTGACGAGGACGGCGGTCACGCCGGCGGCCGCCAAGGGCTCGGCCACCCAGGCGAAGTCCCGGGCCGAGAAGCGCCGCCAGTAGCCGCCATGCACGAAGACATGCACCGGGCTGCCGGAGCCGGCCGGAAAGACATCGACATGCTCGGCGAGGGTGGCGCCGTAGCGGACGTCGAGCTCGTGCGGCAGCCGCGCCAGCGCCCGGGCGCTGCGCACCGGCCAGTCCGCCATGCGTTCGGCGGCGTCCGGCACCGCCTGGCCCGGATTGTATTCGACGTCGAGCGCCGCCTGGTCCTCGAAATCGCGATAGAGCTTCATCCGGCTCCCCCTGCTGCCGTACCGCTGCAGCAAAGGTGCCCGGATGAACGCCGTCAAGCGCCGCGGCGACGACGGGCTCCCGCACGCTTTCTCGCCTCCGCGGCCCGGCGCTTGTCGGCGCGGGTGGCCGAGGGTTGCCAGGGCTTGCGGCCGTCGCTCCGGTCGTTCGCTTGCGCCGGTCGCGTGGCCGGTAGGCCGAGCTCGCCATCCTCCAGCCGCTTGATCTCGTCACGCAACCGGGCCGCCTCCTCGAACTCCAGATCCGCCGCGGCGTCGCGCATCTTCTTCTCGAGCTCGCCGATATAGGCCTGCAGGTCCATGCCGGAGAGCGTCGCCGGCGCATCCTCGCCGAGATCGACGGTGACGTAGTCGCCCTCGGCAGCACTCGACATGATGTCGTGGATGTTGCGCTTGATGCTCGCCGGGGTGATGCCGTTGGCCTCGTTGAAGGCGAGCTGCTTCGCCCGGCGCCGGTCGGTCTCCTCGATCGCGGCCTTGAGCGACCTGGTCATGGTGTCGGCGTAAAGGATGCAGCGCCCGTCGACGTTGCGGGCGGCGCGGCCGATGGTCTGCACCAGCGAGGTCTCCGAGCGCAGATAGCCCTCCTTGTCGGCGTCGAGGATGGCGACGAGCCCGCATTCGGGGATGTCCAGCCCTTCGCGCAGGAGGTTGATGCCGACGAGCACGTCGAACTTGCCGAGGCGGAGATCGCGGATGATCTCGATGCGCTCGAGCGTGTCGATGTCGGAGTGCATGTAGCGGACCCGCACGCCCTGCTCGTGCAGATACTCGGAGAGGTCTTCGGCCATCCGCTTGGTCAGCGTGGTGACGAGCACGCGCAGGCCGTTCTCGCGGCAGAAGCGGCACTCGGCGAGGAGATCGTCGACCTGATGCTCGACCGGCCGCACGATGACCGGCGGGTCGACGAGGCCGGTCGGCCGGATCACCTGCTCGACGAAGACGCCGCCGGTGCGTTCCAGCTCCCAGGATCCGGGTGTCGCCGAGACATAGATCGTTTGCGGCCGCATTGCGTCCCACTCTTCGAACTTGAGCGGCCGGTTGTCGACGCAGGAAGGCAGGCGGAAGCCGAATTCGGCGAGCGTCGACTTGCGCTGCCGGTCGCCCTTGTACATGCCGCCAACCTGGGGCACGGCGACATGGCTCTCGTCGACGAACAGGATGGCGTGCTCGGGAATGTACTCGAACAGCGTCGGCGGCGGCTCGCCCGGATTGCGGCCGGTGAGATAGCGCGAATAGTTCTCGATGCCGGGGCAGGAGCCGGTTGTCAGGATCATCTCGATGTCGGCCACGGTGCGCTGCTCGATACGCTCGGCCTCGAGCAGCTTGCCGGCCCGGCGGAAGTCCTCGAGCGTCTCCTTGAGCTCGACCTTGATCGATTCGACCGCCTGGGCGAGCGTCGGCTTGGGCGTCACATAGTGGCTGTTGGGGTAGAGGCGGATCTGCTGCAACCGCTCGCCCTTCTGTCCGGTCAGCGGGTCGAACGCCCAGATCGCCTCGATCTCGTCGCCGAACATCGAGATGCGCCACGCCTGGTCGTCGAGATGCGCCGGGAATATCTCGATCGTGTCGCCCTTCGCCCGAAAGGCGCCGCGGCCGAAGTCCAGCTCGTTGCGCTTGTACTGCAACTCGACCAGGGCGCGGAGCAGGCGCTGCCGCTCGACCCGCTGACCCGCGCGCAGGTTCAGGGTCATCCTGGCGTAGGTCTCGGGCGAGCCGATGCCGTAGATGCAGGAGACGGACGCCACGATGATGACGTCGTCGCGCTCGAAGAGCGCCCGGGTGGCGCTATGGCGCATCCGGTCGATCTGCTCGTTCACGCTCGCGGTCTTCTCGATATAGGTGTCCGAGCGCGGCACATAGGCTTCGGGCTGATAGTAATCGTAATAGCTGACGAAGTACTCGACGGCATTGTTCGGAAAGAAGGACTTGAACTCGCCGTAGAGCTGTGCGGCGAGGATCTTGTTGGGTGCCAGGATGATGGCGGGGCGCTGCCGGTCGGCGATGACCTGCGCCATGGTGAAGGTCTTGCCGGAGCCGGTGACGCCGAGCAGCACCTGGTCGCGCTGCTCCTCGGCGAGACCTTCGATCAGCTCGGCGATCGCCGTCGGCTGGTCGCCCGACGGCTGGAACTCGGAAACCAGCTCGAACGGCCTGCCGGCCTCGGGCCGCGCGACCAGCAGCTCCGGATCGGCAAGGCTCTTGAGCATGTCGAGCGGCGACGCGCTTTCGGCTGGCTGCATGGAGGCCCCGTTCGGATCGACAGGTGGGAATGAGAGTGGAAATGAGGATGGAGCCTAGCCGGGCCGACCTCAAGGGCGCTATGGGAAAAACGTCGCCGGCGGTGATCCCGATCGGCTCGTCCAGGAGGGGAACCGCATGCGCCTGTACCACAGCAAGACCTCACCCTATGTCCGCAAGGTCATGGTGGTCGCCCACGAAGCGGGGCTCCACGCCAGGATCGAGCTGATCGCCGCGAGCGCCTCGCCGGTCGGCGAGACGGCTACGGTCGCGGCTGACAACCCGCTCGGCAAGCTGCCCTGCCTGCTGCTCGACGATGGCGGCGCGCTCTACGACAGCCGGGTGATCTGCGAGTACCTCGACAGCCTGCACGACGGACCGAAGCTCTTCCCTGCTGCCGGGCCGGCCCGCTGGACGGCGCTGCGCCGGCAGGCGCTCGGCGACGGCATCTGCGACGCCGCCCTGCTCCGCCGCTACGAGACGTTCCGCCGGCCGCCGGAGCGACAGTGGGACGAATGGGCGCTTGGCCAGAAACACAAGGTCGACCGCGCCCTCGATACGCTCGAAGCCGAGGTCGTGAGCTTCCCGGCAGCGCCGGACATCGGTCTGTTTGCCGTCGCCATCGCCCTTGCCTATCTGGACCTGCGATTCGCGGAGGACCCATGGCGCGACGGCCGGCCGCGCCTCGCCGAATGGCAGGCCGGGTTTGCGAATCGGCCGTCGATGCAGGTGACGGCACCGCCACCGCAATAGGCGACTGCCGCCGGCTCAGGCCGCGGTGATGCCGAGGCTGGCGGGTTCCGTCGTGCGCGCCGGGCTCACCGCCTCGACGCCGGCATCGGCCAGCGCCAGGCTCTCGATGGCGGCCTCGATGCCGCCCCGGCCGAAGGGGATGGCCGAGCGGCGCATGGCGAGCTCGACGCTGGCCAGCGTGCCGAGGATCATCGGCTCGTTCAGGTCGCCCATATGGCCGATGCGGAAGGCCCGTCCCTCCAGATCGCCGAGCCCGGCGCCGAGTGCCGTCGAGTAGGTGTCGCGGGCGCAGCGGCGCATGGCGTCCGGATCGACGCCGGGGGCGGTATGGATGGCGGTGACGCCGTTGGCGCGGCTCGCCGGGTCCATGGCGTGGAAGCTCAGGGCACCCGCCTCGCTCCAGCGGGCGACGCAGGCGCGCACGGCGTCCGCCAATCGACGATGCCGCTCGATGACCTCGTCGAGCCCCTCCTCGAACAGCATGTCGAGTGCCTCGCGCAGACCCCAGATCTGCTGCAAGGGGGGCGTGCCGTGGAACCATTGATAGCTCATGGCGGCGCGGCGGAAGCCGATGTCGAAGTAGCGCCTGGGGTGGCGGCAGGCCTCGGCCACCTGCAGGGCCCGCTCGCCGAGCGCCACGAAGCAAAGGCCCGGGGTCGACATCAGCCCTTTCTGCGAGGCGGTGAGGGCGCAATCGATGCCCCATTCGTCCATGGCGAACGGCTCGACCGCGAGGCTGGCGACGGCGTCGACCACGAAGAGTGCCGGATGACGCGCATCGTCCAGCGCTCGGCGGATGGCCTCGATGTCGCTGCGGATGCCGGTCGCGGTCTCGGTCTGGACGATGAGCACGGCCTTGATCCGGTGCTCCTTGTCGGCGTGCAGCCGCTCGGCGATCCGGCTCACGTCGAGCGGCAGCCGGCGATCCATCTCCAGCCGCTCGGTGGCGAGGTCGAGCTTCTCCGCCATCTCTGCCCAGTAGTGCGAGAACCGGCCGGAAACCGGCATGAGCACCGTGTCGCCTTGCTCCACGAGGTTGACCAGCGGCACTTCCCAGGCGGCATGGCCGTTGCCGATGAAGCTGAAGACCTCACCCCCGGTGCGGAAGACCTTCGCCAGATCGTCGAGGCAGGAGCGGGCGACGTCGCTGAAGGCGGGGGCTGCGAAATCCTCCGCGGCGCGGTGCATCGCGCGCAGCACCCGATCCGGCACGTTGGTGGGGCCCGGCGTCGCCAGGAAGATTCTTCCGCGCAGTGACATGCGTTCCTCGAATGGCTGTCCAGAAGCAGGACTTAACGAAGTGACAGGGCAGGGGAAGCCCGTAAAGCCTAACACGAGGTCGCACTCGAAGGCCAAAGGGGCAGTCCGGCAATTGACGCAACATGGTCAACGAACGTTTAATCACGGAACCGAACGACCAGCGAGGAGACCGAGTTGAGGCGTGTGTTGCTCCTGCTGCTGGGCCTGCTTTCCTGCCAGATTGCCGCTGCCGAGGCGGCGACGCCATCGGCACGCTGCATGGCGATGATCGCGGTGCTCGAGGCCGCCGGCGAAGGCGAGGCGGGGATGGCGGCGGTGATCGAGGTGGTGAAGAACCGTACCGCCGATCCGCGCTTTCCCGACGAGGCTTGCGCGGTGATCGCCCAGGATCGGCAGTTCCAGCCGGTCGGCGAATGGCCCGCGCTGAAGCGGGCGCTGGCCCAGCCGGCGGCGCTGGACCCGCACGCCATGCTCGCCGGCGGCCCGGCACGCCGCAGCCTCGATCGCGCGTTCCGTCTGGTATCGTCCGGCTCGACGTCGCGCACCGGCGGGGCACTCTACTTCGTCAACCCGCGCGCCATGGACCCGCGCTACTGCGACTGGTTCGCCGGCCTGAAGCGCACTGCCGTGATCGGCAACCACGTCTTCATGACCCACTACCGCAAGGGCGAGCGCCGGGCAGCCCCCGCCCTCGACTGCGACGATCCGATGATCGGCAGCCTGCTCCATGCGAAGTCGAGCCTCGCCCGGCAGTACGCGCAAGGCCTCTTCCATCCCGATGGTCCAAGGGTCGCGAGCCGCACGCCGACCCCGGCGGAGCTGAACGCCTGGCGCCGCACGGGACGCCTCGACGCCCGTGCGGCCGAGCTCAAGAAGCACTTCAAGCCGGGCTGGATCTCGCTCGAGTGAGGCGGGACCGTCGTCGGATGGCGCTCAGGCGAGTCCGCGTTTGGTCAGCGCCGCCGACTCGTCGGCCGGAAAGTCGACGTGGATGTGGTTGCGGTCGACGTCGTGGAAATTGACCTGGATGATCGGGAATCCCGGCGGCAGGCCGACCTCGTAAGGAACGTCGTGAGCTTCCAGATGGGTGAGGAAGTCTTCGAGGCCGGTGGCGCTGACGGCAAAGTGCTCGAGCTTGGGGGCGATCGCCGCCGGCTCCTCCTTGACCTCGACGAGATGGACGATGGGGAAGCCGTCGCAGTACAGCCAGGCACCCCCGAAGGGGAAGTCGGGCCGGGGGCCGGGCTGCATGTCGAGGATCTTCCCGTACCAGTCGATCATGGCCTGAAGCCGGCTGGTGCGGACATTCACATGGTCGAGCCGGGCGAGCGGCATGACTGTTCCTCCCTGATGGCATCTGTCCCGTATCTAGCGCGATCGCTCGGCGAGCGACAGCATCCCGGCGGCGGCAGGGTGCAATGACGAGATCAAGGCTAGGCGTGGTCGTAGCACTCGGCACGACGCAGACCCTGGCCTTCGGCTCGACCTACTACCTACCGGCGATCCTCGCCGCCCCCATGGCCGAGACGCTGGGACTCGGCGTCGGCTGGGTGTTTGCGGCGTTCTCGGTTGCCCTGCTCGTCTCGGGCATTCTCGGGCCTATGGTCGGCAGCCGCATCGACCGGCTCGGTGGCCGCGATGTCCTTGCCGCTTCCAGCCTGGTCTTCGCACTCGGGCTTGCCCTGCTCGCAGCGACCTCGGGGCCGACGCTGCTGTTCCTCGCCTGGCTCGTCATCGGTGTCGGCATGGCCATGGGGCTCTACGAGGCCGGTTTCGCCACACTCGCCGGCATCTACGGGCGCGAGGCGCGTGGCCCCATCACCGGCATCACCCTGATCGCCGGCTTCGCCAGCACCGTCGCCTGGCCGCTCACCACCCTGCTCGAGCAGGCGGTCGGCTGGCGCGGCGCCTGCGTCTTCTGGGCGCTCGTCCATCTCCTGCTCTGCCTGCCGATCAACCGGTGGCTGGTGCCGCGCGGTACCCAGAAGCTGCCGGAGGTGGTCCAGGGTGCACCGACGCCCACCCGGCAGCCGGGCGAGCTTCGGGCGATGATCGCCTTGAGCTTCGTTTTCGCCGTGGGCTGGTTCGTCAGCACGGCCTATGCCGCCCACCTGCCGGGACTGCTGCTGACCGCTGGCCTCACGCCGGCCATGGCCCTCTTCGCCGCGTCGCTCGTCGGACCCGCGCAGGTGGCGGCGCGGATGGTCGAGTTCAGCCTCCTGCGCAACTTCCACCCGCTGATCTCAGCCCGGCTCGCCACCCTGGCGCATCCGCTCGGGGCAGCGGCCGTGTTGGTCTTCGGCCCGCCGGCCGCGATCCTGTTCACCGTGCTGCATGGCGCCGGCAACGGTATTCTCACCATTGCCAAAGGGACCCTGCCGCTGGCGCTCTTCGGGCCGGTGGGCTACGGGCTGCGGCAGGGCCTGCTCTCGGCACCCTCGCGCTTCGCGCAGGCAGCAGCACCCTTCCTCATGGCGCTGGCCATCGAGCGTCTCGGCCTCGGCGTCCTCGCCGTTTCCGGCGGGCTCCTGCTGCTCGCCTGCCTCGCCCTCTTCGCCGTGCCGCGTTCGCTCGGACCGCGGACCGGGTGAGCCGGATCGCCTACTCGCCGCCGCCGAGATTGTGCACGTAGACGGTGAGCATGGTGATGACCTCCTCGGGCAGACGGCCCTGCCAGGGGGGCATGACGCCGTGCTGCGGCCTCGCGATCTGGGTGGCGATCTCGGCGGGCGAGTTGCCGTAGAGCCAGACGGCGTCGGTCAGATTGGGGGCGCCCAGATCGCGGATGCCCTCGCCGCCGTCGCCATGGCAGGCGGCGCAGTTGAGCTCGAACAACTCCTGACCGGAAGCCGCCAGCTCGGCATCGTGGTCCTGGCCGCCGAGCGCACGCACGTATTGCACCACCTGGTCGATCTCGTCTCGGCTCAGGATGCCGTCGGCGCCGAACGCCGGCATCATGCCGAAGCGCGCGTCGGGATCGTCCTCGTTGCGAATGCCATGCCTGATCGTCTGTTGGATGGCATCGAGCGAACCGCCCCAGATCCAGGCGTCGTCCGCAAGGGTCGGGTAATGCAGCTGGCCGGCGCCGCCGAGCCCGTGACAGCCGGCGCAGTTGTCCTTGAAGTGGCGCTCGCCGCCGGCCATGGCGAACTGCAGGAGCTCGGGATCGGCGGCCACCTCGGCCGCGTCGGCCGCGGCGATGCGCTCAAGGAACACGGCCTGCGCCGCCCGGGCCTCGGCCAGCCGCGTATCCAGTTCCACGCGCTGGTTCGAGCCGAGCAGGCCTGGCGTGTAGCCGGTCGAGCTCGGCCAGGCCGGGAAGAGGATCCACCAGAGGACCGAGAACGCGATGCTGGCGTAGAAGACGTACAGCCACCACTTGGGCAGCGGGTTGTTGAGCTCCTTGATCCCGTCCCATTCGTGCCCGGTGGTATCGACCCCGGTGACCTCGTCCCTCTCAACGGTCGCCATTCGTCTTCTCCTTGTCACCGGGCAGGTCGTCGGACCGGTCTTCGAACGGAATGCGGGCGTGCTCTTCCATCTGCTTCTTCCGGCCGGGCCAGAACACCCAGGCGACGATGCCGATGAAGATCAGCATCAGCCAGAGGCCCCACACGGCGTTCGCCCATTCGGCGAGCTTGTCGATCACGCGATCCGCCTCTTCGCCGCTACTGCAGGATGTCCTCGGTGCGGATGTCGGTGAAATCCACCATCCGGCCGAGGATCTGCAGGTAGGCGACGATCGCATCCATCTCCGTCACGCGATCCGGCTGGCCGTCCAGGTCGCCGACGACGGCCTTGGGATAGCGGGTGAGCAGGCCTTCGTAGTCGGCATCGGGCGTCGCCTGGTCGTGCAGGTCGGCAGCTGCACTCTCGATCATCTCCTCGGTATAGGGCACGCCGACGATGCCGAGCGTGCGCAGATGCTCCGCGATGTCGTGGTAGCCGACCTCGCGATCGAGGAGGAAATGATAGCCGGGCATGATGCTCTCCGGCACGACGGCCCGGGGATCGACCATGTGCGCGACATGCCAGTCGTTCGAGTACTTGCCGCCGACCCGTGCGAGATCGGGTCCGGTGCGCTTGCTGCCCCACTGGAAGGGGTGGTCGTACATGCTCTCCGCCGCGAGGCTGTAATGGCCATAGCGCTCGGCCTCGTCACGGAATGGCCGGATCATCTGGCTGTGGCAGTTGTAGCAGCCTTCGCGGATGTAGATGTTGCGGCCGACCTGCTCGAGCGGCGAGTAGGGGCGCACCCCTTCGACGTTCTCGATCGTCGATTCGATCTTGAACAGCGGGACGATCTCGACGAGCCCGCCGATCGAGACGGTGATCAGGATGAGGATGGCGAGAACGGAGGCACGCGTCTCGATCTTGCCGTGATGCTTGATCAGGTTCATCGGGACGCTCCTTATTCGGCCGGGGCGGGCATCGCCGCCGCGCCGACCCGCCCGGGCTCTTCCTCGACCCTGATCTCGCGGCGCATGGTCCGGATCAGGTTGTAGACCATGATGAGCGCACCGCCGAGGAAGAGGACACCGCCGAAGGCGCGGATCACGTAATAGGGATGCATGGCCGCCACCGTCTCGACGAACGAGTACTGGAGGAAGCCGAGGCTGTCATAGGACCGCCACATCAGGCCCTGCATGATGCCCGAAACCCACATCGCGGTGATGTAGAGGACGATGCCGAGCGTCGCGATCCAGAAGTGCCATTCGACGAGGCGGAGCGAGTAAAGCCGCTGCGCCTGCCAGAGCCGGGGCACCAGGTAGTAGACGGCGCCGAAGCTGACGAAGGCGACCCAGCCGAGCGCACCCGAATGGACGTGGCCGATGGTCCAGTCCGTGTAGTGCGAGAGCGCGTTGACCTGGCGGATCGACATCAGCGGCCCCTCGAAGGTGCTCATGCCGTAGAAGGCGACCGACACCACGAGGAAGCGCAGGACCGGGTCGGTGCGCAGCTTGTCCCAGGCGCCGGAGAGCGTCATCAGGCCGTTGATCATGCCGCCCCAGGACGGCATCCAGAGCATGATCGAGAACGTCATGCCGAGCACCTGCGCCCAGTCGGGCAGCGCCGTGTAGTGCAGATGGTGCGGCCCGGCCCAGATGTAGAGGAAGATCAGCGCCCAGAAGTGGATGATCGAGAGCCGGTAGGAATAGACCGGCCGGTTCGCCTGCTTCGGCACGAAGTAGTACATCATGCCGAGGAACCCGGCGGTGAGGAAGAAGCCGACGGCATTGTGGCCGTACCACCACTGGGTCAGCGCATCCTGCACGCCGGCGAAGAGCGAGTAGCTCTTGATGCCGAAAAACGTGACCGGCACCGCCAGGTTGTTGACGATGTGCAGCATCGCGATCGTGATGATGAAGGCCAGGTAGAACCAGTTCGCGACGTAGATGTGCGGCTCTTTGCGCTTGAGCAGCGTCCCCATGAAGATGACCAGGTAGACGACCCAGACCAGCGTCAGCCAGAGGTCGACATACCACTCCGGCTCGGCGTACTCGCGGCTCTGGGTCACGCCCATGACGTAGCCGGTAGCGGCGAGCACGATGAAGAGCTGGTAGCCCCAGAACACGAAGCTCGCGAGCAGCGGCCCGCCGAAGAGGCTGGTCCGGCAGGTGCGCTGCACCACGTAGAGCGAGGTGCCGAGCAGCGCGTTGCCGCCGAAGGCGAAGATGACGGCCGAGGTGTGGAGCGGCCGCAGCCGGCCGAAGCTGGTCCACTCGAGATCGAGATTGAGCGCTGGATAGGCGAGCTGGAAGGCGATGACGACGCCCACGAGGAAACCGACGACGCCCCAGAAGACCGTGGCCAGCGTGAAGAGCCGGATCACGTCCTCGTCATAGGCGCCCTGGGCACGACCAACCGGGGCCGTCATCACCGCTGCCATGTCGTTCTCCCGTTTGCCGCGTCCCGCCTGCCGTTGGTGAATGTGCGGCCCGTGCTGGGCTGCAGGGATTGCCCGTACAGCAACGAACCGACATTGATCCAAGTCAAGAGCCGGCGATCCCCGTTGCACTACGAAGCTGCTGATTGCGCAACCCTGATTGCGCTGCACGACGGTCTTGAGGCATTCTGGCGGTGGTGGCCGGCCACGCTGCCCTTGTATAGAATGGGCGGCAGGGCAGGTTGCTTTCGAACCGGACCAGCCCGGTGGCGGGAATGATCTGGGAGTGACGACGATGGCCGAAGCCGTTCCGGTGTTCGCGCAACCGACGGTGCGGGTCCGCAAGCTGGAGATGGACCAGCCCTGGGCGTGGCTGCGCAAGGGCTGGCAGGATTGCCTGAAGACGCCCGGCGTGAGTTTCGTCTATGGCGCGCTTGCAGCCGTGACGGGCTACCTCATCACCTGGGGGCTGTTCGCCTTCGACATGCCCTATCTGGTGCTGCCGATCATGGCCGGTTTCCTGATCGTCGGCCCGATCCTGGCGGTCGGTCTCTACGAGGCCAGTCGCCGGACCGAGCAGGGCCTGCCGACCGGCCTGGGAGAAGCGCTCGGCGCGTTCAACCGCAACCCGAGCCAGATGGGCCTCATGGGCATGGCGCTCCTGCTGCTCATGTTCTTCTGGGCACGAACCGCAGCACTGCTCTTCTTCCTCTATTTCGGCATGGAGCCGCCGGACTTCCACAACCTCTTCGTCGCGACGTTCCTGTCGACCGACAGCTGGCCCTTCCTGATCATCGGCTCGGCTGTGGGCGGCGTGCTGGCGCTCGTCGCGTTCTCGATCAGCGTCGTCTCGATCCCGCTGCTCCTCGACCGGCCCGGCTCCAATGTCATCGAGGCGATTGCGACGAGCGTGCGGGCGGTGCAGGCCAATCCGATGACGCTGCTCTTCTGGGGCGGGCTGATCGTGGTCTTCATGATGGCCGGGCTCGTCACGCTCTATCTCGGGCTGATCGTGACGCTGCCGCTGATCGGCCATGCGTCCTGGCACGCCTATCGCGACATCGTCGAGTTCGACGACGCCTGAACACCGAGAGCAGACTGACGAGGATAACGGAATGAACGATCTGGGGCGTTGGCTCGGAGGCATCGCAATGGGCGTGCTCGCCCTCCTCGGCCTGATCATCATGAGTCGGGCGGCCGATACCATGTTCGGCTTCTTCGGCGTGATGATCTTCCTCTTCGGGATCGCCATCATCGTCGTCTTTGTGCACCAGGCGACAACACCCGAGCGGGTGCTGCGCCGCACGACCGACGCCTGACAGGGCGGCCCTTACAGGCCGCCGCGCTACTTCCGATTCAGGCGGAGTGAGTTGCCGACGACAACGAGCGAACTCGCCGACATGCAGATCGCCGCGATGAGCGGCGTGACGAAGCCGAGCACGGCGAGCGGCACAGCCAGCAGGTTGTAGCCGAAGGCAAGGCCGAGGTTCTGCTTGACGAGCCGGCGGCTTCGCCCGGCGGTCTCGAGAACGAGCACGACCGGTGCCAGGAGTCGCCCCTGGAAGACGGCGTCGGCTGCCGTCTGGCTGATATCGACCGCCGTCGACGGCGACAGCGAGACGTGCGCGGCGGCGAGTGCGGGAGCGTCGTTCAGCCCGTCGCCCACCATCATCACCTTGTGTCCGGCAGCGGCAAGCTCGGCCAGATGCGCGACCTTCTCGTCCGGGCGGCACCCGGCATGCCATGTCGCGATGCCGAGCTCGCCGGCCAGCGCCGCGACCGGCCCCGGCCGGTCACCCGAGAGGAGCTGGACCTCCAGCCCGCGGCTCTGAAGCGCCTGGATGGTCGCCCTGGCATCGGTGCGTGGGCTGTCCCGGAAGGCGAAGCGATGCGGCGCCCGGCCCGGCATGGCCAGCCAGAGCTCGGTGCCGGGGTTCGCGTCGTCGACGATCCCGGGCGCCGCCCAGCTGCGGCGACCGAGGCGAAGCTCGCCCGCCTCGGTGGCGAGCCGGAGGCCGAGCCCCGGCAGTTCCTCGACGCCGGCGGCGGCGCGGGCGGCGGGGCAGGCGCGGGCCAGGGCGCGGGCGAGCGGATGGCGCGAGCTCCTCGCCATGGAAGCCGCCTGTGCCAGGAGATCAGGCTCGTCGTCGCCCTCGACGAGGACGAGGTCGCCTTCGGTCAGGGTGCCGGTCTTGTCGAACACCACGGTGTCGACCTCGGCGAGCCGTTCGAGGGCGGTTGCGGACTTGAGCAGCACGCCGCGCCGCATCAGCCGGCCGCTGGCCAGAACCTGCACCGCTGGCACCGCAAGGCCGAGCGCGCAGGGACAGGTAATGATCAGCACGGCGACGGCATTCAGCAGTGCCACCTGCCATGGAGCACCCATGGCCAGCCACCAGCCGAGGAAGGTGAGCGCGGCGAGCAGGTGCACGACCGGCGAATAGGCCTGGGCAATGCGGTCGGCCAGGGCGACGAAGCGGCCGCGCTTCTGCTCCGCCAGCTCCATCAGCTTGACGACCTCGGCAAGCAGCGTGCCCTCGCCGACCGAGCGGACCGTGACCTCGATCGGGGCGGCGAGATTGATCGTGCCGGCGAAGACGCGCGTCCCGGGGGATGCGACCGCCGGCAGGGTCTCGCCGGTGATGGCACTCGTGTCGATCTCGCTCTCTCCGGCGCGGATGGCGCCGTCGACACCGATGCGCTCGCCCGCGGCGACGAGGATGGTCTGGCCGGCTTCAAGCTGCTCCGGGCGGCAGCTGCGCGTCTGGCCGTCGGGCAAGAGCAGGGTGACGGCGGTGGCGCGAAGTGTCATGAGCCGCTCGACGGCGGAGCGCGCCACACCACGCGCCCGGCTGTCGAGATAGCGGCCGATCAGCAGGAAGAAGAGCAGCATGATGGCGCTGTCGAAATAGGCGTGCTCGCCGCCCTGGATGGTCTCGAGCAGGCTCATCGCCGGGGCAAGGACGAGGGCCAGTGAGATCGGCACGTCCATGTTGGCATGGCCGGCACGGAGGGCTGTGAGCGCCGAGCGGAAGAAGGGCCGTCCGGCGTAGGCGAGCGACGGCAGGACGATCAGCGCCTGCATCCAGTGGAGGAAGTCGCGCGTCGCGTCCCCCATCCCGGAGAAATGGCCGGCCCAGACGGAGACCGCGAGGAGCATCACGTTGCCGGCGGCGAAGCCGGCGACCGCCATGCAGCGGAGCAGGTCACGCTCCGTGCGGTTGTCGGTGACGGCGAGGCTCTCCGGATCGAACGGCACGACCGGGTAGCCGAGCCCCTCGATCTTCGCGACCAGCTCGTTGCCGCGCGCCGGCGACCCCTCCCAGGCGAGGGTGAGCCGTCGCGTGGTCAGGTTCAGGCGGCCCGTGCGAACGTCCGGTTCGGCATCGAGTGCCCGCTCGATCCGCCGCACGCAGCCGCCGCAATGCACACCTTCGACCATGAGTTGCAGCGTGGCTTCGGCGTTCGCCGGATCGATCCTGACAAAGCCGGTAACGTCGGTCGGCCCCGCTATGCCGTCTGCCGCGGCAGCCGATCGACCGGAACGCGCCGCCTGCGCGACCATGGCCTCAGTGCAGCATCAGGCGCTCGGTCGCGACCAGCCGGTCGCCGTCGCGCGTGGCGATCACCCGGACGTCCCACAGCCCGGCAAGAGGGGCCGTGAACGACGCCGTGTAGGTCCCGGGCCCGGTGCGCTCCAGGACGAGGCCGAAATCATAGCCTTGATGCGTCGGCCGCTCGAAATCCGCCCTGACATCGATCCGCTCGAGCGGCTGGTCCCGGATGTCGACCAGACGGACCGAGATCGTGCCGGCGAGACCCGCTCCCTGGTTCGTCTCGATAGTCGCCTGCCACCCGAGCGCCGCCTGACGCTCCGCGGCGTCGAGGTTGCGGTTGTAGGTGATGCCCTTGTCATAGGCTCGATTGGTCGAGATGCCGGTCCAAGTGCTCATGGCGATCCAGATCATCGCCAGGTTGACGGCGAGCACCACGCCGAAGCCCGCGACCAGGATCCAGGGAATGTACCAGCCGGGGCGCTGCCGCTTCGATGGGCCGGCGAGGTCGGCGCTCATTCGTCGGGCCCTCGAAAGACGGTCGAGAAGCGACGCTCCTCACCCGTGACGTCATCAGTCAGGACCAGCGTGATCGGCATCGAGGCCGCGGTCAATGTCGCACGCGGCAAGGCAAGGAACACACGATGCGTGGCGACGTCGTCGGAGCCGGCGGCGAGCTCGATGGACGGGCCGCTCGTCCCGTTCGGCGTGCTGAAGACCGCATCCGGCAACGGGTCCGCCAGCGCCAGGGTGTAGGTGCGGTCCGCCCGCTCCTTGTTCAGGATCTTGATCTGGTAGCCGTTGCGGATGCTGCCGTCCGCCATGGTCACGAAGAGCGGGTTGCGCTCGGGGATGACGTTCACATCGGTGGACGTGCGCAGGGCGAGGGCACCCAGCATGACCAGCGCCACGGCTGTGACGATCGCCGTGTAGAGGATGGTGCGCGGCCGGACGATACGATAACGCTCGGGCTGGCCAGCTGCCCTCAGCTCCTGGTTGCGCTCGCTGTCATAGGCGATGAGGTTCGGTGGCCGGTCGACCTTGGCCATGACCTCGTTGCAGGCATCGACGCAGAGGCCGCAGCCGATGCATTCGAGCTGGAAGCCGTCGCGGATGTCGATGCCCATCGGGCAGACGGCGACGCACTGCTTGCAGTCGACGCAATCGCCGCGGCCGTCCCAGCTCTGGCCCTTCTTGTGCTTGCCGCGCGGCTCGCCGCGCCAGGCCTCGTAGGTCACCGCCATGGTGTCCTGGTCGACCAGCGCACCCTGGATGCGCGGCCAGGGGCACATGTAGGTGCAGACCTGCTCGCGGGCGAGGCCGGCGAGCAGGTAGGTCGTCGCCGTGAACAGGAAGGTGAAGAAGTAGACCGCCGCCCCGGCCTGGCCGGTGAAGAACTCGCCGAGCATCGTCGGCGCATCGTTGAAATAGAGGATCCAGGCGCCGCCGGTGAGGAACGCGATCAGGAGCCAGACCGCGTGCTTGGTCAACCGCTTGCGCCACTTGGTAGCGGTCCAGGGCTGCTTGTCGAAGCGCATTCGCTCATTGCGATCGCCCTCGATGAAGCGCTCGACCGCCATGAAGAGGTCGGTCCAGACCGTCTGCGGGCAGGCGAAGCCGCACCAGACACGGCCGAAGAGGGCGGTGGCGAAGAAGAGGCCGAAGGCCGCGAGCACGAGGATGCCGGTGAGGAAATAGACCTCCTGCGGCCAGATCTCGATCCAGAAGAAGTAGAGGCGGCGGCCGGCCATGTCGACGAGGATGGCCTGGTCGGGCGCATCGGCGCCGCGGTCGAAGCGAATCCAGGGGGCGAGGTAGTAGATCGCCAGCAAGGCGGCGAGGGCCGCCCATTTGATCGTCCGGAACCGGCCCCTGACGGCCTTGGCGTAGACCTCGACGCGCCCCTGGTAGAGCGGCGAGCTTCGCTGCTCTTGCCGGGACTGGACGTCCTCGACGGAAACTGCCTCGCTCATCGAGCTCCTGCCGGGCTGATGGATGCTTTAACGACTTCGAACCGCGGCGATCCTGCAGGGTGGCCGCTGCCGCGCATTGATATGCCTCAACGGCCCGGTCGTAAATCGGCGGCCGTTCAGAGGGGGGCGGTGGCCTGCTCCAGCCAGGTACGATCGCCGCCGTCGAGCAGGGGGCGAAGCTCGTCCCGGACCCGCGCATGGTAGGTGTCGAGCCAGCGTCGCTCGGGCTCGGTGAGCAGATGCGGGTCGATCAGCCGGCGGTCGATCGGCGCCAGGGTCAGCGTGCGAAAATGCAGGAGCCGCCGGTCGCCACGCTCGGCGGCCGGTGCATCCTCGACCAGGATCAGGTTCTCGGTGCGGATGCCGTACTGGCCGGGCTCGTAGAAGCCGGGCTCATTGGAGACGATCATGCCGGTTTCGAGCGCCGTGTCGCCGCCGCGCTTGGCGATCCGCTGCGGGCCTTCGTGGACGCAGAGATAGCTGCCGATGCCGTGGCCCGTGCCGTGGTCGAAATCGAGGCCGCGGCGCCAGAGGGCCAGCCGCGCCAGCGTGTCCAGCTGGCTGCCGCTCGTACCGGCGGGAAAGATCGCCTCGGCCAGGGCGATGTGGCCCTTGAGGACGAGGGTGAAACGCTCCTGCACTTCTGCGGTCGGCTGGCCGAGGGCGACGGTGCGGGTGATGTCGGTCGTGCCATCCAGATACTGGCCGCCGGAGTCGACGAGATAGACGGTGCCGGCCGTCAGCTTACGGTTGGTCTCCGGGGTGACGCGGTAATGCGGCAGCGCGGCGTTTGGACCGTGCGCGGAGATGGTCTCGAAGCTCGGGCCGCGATAGAGCGGGTCCCTGGCGCGCTCGGCCTCGAGCCGTTCCGCGGCTGCCGCCTCGTCGACGACGTGATCGTGTGGCAGGCTGTCCAGCCACGCCAGGAAGCGCACCACCGCCGCACCGTCGCGGCGCTGGGCGTCCAGGGCACCCTGGATCTCGGTCGGGTTCTTCTTCGCCTTGGCGAGCGGGATCGGGTCCTGGCCCTCGACGACCCGGGCACCGGCTTCGGTCAGGATGTCGGCAGAGCCGGCCGAGTTCATCGCCGGGTCGACGAGTACGCGAGCACCGGAGCGCCCGAGCTCCACAAGGGCTTCGTCCAAGGCCCCGTAGGCCTCGGTCGTGACGGCGTTGTCCAGCCTCGGGCCGCCTTCGAGCTTGGCCGGGTCGACGAACCATCGTGCCGTGCCGTCGGCCCCGAGCAGCAGATGGCTGAGGCAGAGCGGGTTGTAGGGCACGTCACCGCCGCGCACGTTCAGGAGCCAGGCGATGCTGTCGGCGGCCGTGACCAGGAGCCAGTCGGCGCCGCGTCTTGCCACGGCGTCGCCCATTCGCTGGCGCTTGGCGACGCTCGATTCGCCGGCCCGGCTCTCCTCGTGCCCGACGACCGGTGCCAGGGGCGGCGGTGGACGATCCGTCCAGATCCCGTCGATCGGGTTCGACCTCAAGGCGACGAGCTCGGCCCCGCGGCCCCGGCAGAGCCGAAGCAGGTTCTCGCGCTCCGCCTTGCGGATCAGCTTGGCATCGTAGCCAATCCGCATGTCGGGCTTCAGGCGCTCCGCCAGCCAGCGTGTCGGTGGCAGCTCGCCGGAGTTGCAGCGCTCGAACAGACCGGCATCGACCTCGATGCCGATCTGCACGGTGTAGCGGCCATCGGTGAAGACCGCGGCGGTCTCGGGCAGGACGATCGCCTGACCCGCCGAGCCGGAAAAGCCCGTGAGCCAGGCGAGACGCTGCTCCGCCGCCGGCAGATACTCGCTGCCGTGCTGGTCCGTGCGTTGCAGGATGAAGCCGTCGACGCCGACACCGGCGAGCGCCTCGCGCAGGGCCCGAAGTCGGGCAGCCTGTGGCGCCGTCACTTGAGCGGGGCCATCACCATGATCATCTGGCGGCCCTCGAGCTTCGGAAACTGCTCGATCTTGGCGAGGTCGGCCATGTCCTCGCGCACCTTCTCGAGGATGTTCATCGCCAGATGCTGGTGCGCCATCTCGCGCCCGCGGAAGCGCATGGTCACCTTGACCTTGTCGCCTTCGTCCAGGAACTCGCGCACCTTCTTCATCTTGATCGAGTAGTCGTTGTCGTCGATCGACGGGCGCATCTTGATCTCTTTGACCTCGATGACGCGCTGCTTCTTGCGGGCAGCGTTGGCCTTCTTCTGCGCCTCGTACTTGAACTTGCCGTAGTCGAGGATCTTGCAGACAGGAGGCGTGGCATTGGGTGAGATCTCGACGAGATCGAGTCCCACGTCTTCGGCGCGGGTGAGGGCGTCACGGATCGCTACGACCCCGACCATTCCACCGTCTTGATCGACCAGCCGGACCTCGCGAGCCTCGATGCGGTCGTTGATGCGGTGTTCGTCGCCTTTGGGATTTGCTGCCATCAGCCGTGATCGACCTCCAATGTTTCACCTTCGTTCATGCAGGTATGCCGAAATGACCGGACAACCAGAAGTCGCCCGGCCTTCGACCTTCCACTCCTTGTCGGTCCCTTGTCAGGTTTGCCGGTCGGGAGCAGCGGATTCTCGCTGACACATGGCAATCGCGGCGTCAAGCGAAAGCGCCTCCTGGGCCTGGCTGCCCAGCCGGCGCAGGCTGACCGAACGCTCCTTTGCCTCGCGCCCGCCCACCGCCATGATCAGCGGCACCTTGGCGAGGGAGTGCTCGCGCACCTTGTAGGAGATCTTGTCGCTGCGGGTGTCACAGTCGACACGCAGGCCGGCACTCTCCAGTGCCGCCGCGACCTCCTGGGCGTAGGTATCGGCCTCGTTGGTGACGGTCGCCACCACGACCTGGACCGGTGCCAGCCAGAGCGGCAGGCGGCCGGCATAGTGCTCGATCAGGACGCCGATGAAGCGCTCGACCGAACCCAGAATGGCGCGATGGACCATGTGCGGCGTGTGTCGGGCACTGTCCTCGCCGATATAGGAGAGTTCCAGCCGGTTGGGCATGTTCATGTCGACCTGGACCGTGCCGCACTGCCACTCGCGGCCGATCGCGTCGCGGAGCTTGAAATCGAGCTTGGGCGCATAGAAGGCACCGTCGCCCTCGTTCAGCACCCATTTCATCTCGATCCGGTCGAGCACCTTCCTGAGCGCCTCCTCCGCCCGGTCCCAGTCCTCGTCGCGGCCGATCCGCTGCTCGGGCCGCGTGGCGAAGTGCACCGTGATGTCGTCGGCCAGGCCGAGGTCGCTGTAGACCTGTTTGATCAGGTCGCACATCTTCACGACCTCGTCCTCGAGCTGGTCGTCGCGACAGAAGATGTGGGCGTCGTCCTGGGTGAAGGCCTGGACCCGCATCAGTCCATGGCGGGCACCCGACGCCTCGCGGCGAAAGACGCTGCCGAACTCGGCGAGTCGCAGCGGCAGGTCGCGGTAGCTGCGCTGGCCGGACTTGTAGACCTGCGCGCCGCCGGGGCAGCTCATCGGCTTGAGCGCCGCTGGATGCTCGGCATCGTCGTCGTGCAGGATGAACATGTTATCGCGATACTTGTCCCAGTGCCCCGACGCGACCCAGAATCGCGAATCGAGCAGCTGCGGGGTATTGATCTCCTGGTAGCCGCCAGCCCGGATGCGCCGGCGCATGTAGGCGAGCAGCTCGGTGTAAATGATCCATCCCTTGTCGTGCCAGAAGACCTGCCCCGGCGCCTCCTCCTGGAAATGGAAGAGGTCCATCTCGCGGCCGATCCGCCGGTGGTCACGGCGCTCGGCCTCCTCGAGCTGGTGCAGATGGGCGTCGAGCTCCTTCTGGCTCGCGAACGCGGTGCCGTAGATGCGCTGCAGCCGGGCATTCTTCGCGTCACCGCGCCAGTAGGAGCCGGCGATGCTCATCAGCTTGAAGGCGCCAATGCGGCCGGTCGATGGACCATGCGGACCCCGACAGAGATCGAACCATTCGCCCTGGTGATAGAGCGTCACCGGCTCGCCCTCGGGAATGGCCTCGAGCAGCTCGAGCTTGTAGCGCTCGCCCATCGCCTCGAACCGGCGATGCGCCTCCGCGCGGCTAACCTCCTCGCGTCGGAACGGCTTGTCGGTCTTCACGATCTCGGCCATCCGCGCCTCGATCCGCTCGAGATCCTCGGGATGGAACCGCTCGTTCCGGGCGAAGTCGTAGTAGAAGCCGTTCTCGATCGGCGGGCCGATCGTCACCTGCGTGCCGGGGAACAGGTCCTGCACCGCCTCGGCCATGACATGCGCGCAGTCGTGGCGGATCAGCGCCAGCGACTCGGGGTCCCGGCCGGTGACGATCCGCACGCGGGCATCGGCACCGATCGGCCAGTCGAGATCCCGCAGGACGCCGTCGACCTCGACGGCGAGCGCCTGCTTGGCCAGGCTCCTGGCGATCGAGGCCGCGATCTCGGCGCCGGTGGTCGTCGTCCCGAACCGACGTTCGCTGCCGTCGGGAAGGGTGATGACAATGCCGCCCGGGGCGACTTCCGGGGCGTGCTCAACTACCGATGCCATGGTATCGATCAGTTCCGCTGGTGTGATTCGGGGTGTGTCCGCAATGCGGCGGTGCACAATGCCCAAGGCCTTCCGCGCTTGTCAATCGCGCGGCCGTCCGATTACGCTCCCGCAAAACGCGAACAGGGGAGCCGGCAATGCGGAGATGGTTGATCGGGCTGGCGCTGGCGGGTCTCGCCACGGTGGCCGCGCGGGCCGAGGTCGCCATCGTTTACGATGCCTCGAACAGTATGTGGGGGCAGGTCGAGGATCGCCACAAGATCGAGATCGCGCGCGAGGTCCTGGGCGAGCTGGTCGCGGACTGGGACCCGTCCGAAGCGCTCGGCCTCGTCGCCTATGGCCATCGCACCGAGGGTGACTGCGGCGACATCGAGGTCGTGGTGCCGCCCGGTCCGGTCGATCCGGCCGCCTTCGTCGCGAAGGTCGAGGGCCTCGTGCCGCGTGGCAAGACCCCGCTGACCGAGGCGGTTCGTCAGGCAGCCGAGCTTCTGCGCTACCGGGACGTGCCGGCGACGGTCGTGCTGCTCTCGGACGGCATCGAGACCTGCGATGCCGATCCCTGCGTGGTCGCGGCCGAGCTGGCCGAGGCCGGTGTCGCGTTCACGGCACATGTCGTTGGCTTCGACGTCGCGGGGGAAGCCGAGCAGGCGCAGCTCCGCTGCATCGCCGACAATACGGGAGGTCTCTTTCGCACGGCCGGCGACAGCGGCGAGCTGCGCGAGGCGCTGGCCCAGGTCACGGAGGCCGCTATCGCCACACCCGTTCAGCACGAGCCAGAGCCCCAGCCGGAGCCTGCGGCTTTGCTCGAGGCGACGCTGGCGGCAGCGCCGAGCGTCGACGTGGCGGCCGAGATCGAGGTCGCCTGGACCGGCCCGGGGGCGCCACGCGACTATGTCGCGATCGCCGGCCTGGAGCAGCGCGACGGACAGTACATCAATTACGCTTATGCCGAGGCCGGCAGCCCGCTCAGCGTGAGGGCACCGGCAGAGCCGGGCCTCTACGAACTGCGCTATGTCGAGGATTCGAGCAATGCCGTGCTGGCTCGCCTCGAGATCGAGGTCGTCGACGTCGCGGCCTCGCTGGCGGCACCGGAGGTCGTTCAGGCGGGAAGCGCGGTCAGCATCGACTGGACCGGGCCGGCATACGACCGCGACTATGTCAGCATCGCGGCGGCGGACCAGAATCCGGGTGCCTACGTGAATTACACCTATGTGAGCGATGGCAGCCCGCTCGTGGTGACGGCGCCGGCCGATCCCGGGCTCTACGAGATCCGCTACGTGCTGCGCGAGGGCCCGCGCGTGAT
>CAZGUW010000013.1:0-15081 GCA_964528705.1 uncultured Geminicoccaceae bacterium
GTTGATGCACATGAGCAGGGTCGACTTGCCCGAGCCCGAGCCGCCGATCACCGAGACGACCTCGCCCCGATCGACGGTCATCGACACGCCCTTGAGGACCTCGAGCGGGCCGAAGCTTTTGCGGACGTTATCGATCTCAATCATTTTCGCGCCACTTCCGCTCGAGCCTGGCTCCCAGCCGGGAGATCGGGAAACTGATCAGGAAGTAGATCAGCCCGGCAATGCCGAGAATGAACAAGGGTTCGCTCGGCATCCGCGTGATCAGGATCTGCGACGACTTCAGGAGCTCGATCACGCCGATCCAGGCCACCAGTGCCGTATCCTTCATGACGCCGAGCGTAAGGCCGATCCAGCTCGGAAACATCACCCGAAGCGCCAGCGGAAAGACGATCTCGACCATGTCCTGCCCCCAGGTCATGCCGAGCGAGCGCGCCGCGCGGCGCGTTGTCTGCGGCACCGCCGCCACGCCGCCGCGCACGATCTCCGAGCAATAGGCCGAGGTGTAGAGTGCCAGCACGAGGCAGCTCACGACGAAGGGCGTCGCGCGCAGCCCCAGGATCGGAATGAAGGAATTGAAGAGGACGAGCTGGATCAGGAGCGGTACCGAGCGGAAGATGTCCAGCACGAAACCGATGGGCAGGCTGACCCAGGCCGGCGTCTGTGCCCTCGCCAGGCCGAAGAGGACGCCAAGGAGCGTGCCCGCCGCGACCGCGATCAGGGTGATCAGCAGCGTCCAGCCGGCGCCCACCAGCATGAAGCGCAGATCGTTCAGGGTCATGGCGGTGTCGAACATGTCCGCCACTAGTACCTGAACAGCCGCCAGGCGATCAGCCGGGCACCGAGGGTGACGACCTTGGCGATGAGGTAGTAGAGCACCGCCGCGATGGCGAAGTACTCGAACGTCCGGAAGGTGCGGACGTTGAGCTCCTGGGTGACGCCGGTCAGGTCCGTATTGACGCCGACCACGACGCCGAGCGACGTCATGAGGATCGCCCAGACCATCTGGTTGGTCATCGGATGGAAGACGGCGCGAAAGAGCTGCGGCAGGACGATCAGCCGGAAAGCGGCGACGGGGCCGAAGCCGAGCGAGCGGGCGGCGCGCACCTGGGTCTGCGGCACGGCCCGAAGGCCGCCCCGGAAGGTCTCCGCCAGATAGCCCGCGTTGTTGAAGGTGATACCGGCGAGCAGCGCCAGGTAGCTGTCGAGGTGAATGCCGATCTGCCCAAGCCCGAAATAGGCGATGTAGATCTGGAAGAGCGCCGGCGTGTTCCTCGCGATCTCGATCCAGGTGGCCGCAATGCCGCGCAACAAGCGACTCTTCGAGCCGGTCATCACCGCCAGGACCACGGCGATGGCGATGCCGATCACCATAGACAGCACTGCGATCTGCAGCGTGACCATCGACCCGGCGAGCATCTCCGGCAGAGCCCGGAGGGCGGGGCGCCAGTGGAACGTGTAGTTCATCCAGGCCACCTCCGGCGCGACTGCGGTCCTGCGGCGATGCGCCCGATCATGGCGGGGACGCGCCGGCGACGCGCCCCCTTACCACGCCTGCCGCTCAGCGATAGACGCCGGGGATCGTCAGGTCCGGCGGCTCGTCCGAGCCGATCCACTTGGCGTAGAGCTCGGCATAGCGGCCGGTGCGGATCTGCTGGTTGACGAAGAGGTCAAGATAATTGAGCAGGCCGTACTCCTCGCGGAGAGCGATGAGCCCGACATAGTCGATGTCGTAGGGCGCCTTGCCGCCGACCACGAAGCCCTCGAAGTCGCCGGAGTTGGCGGCAGCGTTCGCCACGGTGGAGGTGACCACGGTAGCGTCGATCTGACCCTGCGACAGGGCGAGGAAAACGTCGGCCTGCGTCTGGTAGGGCGTGAACGAGCCGTTCGCGTCGGCCCACTCGTCGACATCGCCCTCGAGCCGGATCGCCTCGAACGTGCCCGAGACCGAGCCCATCTTGTGGCCCTTCAGGCTCTCGTAGCTGTCGATCCCGAGCCCTTCCTTCGTCAGGACCACCATCTCGAAAGCGAAATAGGGGATCGAGAAGCCGATGGTCTTCGCCCGCTCGAGGGTGTCGGAGGTCGACGCCACACCGACATCGGCGCGACCGGAGACCAGTGCTGGAATGCGGTCGGGGAACGGCGTCTCCACGTACTCCGGCTCGACTCCGAGTGCCGCCGCCAGGTCGTTGCAGGTGTCGACATCGAAGCCGATCGGCTCGTTGTTTGCGTCACGCGAGCCCATGGGCGGGAAATCCAGCACCACGGCACAACGCAGCACGCCCGAGGCGATGATGTCGTCGAGCTTGTCGGCAAACGCGGTGGGCGCCGACAAGGCCAGCCCGATCGCCGCTACCGCAATCGTCGTCCTGATACTCATGGTCGCCTTCTTTCCCTCTCATTGTTTCGCGCACGTTTACCGCACGCAGGTCTGGAGTATGGAAATTGATGGCTCTGATCCAGTCCCTTTCGCATATCTTCAGTGCCGCAGGATACGCGAGACGAACTCACGGGCACGCAAGGTTTTCGGCGCATCGAAGACCTGGGCCGGCGGTCCTTTCTCGACGATGCTGCCCTGGTCCATCATCACGACACGGGAGGAGACCTCGCGCACGAAGCCCATCTCGTGGCTGACGATGAGCATGGTCATGCCGTCGGCGGCGAGCACCCGGATCGTGTCCAGGACCTCGCCGACCAGCTCCGGATCGAGAGCCGAGGTGACCTCGTCGAGCAGCAGGATCTCGGGCTTCAGCGCCAGGGCGCGGGCGATCGCGACGCGCTGCTGCTGGCCGCCTGACAGCTGGTCCGGGTAGCTCGCGTGCTTGTCGGCGAGGCCCACCTTGGCGAGGAGACGGGCGGCGTCGGCCTCGACCTCCGGCCGCCGCCAGCCCTTGATCCTGATCGGGGCGATGGTGACGTTCCCCATCGCCGTCATGTTCTGGAAGAGATTGTACTGCTGGAAGACGATAGCGAGCCGGTCACGCGCGCTCTTCAGGCTGCGGCGGCTGGAGTAGTCGACCACCTCGCCGTCGATTTGCACGCGGCCGCTCTGCGGCGGCAGGAGGCCGACCAGAACCCGTAAGAGCGTGCTCTTGCCCGAGCCCGAGGGGCCGATGAGGCTCACGATCTCGCCCTTCTCCACCTCGAGCGAGACGTCCTTGAGCACCGGCTTGTCGGTGCCCGGATAGGTGGCGGTGAGGTCAGCGACCGCGAGATGGGGCAAGGCGTCTCTCCAGCCAGCCGCCGAGGCGGCTCAGCGGATACGAAAGGACGAAGTACAGCACGAGCACCGTGCCGAAGACCAGGATGGCCGAGAAGCCCCGGGTCGAGAGAACCTTGCCGGCGAAGGTAAGCTCGACCACGCCGAGCTGCGAGGCTAGCGCCGTGTCCTTGATGAACATCACCATGAACGCGAAGGCCGGCGGCAGAATGATCCGCCAGGCCTGCGGCAGGACGACGTGGCGCAGCGTCTGCAGCCGGCCAAAGTTCATCACCGCAGCGGTGTCCCACTGGGTCTGGTGAATCGAATCGAAGCCGGCACGGATGATCTCGGCGCAGAAGGCCGAGGAAATGACGCAGATGGCGATCATCGCCACGCCGAAGAGCGAGACCGGGAAGCGAAACCCTTGGATGGCGAAGAGCACGATGAAGAGGATGACGAGAAACGGAATCCGCCGGAAGGTCTCGACATAGAGCGTGGCGGCGATGCGGAGCGGCAGCCAGGCTCTCCCCGGCGTACGCCGCGCGAAATCGAGCAGGAAGCCGAGCACGAATCCGAGGCCGACACCGACCAGCGTCATCAGGAGCGTGCGGCCCATGGCCTCCAGCAGGAAGACCATGTTGTAGTAGGTGAAAAAACGCGGCGCCTCGCTGATGATGCGGTCCAGCATCAGAAGATCTTCGCTTTGACGCGGAAGGCATAGCGACCGATCAGCGCCAGCACGGCCGAGGCGAGGATGGTGATGGCGATGTAGATGAGGGCGGTGACCGAGAAGACCTCAATGGTGCGGAAATTGGTCGTGCTGATGTTGATGGCACGGCCCGTCAGTTCCTCGACGCCGAAGATCGAAGCCATCGAGGTGCCGAGCACCAGCCAGATGTAGAAGCTCGAGAGGGGTGCGAAGAGCGTCTTCGCGATATGCGGGACGATGACGTAGCGGACGATCTGGGCGAGCGACATGCCCAGCACCTCGGCCGCCTCGATCTCGGTCTGCCTGACCGACGTGAATCCGGCCCGCTGGATCTCGGTGAGGTAGGCGCCCGAATTGAGGACGAGGCCAATGAGCACCGCGGTGAAGGGCGGCAGGAGAATGCCGACCTCCGGCAGCGCGTAGAAGAGAAAGAAGATCTGCACCAACGCCGGCGTGTTGGTGAAGAAGATGACATAGACGTCGACGATCCGGTAGATCAGCCGGCCGCCATAGACCTTGCCGACTGCACCGAAGAGGCCGATCAGCGCCCCGCCCCAGAAGCCGAGAAAGGCGAGGACCAAGCTGAGCCAGGCCCCCTCGAGCAGATAGGGCAGGTGCTTGAGGGCCTCGCCCCATTGGAAGGTGTAGGTCATCCGCGATGCGGGCCCGTAGAGGGGCCGGCGGCCGAAGCCGCCGGCTTTCGGCAATGGATCAGAAGAACGGGTTCGGCTCGACCTTGACGAGCATGTCGGCGCCGTACCACTTGCGCCACGTCTCGTTGATGAAGTCGCTCGAGTGCATGTCGTAGAGCAGGATGTTCAGGAAGTTGACGAGGCTCGCATTGCCCTTCTCGACACCAATGCCGCAATAGCCGACAAAGATCGTGTCCGGCAGCACGCGCCAATTCACGTCCGGGTAATTCTCGGTCTGCGCCATGAAGAAGTCGATGTTCTCGACCAGCGCATCGGCCCGGCCCTGGGCCAGCGAGCGGACGGTGTCGGCGATGCTGTCGACGAGCAGCATCTCCGTCTCGGGCAGGTTCTCCTTGTTGAAGTCGACAGGCCATGTGCCTCGGATGTTGACCAGGGTAATGTCGCTGGAATTGAGATCCTTCCAGCTTTCGGCCGTTACCGCATCGGTGGTCAGCGCCGCCATCGCCTCGGTGTGCAGCGGCACGGTGTAGTCGATCAGCTTCGCGCGCTCGGCCGTCCGGGTCAGGGCACCGAGGGAGATGTCGATGGTTCCGGCCGTGATGAAGGGCACACGCTGCGGCGTCTCGGTCGGGACGAACTCGGCCTCGACGCCGAGCGCCTCGGCGATCCGGTTGCCGATATCGATGTCGAAGCCCTCGAACTCGTTGGTGGCGCCGTAAGCGCTCATCGGCGGGAAGTTCGGGTTGACGCCGATCTTGATGGTCCCGGATGAGATGATGTCGTCCAGGCTCCTGGCATCGGCCGCCGCCAGCGGCAGCAGGGCCAGCGCCGTGATCGCGACAAAGCACGTCCTGACTTGCGAAAGCATGGCTCTTGGTCCTCCCAAAGCCCCGGCGCACCGGCCGGCGGCAGGTTGTCGAAAGCTCCACTCGCCGGAGAACATCAAGCGTACCGCCCAGCGTCAACGGAAAAGTTCGCGAACCGCACAGTCGTGCGCAACAACGGTCACGGGATCTGTCCGCCACTTTCGCCGGTTCCGGCTATGTCGGCGATCGTCACCGGCCGGGTCGGCGCCCGTGGCGCCATGAGAGCAAACGCGTCGACCGGCCGGCCCGTCGCCTCGGCGATCATGGCCGCCATGACCGGCGCACAGTAGCGGCCCTGGCAACGCCCCATCCCGGCGCGCGTGCGCCGCTTCAAGGCCCCGATCGAGGCGGCACCGCCTGCGATCGCCGCTTCCAGTGTGGCAATGCTCACCTCCTCGCAGCGGCAGACCAGCGTCTCGGGCGTGGCCAGGGCGTGACCCGGCAAGGGCGCCGCATAAAGGGTCCAGAGCGCCTCCTGGAAGCGCTGCGCCGGGACCAGCGCCTCGCGCGCGGCGCTGACCGCCGCAACATCCGGAGCGAAGCCCAGATCGGCCGCGGCCTGTGCTCCGGCGATTGTCCCCTGGGCCTGCGCCACCCGTGCACCGCCGAGCCCTCCGGCGTCGCCGGCGACGAAGACCTCCGGCACCGTGCTTCGGCAATCCGTGTCGCGCGCCACCCGAATCTGGTCGAAGCGCGGATCGTGCCGGTGGTCGCAGCCCAAGGCCCGCGAAAGCTCGCTCTGCGGCAGGAAGCCGTAGCCACTGGCGACGGTGTCCACAGCGAAGCGCCGCTCGCTGCCCGCCATCGGCCGGCCGGCCTCGTCGAGCCGGGCGACCACCGCGGCTTCGACCTTGCCGTCGCCCTCGATCCGCACGAGTTGATGGCCGTGCAGCACGGGCACAGCACGCCGCCACAGGAGCCAGAGATCGCGCAATCCATTGCGCACCAGATCGGGTGCCGTCTGCATCATGGCGAGCATGGCGGAGGGCTGCCGCCAAGGCGGTGAAGCCGTCTCCACCAATGCCGCGACCTCGATCCCGGCACGCAGCAGTTCGGCGGCGACCTGCAAGTTCAAGGGTCCGTTGCCGGCAACAAGCACGCGGCTGCCGGGAGCCACCTGATAGGCCCGCAACAGGGTCGGACAGGCGCCGGTGGTCATCGCCCCGGGCAGCGTCCAGCCGGGCAGCGGAACGCCCCGCTCATAGGCGCCCGTCGCGAGAACCAGCCGCCGTGGCCGGATGAGCCAACTGGTCCCCGTCGCCACAACGCCGATCTCGTCGGCACCGAAAGCACCCCAGACCAGTGCTTCCGGAATGATACGGACCGGCAGCGCTTCCACCCGCCGCACCAGCTCGAGGCCGGCCCGGAACTGCGCGTCGGTGGCAGGGCCGGTGAACCGATGGCTCGAGGCCAGCTGCTTGAAGTACTGCCCGCCAAGGCTCGCCCGCTCGTCGACCAGCACGACGTCGGCTCCGGCCGACGCTGCGGCCTCGGCTGCGGCGAGCCCGGCGGGACCGCCACCGATGACCAATATGTCCGGCGCCAGCTCGGCCCGTGTCCGGGCCTCTGGCTCGGTGGCGGCGGCCAGGTCGACCGCGTAGCTCTGGCGCCGCACGTCGAGCCCCGGCACCACCGGTGTCAGGCAGGCGCGCTCGGCCGGCCGCCCGTCGACCTGGACCAGGCATTCCTGGCAAACCCCCATGCCGCAGAACTGGCTGCGCCGGTCACCGGTCTTGGTGCCGCGCCAGTCGACGATTCCGGCGGCCGTGAGCGCCGCAGCCAGGCTCTCGCCCACGAGGCCCTCGACCTGCCGGCCCTCGAAAGCAAACGCGACCGACTCGCCGGCGCGTGCGATGCCGTTGGTTTCGACCCGCCGACCGCTCAAGCCAGCCCCGCATCGACGGTCAGCATCTGCCCAGTCAACCCGCGCGCCTCTGGCCCCAGGAGATAGAGCACGGTTTCCGCCACGTCCTGCTCCGTCACCATCCGGCCGAGCGCCGTCTCCTCGGCATGCCGGCGGAGCGCCTCCTCGACCCCGAGGCCGCCCGCGGCCGCCCGGCTGGTCATCCGCTCAACCAGCGCCGCGGTGGCCACCGGCCCCGGAGCCACAGCGTTGACCCGGATACCGTGCCGGCCGAGGTCGAGCGCGGTGGCGCGAACGATGCCGAGCACCGCATGCTTGCTAGCCGTATAGGCGCATTGCCGGGGATGCGCCCGCGCCGCGTTCATCGACGCCATGGCGACGATCGCCCCGCCGCCGGCAGCCCGGAGCGCCGGCACCGCATGCTTTAGCGTGACCGCCACGCCCCTGACATTGACGGCAAAGACCCGGTCCCATTCGTCGAGGTCGAGCGCTTCCGTCTCCCGCCAGGGTGGCACGATGCCGGCATTGGCGACGACGAGATCGAGCCGGCCGAACCGGTCGACCGCCGCTGCGACGGCTCGCGCGAGATCGGCCTCGAGGGCTACGTCTCCGGTGACCGTGAAGAAGCCCGTTGGCGATTCGTGCGCTACCCGGTCGAAGGTGACGCCTTCGGCTCCGGCCGAAGCCAGGAGCTCGGCAATGCGCCGGCCGAAGCCGGTGGCGGCACCTGTGACCAGCGCCGCCCGCCCGGTGAAGTCCTGCCCCATACCTGCATCCCTTTGCCCGACTGTCCGCCGCTTGACAGCCACCGTCCTGCCTCCGCAGAAGAGCACAAACGTGCGCTCTGCGCACACCAAGCTAGACGAGGGCAGCCAGTTGGAAAAGATCGCGCCACATCCGATCGCGGTGATCGGCGCCGGCAGCATCGGCACCGCTTTCGCCATCGTCTTCGCCCGGGCCGGCCACGCGGTACGGTTGTATGATGCAGACCCCGCCCGCCTCGAGCCGGCCGCCCGCCTGATCGAGTCCCGGCTCGCCGACCTCGCCGCCTTCGACCTCCTGAACGAGCCGACGGCCGCCATAGCCGGCCGCATCGCCGGCACGTCCGACCTCGCCGGGGCCCTGGCCGGCGCCGCCTACGTCCAGGAATGCGCGCCCGAGGACGCGGCCCTCAAGCGCGGCCTCTTCGCCGAGCTCGACCGGCTGGCACCGCCTGCGGCCGTGCTCGCCAGCGCCTCGTCCGCCATCCCGATCTCGGCCATTGCCGCCGACCTTGCCGGCCGGGCACGTTGCCTCGTCGTGCACCCGGGCAATCCGCCCTATCTCCTGCCCGTGGCCGAGCTGGTCCCGGCACCCTTCACCGCCCGCGAGATTGTGGAAGCCGCCGCCGTCCTCCTCGAGGCAGCCGGCATGGTGCCGGTACGGCTGGAGAAGGAGGCCGAGGGTTTCGTCTTCAACCGGCTCCAGGGTGCGGTGCTGCGCGAGGCCTATTGCCTCGTGCGCGACGGGGTGGCGTCGGTGGAAGCCGTCGATGCCGTGATGCGCGCCGGGCTCGGCCGGCGGTGGGCAGTGATCGGGCCGTTCGAGACGGCAGACCTGAACATCCGGGGCGGCATCGAGGCGCACGCCCGGCGCATGGGTCCGGCCTATGCCCGGATGGGGGCGGAGCGCGGCCAGAACGATCCATGGACGCCCGAGCTCATGGCGAGGGTAGCGGCCGAGCGCCGGGCGCGCCTGCCGCTCGACGCCTGGGAGGCACGCACCGCCTGGCGCGACCGCGCGCTCATGGCGCTCGAGCGCTGCCGCCGGGCGCAACCCGACCTCTTCGAGCCCGACTGAACGAGGCGTGGCCGAGCCGCCCTTCCTCGACAACGAAACCGTCGTCATCGGCGGCGGTATCGTCGGGCTCTGCCTCGCCTGGTTCCTCGCCCTCGAAGGTGTCGAGGTGGCGGTCCTCGACGACGGCAACGACGCCGGCACCACGGCCAATGCCGGCAGCCTGCACGTCCAGATCCAGAGCCGGCTCATCCGCCGCTTCCCCGAGCTCCTGCCGGGCGTCGAGGCGGCCCTGCCGATGTATCCTCTCGCCGTCCGCCACTGGCAGCACTTGACGAAGCTGCTGCCGACCGACATCGACCTCCAGCTCACCGGTGGACTCATGGTGGCCGAGGACGAGGAGCAGCTCGATTTCCTGCGCGAGAAGGCGGCGCGCGAGCGAAAGCTGGGCCTCGAGGTCGAGATCCTCGATCGCCCTGCGCTCGACCGGATCGCACCCTATCTCGGCCCGACCGTGGTCGGTGCGGAGCGTTGTGCCAGCGAGGGCAAAGTGGATCCGTTGGCCGCCAATACCGCCATTGCGGCGGCGACCAGGGCAGCCGGCGTCGCCGTGCATCGGGGCACCCGCGTTCTCGACATCAGACCGGACAGGGTTGGCTACGCTCTGCGAACCGATGCCGGCCCGGCCCGGGCGGGACGGGTGGTGATCGCCGCCGGCGCCGGTACGGGCGCCCTCCTCGCCCCGCTCGACGTCTGTGTGCCGACCGCGGCCGAGCCCTTGCACATGAACGTCACCGAGCCGGCGGTCCCGCTGATCGGCCACCTCGTCCAGCACGCCGAGCGGATGATCACGATGAAGCAGCTCGCTACGGGCCAGCTCGTCATCGGCGGTGGCTGGCCGGCGCGGGCCGGCAGAGGCGGCCGCCCGCCCGAAGTGCTGCGCACCAGCCTCGCAGGCAATCTCGGCCTCGCAGTGCATATCGTGCCCGAGGTCGCGCGCGCCCGGCTGCTGCGCTCCTGGGCCGGGATCAACACCACGACCGACGGCCGGTCGGTGCTTGGACCGGTGCCCGGGCGACCCGGCCTCTTCGTGGCCTTGCCGGGCGATGCCGGCTACACGCTCGGGCCGCTCGTCGCCCGCCTCGTCGCCGACCACATGCTCGGCCGCCGGCCGGAGCTCGACCTCGCGCTGTACTCTGCCGACCGGTTTCGCGCCGCCGTTCCCGCGGTCTGACCGTCTGCTACTCGGGCATGGCCAGGGCCATTTGCTGCGCCGCGTCCTGGAGGACGGGGAGAAAGCGCTCGCGCATGGTCGCGGCGTCCACCCGACCGGACGGCGCGCCAATGGCAAGTGCAGCAAGCGTCCGACCGGCCCGGTCCTTGAGCGGCACGGCGATCGAGCAGAGGCCGGGCTCCAGTTCCTGGTCGACCAGCGACCACCCCTTCTGTCGGGCCTCGAGGATGGCATCGCGCAGCTTGACCCGGCTCGTGACGGTCCGGGCATTCAGCTTCTCGGGCGACACCCGCGCGAGGTAGGCATCGAGCGCTGCATCTTCCTGAGCCGCCAGCAGCACCCGCCCCATCGAGGTAACATAGGCCGGCAAGCGGCCGCCGATTGTGGCGGCGATGTTCACCACGCGCTTGGCGTTGCTGCGTGCCACGTAGACGATCTCGTCGCCATCGAGCACGGCTACCGAGCAGCTCTCGTTGAGGCGGGCCGAGACATCGGCCATCACGGGTTGTGCCACTTCGACGATGCTCAATGAGGCGATGACCGAATAGCCGAGCTCGAGCACCTTCGGTCGGAGCTGGAAGAGCTTGCCATCGGTCGCGGCATAGCCTTCGCGTACCAGGGTCAAGAGGAATCGCCGCACGGCGGCCCGCGGCAGGTCGGTCTCGGCCGCCACCTCGCTCAACGTCATTCGGGGTCTGGCGCGGGTGAAGGAGCGGATCACCTCGAGCCCGCGCGCCAGCGAGTTGACGAAATCCCGATCGTCGCCGTTCTGCGCCATGGCCTTGTCCGGTCCCTGCACGTCTTTGCCGTTGCGCACGGCCATCCTCCCCCCGATAATTGCGAACGGTTGTTCGCATTGCAAATCGCTGCGAGCGCAAATCCCGGGAGGAGCCACAGGATGACCATCGTCGGAACGCCGTTCAGTCGCCGCCGCATGCTCGCCGGCACATCGGCCATGGGCCTCGCCGCTGCTCTGCCGCTACGCCCGGCGCGCGCGCAGGACGTGACGATCCGCTGGTGGTCGCCACAAGCCTCGCCCGAGCAGCTCGCCGCCTACGAATTCCAGATCGCCGCCTTCGAGGCCCTCCATCCCGGCGTCAAGGTCGTCTTCGAGAAAACTTCCGACGAGGGCTACGCACCGCAGCTTGCGGCCGCCTTCGCCAGCGGCGAGGTCCCCAACGTCGTCACTCACCTGCCGTCATTCGCCGTTTCCAACTACTGGGTCAATGGCCTGCTCGAGCCCTTCAACGAGGTCATCGAGGCAATCGGGACCGACAAGTTCTATCCCGATGCCAACCGCATCTACGAGGTCGATCCCGGCCAATATGCCGGCACCGGCATCGGCAACAGCGCCGCCAACATGCTCTGGGTGCGCAAGGACCTGATGGCGAAGGCCAGCATTGCCGACATTCCGGTCACCTGGGACGAGCTCCGCGCCGCGTGCCAGGCCATGCAGGGCGGCGGCATCTACGGCGCGCCTCTGCCCTATGGCGCCAACAGCATGACGTCGCTCACCATCATCGGCTTCATCCACCTCGGCGGCGGGCAGATCTGCACGCCCGACCTCGAGGTGGCGCTCGACAGCGACGAGACGAAGAACACGCTCGAGTTCTACAAGTCGATGCGGGAGCTCTGCCCGCCCGGTGCCACCGGCTACAGCTGGGGTGAGAGCCTCACCGCCTTCGTCAGCGGCGCCACCGCGACCGGGATCTATACCGGCCGCGTGCTGCAGAACGTCTCGACCCAGAATCCGGGCATCGCCGACACCATCACCTGCGCCACCTATCCGCGCATCTCGGCCGATGTGCCGCCCTGGACCTTCAACGACTTCCCGAGCGTCTTCATCCCCAAGGCCGCCCCGAACATGGCCGAAAGCAAGGCCTTCGCCGCTTTCCTCTTCGAGCCAGAAGGCTACATCAAGCAGCTGCTGGCCGCCCCCGGCCACGTCCTGCCGGTACTGAAGACCATCGCACCCATGCCGCAGTACCAGGAGAATCCGATCATCCAGCAGTACTCGGCCGAGGTCGAGCTCATGGCGTCAGCGGCCGCCGCCGGCAACAATCTGGGCTGGGAGAGCGCCGGTCACAAGCCGAACCCCAAGGCCGGCGAAATCGTCAACAGCAACGTGCTGGCCGAAATGGTGCAGCGCGTTTGCCTCAATGACGAAGATATTGCGACGGTGGTCGGCGAAACCGCCAGTCGTATCGACGACATCATGAAATCCTGATACGTACGTCGGTACCGAGCATGCTCGCGACGCCCGTCCGGGAGGGCCGAACCGGTCTCAGCCGACCCTCGCTGGATGCCCGTCGGAGCATGCTCGGAGCCTTCCTGCCGACCCCGCCCCGTCCCTCCTTGAGCCGATTCCTGCCACGATCGCCTGCATGGTGCAGGCGGCGCACAGACCTCTTTGCTGTTGCGCGCCGGGAGCATCGACCCGATAACTGCGAACAATTGTTCGCAATGCAAACCGCACCGGACCGGCAGCGCGGTAGGAGGAAATTGGTGCCGGAGCAGACGCTCCACTACGATGCTGCAGCGCTGCTCGGCCGCGGCTGAACGATGGCCGGCGCCACCTCTTCGCGACGTCTCTCCCTTGATACTAAATACAGCATCCTTGGCGTGCTGCTGATCGCACCGACCGTCCTCGTCTTCACGGCCGTCATCGTCTACCCGCTGCTTTCCGCCATCTATCTCAGCCTCTTCTCAATCTACACCCCGACCCTGCAGGGCGAGTGGGTGGGCCTCGCCAATTACCAGAGCCTCCTCGCCAAGGGCGAGTTCTGGATCTCGCTGCGCAACACGCTGGTCTGGACAGTCGGCACGCTGACGCTGCAGATCGTCCTCGGCGTCGCCATGGCGCTGGTCCTCAACCAGAGCCTGCTCTTCCGCCCGCTTGCCCGGAGCCTCGTGCTCTTCCCCTATTTCGTCTCGACCGTGGTAGCGGTCCTCGTCTGGCGGTGGGTTTTCAACGACCTTTATGGAGTTCTGAACCACGCGTTGATGCGCTTCGGTATCCTCGACATGCCGCTCGACTGGCTGGGCTCGATGCCGAATGCCATGCTCAGCATCATCCTGGTGGGTGCCTGGAAGTACTTCCCCTTCGTGGTCATCGCCGTGCTGGCCCGGCTGCAGTCCATCCCGGACGCGCTCTACGAGGCGGCCGAGATCGATGGCGCCGGGCCGGTCGCCCGCTTCTTCGACATCACCCTGCCGCAACTTCGCGACGTGCTCGTCGTCATCGTCATGCTGCGCGCCATCTGGGACTTCAAGGAGTTCGACCTGATCTATCTCCTGACCGGCGGCGGCCCGGTCATCTCGACCCAGACCTTGTCGCTCATGGTCTACAAGGAGGCCTTCGCGCTCAACCAGATGGGCGGCGCCTCGGCGGTCGCCGTCCTCATGATGCTGGTCATGCTGGCCTTCATGATCCTCTATCTGCGCCGCACGACCCGCGACGAGGGCAGTTCCTGATGCGCCGGTCCTCGCTCCCCGGCCGGATCGCCTTCAACCTGGTGGCCTGGACACTCGTCCTGCTGGTCGCCTTCCCGCTCATCTGGATGATCCTCACCTCGATCAAGCCGCAGACCGAGCTCTTCCGCATCCCGCCGAGCTTCTGGCCGACCGAGATCACCTTCGAGCACTATCGCCGGCTCCTGGTCGAGACGCCGTTCCTTACCTACATGCGGAACTCGATCTTCCTCGCCCTCGGCACCACGCTTCTCGTCATCACGCTCGCCACGCTCGGTGCGCACAGCCTCGTCCGCTTTCGCTATCCCGGCCGCGAGCGGCTGGCCCAGCTCGTTCTTTTCACCTACCTCCTGCCGTCGGTGGTGCTGATCATCCCGCTCTATCTGCTGATGGTGCAGATGGGTATCTCCAACACGCTCTGGAGCCTGATCCTCGCCTACACCACCTTCGCCTTGCCCTACGCCCTCTGGCTGCTGCGGTCCTTCATGGCCGGCATCCCCGACGACCTCGAGGCCGCAGCGCTCGTCGACGGTGCCAGCCGCATGGAGGCCTTCATCGACGTCATCCTCCCCCAGGCGCTGCCGGGCATCATCTCGACCGCCCTCTTCACCGCCATTCTCGCCTGGAACGAGTATCTCTACGCCCTGGTATTGGTGAACACCGACAGTGCGCGGCCGCTCACGACCGGCGTCATGACCATGCTGATCTCGGCCTTCAACATCGAATGGTCGCTCCTGATGGCCGCCTCCGTCATGATGAGCCTGCCGCTCATCGTCGCCTTCGCCTTCCTGCAGAAATACCTGACCCGCGGCTTCGGCGCGGGCGGCGTGAAAGGTTAGTGCTCTGTCCGAGGTCGTCTTCGAAGGCGTGAGAAAGGCGTTCGGTGCCGCGGTCGCCGTCGAGAATCTCGACCTGCGGATCGAATCCGGCGAGTTCGTCAGCCTGCTCGGCCCCTCCGGCTGCGGCAAGACCACATCCTTGCGCATGCTCGCCGGGCTCGAGATGCCGACCTCGGGCACGATCCGCATCGGCGATCGCGTGGTCAACGACATCGCCCCGGGCAAGCGCGACATCGCCATGGTCTTCCAGTCCTATGCGCTCTACCCGCACATGACCGTGGCGCAGAACATCGAGTATCCGCTTCGGAAGCGCCGTGTTCCGAAGCCCGAACGGGGACCCAGGGTGGCGGAAGTGGCGAAGCTGCTGCACCTCGAGGAGTATCTCGACCGGAAGCCCCGCCAGCTCTCTGGCGGCCAGCAACAGCGGGTGGCGCTGGGTCGGGCCCTCGTGCGCGATCCGGCGGTCTTTC